>JANNNE010000143.1:0-29674 GCA_031398385.1 Ideonella sp.
TGCGGACGGCACAGCAGGATGTCGGCCTCGGCCAGCTGCGCTTCGGGCGTCGAATCGCAATCGACGATGCGCCCTGCCGAGACGCTCAACTCGGACCCGAACATCGGCTCGCAGAATTCACTGGACAGGAGATCGGACGGGGTCGCCGTCTCGGCATCGGACCAGGATCGCAGGCGCTTCTCCAGATTTGCAAGGTGATCGACGAGCATCGCAGTCCGATTGGTTGCAGGCGTCGAATATAGCGCCGCCGCTGCGCTGCCTGGCCATTCGCATGGACCGGCCCGACGCGGCAGAATGTCGCAGCCCGCCAGCCCGCCAGCCCGACCCCAGCAAGCACACTGCCGCCGACACGCCCCGCGATGCCCGAAGACACGACCCTGCTGATCGCCTGCCTGTGTGCCCGCTGGTGCAATCTGTGCGGCGAATACCGCGCCAGCTTCGACGACGTGCAGCAGCGCCACGCCGGCCGCTTGCGCTTCGTCTGGGTCGATATCGAGGATGACGAAGACATCGTCGGCTCGATCGATGTCGACGACTTCCCGACCCTGCTGATCGCCCGCGGGCAGGCGCCGCTGTTTTTCGGCCCGCTGACGCCGCAGCCGGCGACGCTGGAGCGCCTGTTGCAAAGCGCCCAGGCCGGCCGGCTGGCGCCGCTCACCGACCCCGCCACGCTACAACTCGCGGCCCGCATCGAGGCTGCAGCCGATTGTCTGGGTGGCGCGGGCCGCTGAAGGGGCAGGGCAGCCGAGGGCCGGCCCGGGATCGCGCCTGAAGGCGCTCCCACAAAAACGGCCGGGCTCGATGCTGCACTCGTCGCCGCCAGTGCCATCCGGTCGCCAGCACGGCGACTTCGTCGCAGCGGCTTGCAGCGGCCTCCACCCCGTTCGACAATCGGTGGCGATGAATCCGCAGCCCCCCGCTTCGTCCATGCATCAGCCTTCTGCGCCCGGCGTTGGCGGTGCCTGGGCGACCTTCGGCCGCATCGTCAATCTGCACACCGTGGCGATCGTCTTCTATCTGGCGCTGGTCTTCGTCGTCTCGCGTTTTGCAATCGTGTTCAACCTCGAGGCCTTCGACGAAGCCTGGTCGAGCAGCTTCGTCTACCTGAGGCAGACGTTGATCAGCGGCTTTTCGGTGCTGCTGGCGATCGGTCTCACCGAGGCGCTGCTGCACGGGCGGCAGATATCGACCTTCGCCGCCATGACGACCCGCGTCGTTGCCGTGGCGTCCGCGGCGATCGCCGGAGCCTTGCTGCGGCTGCTGGTCTTCCACGGCCACTTCGGCACCATCCAATGGAGCTGGTTCGTACCGACCGTCGGCATCTGGCTGATCAACGGCGGCTTCGCGCACGCGCTGTTCTGGTTTGTGCGCAGTGAAAACGAGACCCGGCGCCAGCTCGAGCTGGCGGCGCGCGAACGCGACACGCTGGCAGCACGCGGCGTGGAAGCCCGGTTGTCGGCCCTGCAGGCACAGATCGAGCCGCATTTTCTGTTCAATACCCTGGCCCACGTGCAGCGCCTGCAGGAAACCCAGCCGGGACGCGGGCGCGAGATGCTGCGCAGCCTGATCGACTACCTGCGCGCCGCCCTGCCCAGCATGCGCAGCAGCGGCTCGACGCTGCGTCGCGAACTCGATCTGGCGCGCTCCTTCCTGACCATCCTGCAATTGCGCATGGGCGACCGGCTGGCCTTCGACATCCGCGCCGCACCGGACCTGCTGGACCTGCCCGTGCCGCCGATGGTGTTGCCGACGCTGGTGGAGAACGCGGTCAAGCACGGCCTGGCGCCGTTGACCCGCGGCGGACGGATCGCGATCACCGCTGAGACGAACGGCGATGGCCGCCTGACGATCGAGGTTGCGGACGACGGGCAGGGCTTCACGGCGGCGTCGGGAAGCGGAGTCGGCCTGTCGAATACCCGCAGCCGGCTGGCCGCGCTGTTCGGCGAGCTGGCCACCCTGGAACTGCGGGCCGGCGAAAGCGCCGGTGTGGTCGCCCGGCTGGTTCTGCCGATGCCGGCCTTGCAGCCCGACAACCACGGGAGCGCGCTCGCATGAGCGTCGTCTGGTCGCCGACCCCGACCGCGGCATCGGTCGACGCCTCGCCGGCCCGCGGGCTGCTGCACGCCTGGCGCTCGCTGAGCTGGCGCGAAGCCGGCTGGTTCATGCTGCTCGGCGGACTGCTCGGCGGCATGAACCTGGTCGCGCTGGCCGACCCGTCGATCAGGACCAGCGATGCGCGCGTGCTGATTGCCGAAACGGTCGGCCCGATGGCCTGTTCGCTGCTGCTGATGCTGGTCTGGCTGCCGGCCGACCGCAGCGCCACCGATTCGCCGCTGCGGCTGCAGCGGCTGGCACTGGCGGTGCTGGTGGCGACGCTGCTGAGCGCGCTGCTGGTACCGATGCTGCTGCGTGTGCTCGATCTGCCGACCGCGATGGAACTTGCCTATCGGCACAAGGACAAGGCACCGCCCGCCTGGCTGGCGATGTTTTTGGCCGACAGCCTGGCGACGCTGATCCCCTCCAGCCTGGCGGTCGCGGTGCTTGAAATGGCCGGTCGGCACCGGCGCAGCGAACGGGCCGTTTCGAACGCGCTGGCCGAACACGCCAGGCTCGCCCGGGCCACCCTCGAGTCGCGGCTGGCTGCCATGCAGGCCCAGGTTGAACCGGGGCTGCTGTTCGACGTGCTGGTCGACATCGAGCGGCTGTACGGTACCGATGCGGGCAGCGCCGCACCCGCTGACCGGTCCGCGGCGGTGGCGCAGATGGACCGCCTGATCACCTACCTGCGGGTGGCGTTGCCGAAGCTGCGTGAAGCGGGCTCGACCATCGCGGCCGAGGTCGATCTGCTGAGCTCCTACCTCGATCTGGTGCAGGGCATGCACGACGGGCTGCCACGTTTCGTGGCGCGGGTGCCGGACGAGTTGTCGGGCATCACCTTTCATCCGATGCTGCTGCTGCCGCTGGTGCAGCGCGCATTGCGCTGCGAAGCAACGCTGCCGCGCGAAATCGAGCTCGAGGCCCTGGTGCGCGGCGAGTGCCTGTGCCTGGTGCTGACGATTGCCGCCCCGGCGCTGTGCGACGACGACAACGAACTGCAGCGTTTGCGCGAGCGGCTGCAGGTGCTTTATGCCGGGCGCGCCAGCCTGCGCTGCGAGGACCTGCCGCTACCCACGCACTGCACCGGTGGCGCAACCGAGGCAACATCGAACGCAGATCCGATGCGGATCACCCGCTTCACGCTGGAGTTGCCGCGGTGAGACCGCATCCGACCGCGCTGGTGGCCGAAGACGAAGCCACGCTGCGCCAGCACCTGGTCGAGCAGCTGGCCCAGTTGTGGCCGGAACTGCAGGTGATCGGCGAAGCTGAAAACGGCGTTCAGGCGCTTCGCCTGATCACCGAATTGCGGCCCGACGTGGTGTTTCTCGACATCGAGATGCCGGGCGCCACCGGCCTCGAAGTGGCGCGCCAGGCGAGTGGTCGCAGTCATGTGGTGTTCGTCACCGCCTACGACCAGCACGCGGTCGCGGCATTCGACCAGGGTGCGGTCGACTATGTGCTGAAGCCGGTTTCGGCGGCGCGCCTGTTCACCGCGATCGGGCGGGTGCGCGAGCGGCTCGCGGCCAGCGCCCCGCCGGCCCAGCTCGACGCCATTCTCGGGGCATTGGCCGGCAGCAACGCGCCGGCTGCATCGCGCAACCCGCTGCGCTGGATCAACGCCTCGGTGGGGCAGACGACCAAACTGATCACGGTCGACGAGGTGACGTATTTCCAGGCCGACAACAAATACACCCGCGTGGTGACCCGCGACGGCGACGCGCTGATCCGCAAATCGCTGAAGGAGCTGCTCGAGGAACTCGACAGCCAGCAGTTCTGGCAGATTCACCGCAGCACCGTCGTCAACGCGATGGCGGTGGCCGGGGTCAGCCGCGACTTTCGCGGCCACCTGATGCTGCGGCTGAAGGAGCGCAGCGAGACACTGCAGATCTCCGACAGCTTCAGCCACCGCTTCAAGCAGATGTGATCGACGCGGGTCCGGCCAGACAGTATCCTCGGCGCCAGCCGCGCGCGCCGCGCGCATCGGCCCCGTCAAGAGGATGCGCTCATGCCCAACCCCGCCTATCTCCGCCATCCCGGCCTGCATGGCGACAAGCTGGTATTCGTCAGCGACGACGACTTGTGGCTGGCCGATACCGCCGGTGGTCCGGCCCTGCGCCTGACGGCCGGACTGTCCGAGCCTTCGACACCCTGCTTCTCCGACGACGGGCGCTCGATTGCCTATGTCAGCCGGGACGAACACCACCCGGAGGTGCATGTGCTGGCGCTGGATGGCGGCCAGTCGAGACGCCTGACCTGGCTCGGCCCCGATGTGATGGTGCGCGGCTGGACGCCGAAAGGCCACATCGTGTTCGTGACGACGCAGGGCCAACCGTTCTTCCGCAATTACCGCGCCCACACCATCGATCCGGCCGGCGGCTTGCCGCAGTTGCTGGAGATCGGCCAGGTCAACCACATCACCTACGACCGGCAGCATCCCGGCCATCGGCGCGTGATCGGTCGCAACACCGCCGATGCGGCGCGCTGGAAGCGTTATCGCGGCGGCACTGCCGGCCATCTGTGGGTCGACGAGTCGGGCAACGGTCAGTTTCGCCGGCTGTCGCTGGCCGGCAACATCAGCAGCCCGATGTGGCTCGGCGAACGGATCTTCTATCTCTCGGATGCACAGGGTGTGGGCAACCTGTACTCCTGCCGCCCCAATGGCGACGATGTACAGCGCCACACCGACCATGATGCGTTTTATGCCCGCCATGCACAGACCGACGGCAAGCGCATCGTCTATCAGCACGCTGCCGACCTGTGGCTGTACGACCCCAACGACGACAGCACGCGACGCCTGGAAATCGATCTGCCCGGGCATCGCAGCCAGGGCGCGCGCCGCTTCGTCAAGACCCCCGACAACCTGCGCGGCATCGAGCTGCACCCGCAAGGCCACAGCCTGGCGCTGGACGTGCGCGGCAAGCTGTTCACGCTGCCGCTGTGGGAAGGCGCGGTGCGCCAGCACGGCCCGGCCGACGGTGCACGCCTGAGCCACGGCCACTGGCTGGCCGATGGCCGCACCCTGATCGTCGTCAGCGATGGCAGCGGTGAAGAGCAGCTCGAGATCCACATCGACGGCGAGACCCACCCGCTGCCCGGCGACATCGGCCGCGTCACCGACCTGCGCGCAGCGCCGCAGGGCCGACGCGTGGCGCTGGCCAATCACCGCAACGAGTTGTGGCTGGTCGATCTCGACCAGGCGCCAGACAGTCACCGCGACGGCGCGGTTTTCAGCCGCATCGACCGCAGCGACGCCGGACGCTGCGCCGACCTGGCGTGGTCGCCCGATGGCCGCTGGCTGGCCTATTCGATCGCGACCGGCCTGCGCCACCGCGCGATCAAGCTGCATCGACTGGATGACGGCCGCCAGACCCTGCTGACCCGGCCCGAATACCAGGACAGCTCGCCGGCCTTCGACCCGTCGGGCCGCTACCTGTATTTCCTGTCGGCGCGCACCTTCGATCCGGTCTACGACGCGATGCAGTTCGAGCTCAGTTTTCCGCGCGGGGTGCGTCCCTATCTGATCGCGCTGCAGGCCGGCGGTGCACCGCCGTTCGATCCGCTGCCGAAAGGCATGCAGGAGGCGAGCGAAGATGCGTCAAAACCCGACAAGGGCAACGGCAAGACGGCGCACCTCTCGCCCAATGAAAAGGTGGCAGCGCTGGCGGTCGATCTGGTCGGCATTGCCGATCGAGTAGCTGCCTTCCCGGTGGCCGAGGATCGTTACGGGCGGATCGCCGGGGTGAGCGGCGGCAAGGTCGTATGGACCGTGCTGCCCATCATCGGCGCGCACGGCCGCGGTGGTCATGCCGAATCGACCGGCCGACTCGAATTGTTCGATTTCGCGACCGGCAAGGCCGAGACCGTCGTCGACAAGGCCGACAGCTTCACGCTGTCAGCCGATTACGGCACGCTGGCGGTACGGCATGGCGACAAGTTGCGCGTGATCGCCGCCGACCGCAAACCGGCCGCGGATTCGGGCAGCGATCCGTCGCGCAAAAGCGGCTGGATCGACCTGGCACGGGTGCGCGCCTCGCTGCAGCCACGAGCCGAATGGGCCCAGATGCTGCGCGAAGTCTGGCGCCTGCAACGCGACAATTTCTGGACCGCCGACCTGTCCGGCGTCGACTGGGATGCGGTCTGGCGCCAGTATTCGCCGCTGCTCGAGAAGATCGCGACCCGCGCCGAGCTGTCCGACCTGATCTGGGAAATGCAGGGCGAACTCGGCACCTCGCATGCCTACGAGATCGGCGGCGATCACCGCAAGCCGCCGGCGGTCGGCCTCGGTCACCTCGCCGCCCAGTGGCGCTGGGCCGAAGGCGGGGCGGTGAAAAGGGGCGACGGCTCACCGACGCTGCCGGCCGGCTACGAAATCACCGCCATCGTGCGCGGCGACACCTGGGATTCGGGCGCCGATTCACCCCTCAACGCCATCGGGGTCGAGGCCCGTGTGGGGCAGCGCATCATTGCGGTCAACGGCCAGCCGGTTTCACGCGAGCTGCCACCGCAGGCCCTGCTGGTTCATCAGGCCGGCTGCAAGGTGGCGCTGACGCTGGCCGGCGGCGGGCCGGACGGCACGGTGTGGCGGCGCGAGGTGGTGGCGCAGGCCCTGAAAGACGACGTGCCCGCGCTGTACCGCGAATGGGTCGAGGGGCGTCGGCGCTGGGTTCACGACGAATCAGCCGGTCGGGTCGGCTATCTGCACCTGCCCGACATGATGTCGCCCGGCTTTGCCGAATTCCATCGCTATTTCCTGACCGAATGTGATCGCGAAGGCCTGATCGTCGACCTGCGTTACAACCGCGGTGGCCACGTCTCGTCGCTGCTGCTCGAAAAGGTGGCGCGGCGACGCATCGGCTACTGCAAGTCGCGCTGGGGCCAGGTGCAGCCGTATCCGGAGGAAGCGGTCGCCGGGCCGGTGGTGGCATTGGCCAACGAGCACTCGGGTTCGGACGGCGACATCTTCTCGCACGGCTTCAAGCTGATGGGCCTGGGACCGCTGATCGGCACCCGAACCTGGGGCGGCGTGATCGGCATCAATCCGCACCATGCGCTGGTCGATGGCACCGAAACCACGCAGCCTGAATATGCGTTCTGGTTTCGAGATGTCGGCTGGGGGGTGGAAAATTACGGCACCGATCCGGACATCGTGGTCGACAACGCGCCACAAGACGCCGCAGCCGGTCGCGACCTGCAGTTGCAGGTGGCCTTGAACGAATGCCTGCGGCTGATCGATGCCGGTGCCACCCCGAATACCGATTTCGGACCCCAACCCCGGCTGAGCCGCCAGGCGCTGCCGCCGCGCCGGCCATGATCAGGTACCGGCGAGCTTGAATCCCGATTCGCGCTGGCTCCTGATGGCCAGGATGAAGACCGTGTCGATGCGGGGCACGAACCGATAGAGCGCGACGCAGCCGCGTGCCCCTCTTCCGATCACCAGCTCACGCTGGCCACGATTGACCAGGCGACCGATCCGCGGGCTGTGCAGTCAAGCTGCACCACTCGCCGCGTCGTCCACCATCCACTGCGCGGCGCGCTCGGCGATCATCAGGGTCGGAGAGTTGGTGTTGCCGCTGGTGATGGTCGGCATGATGCCGGCGTCGGCGATGCGCAGGCCGCGCACGCCGTGCACCTTCAGGCGTGCGTCGACGACGGCCATCGGATCGTCGGCCGGGCCCATCTTGGTGGTGCCCACCGGGTGAAAAATCGTGGTTCCGATGTCACCGGCCAGTTTGGCCAGATCGGAATCGCTCTCGTATTCGACACCGGGCTTGACCTCCCGCGGCCGGTAGCGCTGGAGCGCCGGCTGGGCGACGATGTTGCGCGTCACCCGCAGCGATTGCGCGGCAATCAGGCGGTCGGCTTCGCTGCGCAGGTAGTTCGGCGCGATGCTCGGCGCATCGTCGGGCCTGGTCGAGCGCAGGCGCACGCTGCCGCGGCTGGTCGGGTTCAGGTTGCACACGCTGGCGGTGAAGGCGTCGTAGCGGTGCAGCGGCTGGCCGAAGGCATCGAGCGACAAGGGCTGCACGTGATATTGCAGATTGGGGTGCGGGCGGGTCGGATCGCTGCGCGTGAAGGCACCGAGCTGCGACGGCGCCATGCTCATCGGCCCGCTGCGCGACATCAAGTATTCGAGGCCGATCTTCGCCTTGCCCCAGGCGGTATTGGCGATGCTGTTGAGCGTCGGCACACCTTCGACCGCGAACACGGCCCGGATCTGCAGATGATCCTGCAGGTTTTCGCCGACCCCCGGCAGCACCAGCCGCGGCGTGATCGCATGCTGTTGCAGCAACGGCGCGGGGCCGACGCCCGAGCGCTGCAGCAGCGTCGGTGTGCCGATCGCGCCGGTGCACAACACCACCTCGCGTGTGGCCTTCACCTGCAGCAGTGCCGTGCCGCGCGGCGGAATCAGTTCCACACCGCGCACCGCCAGCGCGTCGGCATCGCCGGGTGTTTCGTCGAACAGCAGGCGCAGCACGGTCGCGTCGGTCCAGATCTTCAGATTCGGGCGGTGCTGCACCGGCCGCAGAAACGCCTTGGTCGCGTTCCATCGGATGCCGGCCTTCTGATTGACCTCGAAATAGCCGACGCCTTCGTTGTCGCCACGGTTGAAGTCGGTGCTGCGCGGCAGGCCAGCCTGTTGCGCGGCTTCGGCGAAGGCGTCGAGGATTTCCCACTTCAGGCGCTGCTGCTCGACCCGCCACTCGCCGCCGCGGCGTCGACCGCTGGCATCGAAACCCGGTGCGGCATGAAATTCACTGGCGCCGCGGAAGTGATCCTCGTGCGCCAGAAAATGCGGCAGGCACTCGACCCAGCTCCAGCCCGGATTGGCGCCGTGGCCGTCACCGGCGCCCCATCCGTCGTAGTCGCGCGCCTGGCCACGCATGTAGATCATGCCGTTGATGCTCGAGCAGCCGCCCAGCAGCTTGCCGCGCGGATAGATCAGGCTGCGCCCGTTCAGGCCGGGATCGGGATCGGTCTTGTACAACCAGTCGGTACGCGGGTTGCCGATGCAGTACAGATAACCGACCGGCACATGGACCCAGAAATACCGGTCGGTGCCACCGGCCTCGAGCAGCAGCACGCGCTTGGTGGGGTCGGCGCTGAGGCGGTTCGCGAGCAGACAACCGGCGGTACCGGCGCCGCAGACGATGTAGTCGAAGGTGGTCTCGTCACTCATCGCGACGGCTCGTCAGCGCTGCATCGAACCCAGGATCGGGAACAGCTGGCCGAGGCCGTCGGACAACAACTCGACTGCCACCGCCGCCAGGATCAGGCCCATCAGCCGGGTCATGATGTTGATTCCGGTGGTGCCGAGCGCGCGCGCGATTCGGCCCGACGCCGAAAATACGATCCAGGTTACCAGCCCGACAACCAGGCCGTAGCCGACCAGCACCGCCAGCTCCCACCAGTGCCGGGTCTTGTCGGCATAGATCACCATCGTCGAGATGGTGGCCGGGCCGGTCAGCAGCGGAATCGTCAGCGGCACCACCGCGATGCTGGCGCCGGCACTCGCCTTGGTGTCGCCTTCCCGGACATCTTCCGGGCGCGTTTCGGCCGGCTGGGCATTCAGCATCTGGATCGCCGAGATCAGCAGCAGGACGCCGCCGCCGGTCTGGAACGATGCCAGCGAAATGCCGAAGAAGCCGATGATCTTCAGGCCGAACAGGGCGCTGACGGCAATCACCACGAAGGCGCTGAACGACGCCACCCGCGCCGTGCGCTGCCGTTCGCGGCGCTCCAGGTTCTGCGTGAAATGGATGAAGAACGGCACGATGCCGATCGGGTTGACGATCGCCAGCAAGGTGACCAGCGGCTTGAAGATGTCCATCGATGGTGGCGTCATGGCTGCACTTTCTCGCTGCTGCGTTGTGGCAAACCGGCCAACGTCCGCAGCAGGCGCAGGCCATCGACGGTACGTGGCCCGTACCAGCTGAGCACTTCGCCGTCCACCAAGTCGACCTCGGCATTCGGACACAGCGCCTGCGCTTCGTCGAGGTGTGCCGCGGTGAAGGCGTAGGGCTCCGAACTCAGCAGCACCCGATCCACATCGGCCAGCCAGGGCTCGTCGCCGCCGAGGGCGGGATATCGGGCGGCACCGGTTTCGCCGCCGTCGACCGCCGGCAAGGTCTGCCAGTTCACATGCGCCAGCATGCGCGAGATGTAGGTATTGCGCGCGACCGTCATCCACGGGCCGCGCCAGATCAGATACAAAACGTTCTGGCGCGGGTGTTGCTGCCGGGCGGTGCGCGCCAGCTCGTCGCGCAAGGCGGTCTTCAGCCATTGCGCGCGTTCGCGCAGAACAAGGGTGGTCGCCGCGGCGATGCCTGGTGCGTCGGCAAACACCGCCACCAGCTGGTCGATCAGTGCGGCGACATCTTGCGGCGCCTGCGGGTGCGTGACGACGATCTGCGGTCTCGACTGTGCCGGCCAGGCCTCGATTTCGCGGATCGTCTCGAGCCGGTTTTCATCGACGTTGACGAGGACGTGGCTGGCGCCGATCTCGCGCAGGCGATCGAGCCGCACATCTTTCGTACCGCCCAGTTTGGGGATGTCACGCACGAACTCGGACGGATGAATGCAAAAACCGGTGCGTGCAACCAGATGATCCTGCAGGCCGAGCGACACCACCAGTTCGGTCAGGCTGGGCACCAGGCTGGCAATTCTCAAATGGGGCGCTGACATCGTTGGCGAGACCGGTTATTCCCCGTGCTGGTGCGAGGTCGATGATAGCGGCGGCTTCCGCCAAGGCACTTTCCCAACACTTTCGTCGCTGCAGGCGCGATAAGGCTTTGCCAGCGACGCGAAAATGAATTGATAATGGAATTTCGTGCATGGAGTCCGCGCCTTCGCTTGAAATGGGTCAGGATGGGTAGAAGCTCCACATGGGTATCTGAGTCATCAGGAATGAAAGGCGCTCTCGATGGGCAATAAACTTTATGTCGGAAACCTCGCCTACAGCGTGCGCGACGACACTCTTCAACAAGCGTTCGGCGCGTTCGGCACCGTGTCGTCGGCCAAGGTCATGATGGACCGCGAAACCGGTCGATCCAAAGGCTTCGGCTTCGTCGAAATGGGATCCGATGCCGAGGCACAGGCTGCCATCAATGGCATGAACGGCCAAATGGTCGACGGCCGTGCCGTGGTCGTCAACGAGGCCCGTCCGCGCGAAGAGCGTCCGGGCGGCTTCGGTGGCGGTGGCGGCGGCCGCAGTGGCGGCGGTGGATACGGCGGCGGCGGTGGCGGTGGCGGCTACGGTGGTGGCGGCGGCGGTCGCTCAGGCGGCGGTGGTGGCTACGGCGGCGGTAGCGGTGGCGGCGGTGGTTTCGGCGGCGGCGGTGGCAGCCGCGGTGGCTACGGCAGCGGCGGCGGCGGTGGTGGTCGGCCAAGCGGTGGTGGTGGCGGCGGCGGTGGCCGCGGCGGTTACTGAGCGTTCCCTTCGGCTGCTGAATCGCAGCAGCCTGTCCCCTGCCAGCGAGCGGGACAGCGGCTGCGGCCCAGTTCATGCTGAACGCCGGGTCGATTGAAACAACGCAGTCCCGGCCGGATGGGGTCGACGATGCGACAGAAAAGGCGGTGGTGCGAAAGCCCACCGCCTTTGTTTTTGCCTATTCGTTGCGGCGGCGTTTGCGCGGCCGTCCGGCCAGCAGGCGATCGAACAGCGGGTTCGGCAGCAGGCGCAGCAATTTGGCAACCACGCCCATCTGCCACGGAATGACGCGGTAGCTGACACCCGCCTCGATCGCCTTGAACGCCCGGTCGGCAAAAGCGTCGGCCGACATCAGGAACGGCATCGCGTAGCGGTTCTTCTGCGTCAACGGCGTGTCGATATAACCGGGTCCGATGGTCACGACCCGGACGCCGTCGCCCCGGCATTCGCCGCGCAGGCTTTCGCAATAGGCGATCACGCCCGCCTTGCTGGCGCAATACGCGCCATGGCCGGGCAGGCCGCGGATACCGGCCACGCTGGAGATGCCGACCAGCGTGCCGCTGCGCCGTTCGCGCATGCCGCCCAGATGCGGCTGGAAGGTGGCGGCGATGCCGAGCAGATTGGTTTCCAGGCTGGCCCGCATCACCTCGAGGTCGGCAAAATCGGCGGTGTCGATGCCGACGCTGATGCCCGCGTTGGCGATCACGACGTCGGGCAGGCCTTGCTCGGCGATGCAGCGCCGTCCGGCAGCGGTGATCGAATCGATGTCGCGCACGTCGGCGGCGTGCACCGCAACGCGCGCCGGCTCGAGGCCCTGCTTCGCCACCCACTCGCTCACGGCTTCGACCCGGCGGGCAATCAGGCACAGGCGATAACCGGCGCGATGGAAGCGTGCGGCCAGCGCCTGGCCAATGCCGCTGGACGCGCCGGTGATGACGACCAGCGGCCCGTTGCGATCGTTCATGTCACCACCATCATTCAACGCGCAGGCCGCTCGGCGGCGGGGAAGGTCGCGCGCACACGACCCTTGAGCTGCAGGCGACGACCGTCATGTTGATAGTCGAGGCTGTCGGCCCGCAATTGATTCACGCCGTGCAAGATCGTCACCGGCAGGTGCGAGCGCAATTCGCCGCTGTCGAAGAAGGCGTGCATGAACTCGCCGCGGAATTCGATGGTCGGTTCACCCGCGGCTGCCTCTCGAACCACCTTCGCGTCACCCAGCAACTGGACCTGCGAACCATCGCCATTGGCAACCGCCTGCCGGGCCGTGGCAACCGTCACCTGACCGTCGGGGGTGTAGGCGCGAATTCGCGGATTGTCGATCTCGATCGTCTCGTTGTCCGGGTAGTGCCGCAACTCGTCGCCCTGGATCCGGACCCGCAAGTGCCCGTCAGCGGCAAAGCGTTCGACCATGAAGGTGTTCATCGTGTAGTCGGGCACGTGCATCGGCACCACCGATGCGCGGTCGGCGTCGGCCTGCGGCGAGTTCTCGACCAGCCACCAGGTTGCCAGGGCCAGCACGCCCATCACCAGCAGCGGCAGGTAGCCGCTCACCAGCTCGCGCAGCCGATAGCTCAGCGGGATGTTGGGTGGCGCATCGGCTGCAGCACCCGAACGGATCGATGGCGCCAGTCTGCGGGCGCTGGCCGGATCAGTTGCCACCACCATCCAGAGTCAACAGGTGGCCGTTCAGCAACCGGGCATAGTGTCCGGCCGCGGTCAGCAGCAGATCGCAACATTCACGCGCCGCGCCGTGGCCGCCGGCTGCGGTGGTCACGTGCGCGGCAACCGCCTTGACCTCGACATGCGCATTGGCCGGTGCGCAGGCGAACCCCGCCCGCACCATCAACGGCAGGTCGGGCCAGTCGTCGCCCATCACCGCGAGCTGCTCCCAGGTGAGGCCCAGGCCGGCGAGCAGCGGTTGCGCGGCGGCCAGCTTGTCGGCCGCGCCGTAGGCCGCATGCACGATGCCCAGGTCAGCCACCCGACGCCGCACCGCCGGCGAGTCACGCCCGGTGATCACCAACGGCACGATGTCGGCGCGCGCCAACAGCTTCAGGCCGTGGCCGTCGAGCGTGCTGAAGGCCTTGAACTGCTCGCCGTGTTCGCCGACGTAGATGCGGCCGTCGGTCAATACGCCGTCGACATCGAAAATCGCGGCGCGGATGCCCTGTGCCTTCAGCAGCAACTCGGGTTCGAAGCGAATCGCCGGCTGCAGCGACATGGCGTGCGGCATCAGATCACCTTGGCCCGCATCAGATCGTTGGAGTTCAGCGCGCCGATCAGCTTGTCGTCGGCGTCGACCACCAGCACGCTGGTGATGCGGTGGCGCTCCATCTCACCGGCCGCGTCGACCGCCAGATCGTCGCTGCGTACCAGCCTCGGGCCGGTGTGCATCACCTTCGCCGCCGTCAGGCCACGCAGATCGGTTTCCTGTTCGATCAGGCGCCGCAGGTCGCCGTCAGTGAAGATGCCGAGCACCCGATCGTCGCCGTCGACCACCGCGCTGAAGCCCAGACCTTTGCCGGTCATTTCGCGCAGCAACTCGTTCAGGCCGGCCGCCGGACCGACCTTCGGCAGGGCCTCGCCGCTGCGCATCAGGTCACGCACGTGCATCAGCAGTTTGCGGCCCAGGCTGCCACCCGGATGCGAGCGCGCGAAATCGGCCTCGCGAAACCCACGTGCATCGAGCAGCGCAACCGCCAGCGCATCGCCCAATGCCATCTGCGCGGTGGTGCTGGCGGTCGGTGCAAGGTTCAGCGGGCAGGCCTCCTGGTCGACCGCGCTGTCAAGCACGAAATCGGCATGGCGCGCCAGCGTCGATTCGGCGCGCCCGGTCATCGCGACCAGGGTCACGCCCAGGCGCTTGATCGCCGGCAGGATGGCGGCGATCTCGTCGCTGTCGCCGGAGTTCGAGATCGCCAGCACGATGTCGCCCGGAATCACCATGCCCAGATCACCGTGACTTGCTTCGGCCGGGTGCACGAACATCGCCGGGGTGCCGGTCGACGCGAGCGTGGCGGCGATCTTGCGCCCCACATGCCCGCTTTTGCCCATGCCCATCACGACCACCCGGCCACGGCAATCCAGCATCGCCTCGACGCTGCGCGCAAAGCTTTCGCCCTGCCGGTCCTTCAGGCCGATCAGCGCCGCGGCCTCGATGTCGAAGGTGTCGCGCGCCAACGCCAGCGCCCGCTCGGGCTCGAAGGGTCGCAGCGGTGAGGCAGTCAGTGGGGGCGTCGAAAGCGGTTCGGTGGGCAAGGACTGTCGATTAGGATGAGGCATGTTGCCCGCGTCATTGTAGGCACGCGTCTTTTAGAACGCGCCCCCTTTCCAGTCCATGGCCTCCACGCTCGCGCTTGTTCTGCTGTACCTGGTCGCGGCCGTGGCCGGGGTGGTGGCATGCCGCTCGTTGAAGCTGCCGCCGATGCTGGGCTATCTGGCGGTCGGTGTGGTGATCGGCCCGAATGCGCTCGCGCTGGCGCAAGACTCCGAGAGCATTCGCTACCTGGCCGAGTTCGGCGTCGTATTCCTGATGTTCGTGATCGGCCTCGAGTTCAACCTGCCCAAGCTCAAGAGCATGCGCAAGCTGGTATTCGGGCTCGGTCTGGCGCAGGTGTTCCTGACCATCATCGGCTCGGTGGCCGGCCACTTCCTGCTGGTCTGGCTGTTCTCGTTCACCAGTCGACCGTGGGAGCTGTCGTGGCAGGGCGCCATCGTGCTCGGCAGCGCGATGGCGATGTCCAGCACCGCGATCGTCGTCAAGCTGATGGCCGATCGACTCGAACTGGAAAGCGAGCACGGGCGCCGCGTGATGGGCGTGCTGCTGTTCCAGGATCTGGCCGTGGTGCCGCTGCTGGTGCTGATTCCGGCGCTCAATTCCACCGGCCAGGAAATGGCGGTCTCGCTCGGCTGGGCTGCCGTCAAGGCGATTGCGTTGCTGGCCGTGCTGCTGGTCGGTGGGCAGCGCGTGATGCGCTGGTGGCTGACGCTGGTGGCGCGGCGCAAGAGCGAAGAACTGTTTGTGCTCAACCTGCTGCTGATCACGCTCGGCCTGGCCTGGCTGACCGAACATTTCGGGCTCTCGCTGGCGCTCGGTGCCTTCGTCGCCGGCATGCTGATCGCCGAGACCGAATACAAGCACCAGGTCGAGACCGACATCCGGCCGTTCCACGATGTGTTGCTCGGCCTGTTCTTCATCACCATCGGCATGAAGCTCGACTGGCGGCCAGTACTCGATCAGTGGCTGCTGGTGCTGTTCCTGAGCCTGATTCCGGTGCTGGCCAAGTTCGTCCTGGTGGCGGCGATTTCGCGCCTGTTCGGTTCTGCGCCCGGTGTGGCCTTGCGCACCGGCCTTTATCTGGCCCAGGCCGGTGAATTCGGCTTCGTGCTGCTGACGCTCGGCGCCGACCAGCAGCTGATCGACCCGCAATGGCTGAGCCCGGTGCTGGCCAGCATGGTGCTGTCGATGCTGGCCACGCCATTCCTGATCATGTACAGCAACCGGATCGTGATGCGGCTGTCTGCCACCGACTGGCTGATGCAATCGGTCGCGATGACGACGATCGCCAAGAAGTCGATCAATACCGAGGCCCACATCATCATCGCCGGCTACGGGCGCAGCGGCCAGAACCTGGCGCGCATCCTCGACGGCGAACACATCCCTTACATGGCGCTCGACCTCGACCCCGACCGCGTGCGCCAAGCCGCTGCAGCCGGCCAGAGTGTGGTGTTCGGCGATGCGGCGCGGCTGCAAAGCCTGATGGCGGCCGGCCTGGCACGCGCCACCGCGGTGGTGGTTTCATACCATGACACCGCCTCGGCGATGCGCATCCTGCGCCTGGTGCAGGAGCATGCGCCGAAGGTTCCGGTGATCGTTCGCACCCTCGACGACTCGGACCTCGAAAAGCTGCAGGCCGCCGGCGCGACCGAAGTGGTGCCGGAGGCGATCGAAGGCTCGCTGATGCTGGCCAGCCACGCGCTGGCGCTGGTCGGCGTGCCGATGCGTCGGGTGATTCGGGTCGTGCAGGAGCAGCGCGATGCGCGCTACAGCCTGCTGCGCGGCTATTTCCACGGCGCCGACGACGACACCATGGACGAACACGGCAACGCCCGCTTGCTCAGCGTGACGATGCCACATGCCGGGCCGTGTGTCGGCAAGAGTGTGGCGGCGCTGGCGTTGCATGCGATCGGCGTCTCCGTGGCGTCGATCCGCCGCGCGGCCGGGCAGGTGGTACCGCCGGATGACACGCTGGTGCTCAAGCCCGGCGATACGCTGGTGTTGTCCGGCCTGCCCGAAGCACTGGCGCTGGCCGAGAAAAAGCTGCTGACCGGCTCGGCCGGCATCGGCTGACCGGCCGCCGAGGGACTCAATCCCGTCAGGTGAACGGGGTGTGGCGGGTCAGCGTGGCGCGCATCCGCGTGGCCATCACCACACCCGCTGCACGCAGAAAGTCGAGAGCGATCTGCGGAACGCGCTGCGCCATCTGCTCGAAGCGCTGGCCGCTCAGCGCCCACAGCGTGCACGGCGTCAGGGTGCTGACGCTGGCCATGCGCGCGTTGTCGCCGAACAGGCTGGGCTCGCCGACGATCGCGCCGGCGCGCATGATCGCGATCTGCGCGCTGCCGGGCGGGCCGCCTGTCACATAGACCTGCAGCGAGCCCCTACCGAGAAAATAGCAGACGCGGTCGGTGTCGCCCTGCTCGATCAGGACCTCGCCCTCCTTCATCTCGAAGGGGATCAGGTAGTTGCCGATGGTCTGCCACTGCACCATCGAAAAACCGGACTTGAACGCATCGGGCGCATTCAAGGTGTCGATGGCTTCGACCAGTTCAGTCAGTTCCATACAGGTGAGGGGCAGCTTGGCTGCGATCGATTATGCGCGGCGCATCCGCGCGATCAAGGCAGCAAACCCGCAGACGATTCAGATTTTTCATTCGGTGACAAGCACCCGCGTTTGCACCGGGACCCGCGGCCCGATACCCTTGCGGCCATGACCCAGGACACCGAAGCACAAACCCGCAGCGTCGACGACGCGGCAGCAGCCGACACCGATGCGCTGAGCATCGCATTCGACAACAGTTATGCCCGCGACCTGGACGGCCTGTATGTCCGCTGGCAGCCCGCGCCCGCGCCGGCGCCACGGCTGTTGTGGCTGAACCGGCCGCTGGCGGGCGAACTGGGTCTGGACCAAGCCGCACTCGCCGGCCCCGCAGGCCTCGCGATGTTGTCGGGCAACCGCTTGCCGGATGGCGCCGATCCGCTGGCCCAGGCCTATGCCGGCCACCAGTTCGGCAATTTCTCGCCGCAGCTCGGCGACGGCCGGGCGTTGCTGGTGGGCGAATTGATCGACCGCCACGGCCAACGTCGCGACCTGGCGTTCAAGGGCTCGGGTCGCACGCCGTTTTCGCGCGGTGGCGATGGCAAGGCCGCGCTTGGCCCGGTGCTGCGCGAGGCGCTGATCGGCGAGGCGATGCAGGCACTCGGCATCCCGACCACCCGCGCGCTGGCCGCAGTGGCGACCGGCGCGCCGGTGCAGCGCGACCGCCAGCTGCCCGGCGCACTGCTGACCCGGGTGGCCGCCAGCCACCTGCGGGTCGGTACCTTCGAGTTCTTCGCCGCACGGCGCGAAGAAGCTCAGCTGACCCGGCTGGCCGACTACGCCATCGCCCGCCACGAGCCCGCACTCATCGGCCAGCCCGAACGCTATCTGGGGCTGCTGCAAGGTGTGGTCGCGCGACAGGCTGCCTTGATCGCGCAATGGATGGGCGTGGGTTTCATCCACGGCGTGATGAATACCGACAACATGACGATCTCCGGCGAGACCATCGACTACGGCCCCTGCGCCTTCATGGAAGCCCACGATCCGCACACCGCGTTCAGCTCAATCGACACCCAGGGCCGGTATGCGTACGGCAATCAGCCCGGCATCGCGCATTGGAACCTGTTGCGCCTCGCCGAAGCCCTGCTGCCGCTGATCGACAAAGACGCCGAACGCGCCGCTCAGCTGGCGGTCGAGGCCGTCAGCCGCTTCGGCGAGCACTACGCGGCAGCCAGCCTCGCAGTGTGGCGAGCCAAGCTCGGGCTGACCGCCCGCGCCGACGACGTGCACGCCGACCGTGCATTGGCCGACGATTTTCTGGCGCTGCTGAACAGCGAAACCGTCGACTTCACGCTCGGCTGGCGCCGCCTGTGCGACGCCGCCGACGGCAACGAATTGCCGCTGCGCGCGCTGTTCGGCGCCGGCCAGGCGGCGCTGGAGCCCTGGCTCCAACGCTGGTATCAACGAGCGCAGCAACAAGCCGCGATCGGGCAGACCGAACGGGTGCAGGCGATGCGCCGTGCGAACCCGATCTACATCGCCCGCAACCACCAGGTGGAAACCGCGCTGACGGCGGCGGTCGACGACGATGATCTCGGCCCGTTCGAGCGCCTGCTCACGGTGCTGGCCCAGCCCTTCGACGAGAACGAGCAATTTGCCGCCTACGCCGAGCCCGCGCCGCGCGAAGTGACCGCGTGTTACCGCACCTTCTGCGGCACCTGAAGCCCCACCTTGCCGCGTCGCCCATGCGGATCTTCGATGCCGATGCCACCCGCGAGGCCTTGCCGTTCGAGCGCCTGATCCCGGCGCTGCGGTCCTTGTTCGCTTCCGGCTGCAACGTTCCGCCGCGCCATGTTCACACCGTCACGGCCGCACCCGGCGAAGCCTTCACCTCGCTGATCATGCCGGCCTGGCTGGAGGGTCGCTACTACGGCGTCAAGGTCATCAACATCGCACCGGCCAACGCCGGCCGCGGACTGCCCGGCCTGCACGCCAGCTATCTGCTGCACGACGGCATCACCGGCGTACCGCTGGCGCTGATCGACGGCGACCAGATCACCACCCGCCGCACTGCGGCCGCATCCGCGCTGGCTGCCTCCTGGCTGGCGCGCCCGGATGCAAGCCACCTGCTGGTGGTCGGCGCCGGCCAGGTGGCGCGTCTGCTCCTGGATGCCTATCGCTGTGTGCGCCGGATCGACAAGGTGGCGATCTGGACGCGTCGACCTGAACAATCCGAGGACTTCGCCCGCGAGCTGCAGACCCGCGGCATCAACGCCTTCGCCGAGCCTGACCTGCAGGCAGCCGTCAGCGCCGCCGACATCGTCAGCTGCGCCACCCTGGCGACCGAACCGCTGATACAGGGCCGCTGGTTGCAGCCCGGCAGCCACCTCGACCTGATCGGCAGCTTCACGCCGGCGATGCGGGAAGCTGACGACGCCTGCTTCGTCGACGCCGCGCTGTACCTGGACACCGAGGAAGCATTGCAGAAAAGCGGCGAACTGCTCGGCCCGATGTCGCGCGGCATCTTCGGCCCGGCCGACGTTCGCGGCACCTTGAGCAGCCTGTCGCGCGGTGAAGCCAGCGGGCGAACCTCGGCCGATCAACGCACGGTGTTCAAGTCGGTGGGGCTTGCGCTGGAGGATCTGGCTGCAGCGATTGCCGTTTATGAGCCTCGGACCGCCGGGCTGCCCATCTACCCGGCTACACCAACGGGATGATGCGTGGGCTTGCCGACGGACCACTCGGCACTACACGAAGGTCTTCCCGACCGACTCCATCTGAAGAACGGACCCGCATCGCGGTCGGCGGGAGCGTGTCGCTTCCCGATACAAGAAGTCGAAAACTGCGCACCACCCGCACCAGGTTTCATTTCTACCGTCCTATGCACGGGCACTTGAACTCAAACTTGGAAACTCGCCGATACGTTGGCGGGGCGAGCCCATGCGCTGAGCGGCTGAAGATCCTTGCCAGCTGACTACTTGCACATTCTCGCCCGGCTGGGAGGCAGAAGCAGACTGGTTGCAGCCGGTCAGATTTCGCGGGCGAACGGCGGCGGCGGCGCATACCTGACCTCGGCCAGCTGTTCGGGTGGATCTCCGCTGTACATCGAAACTTGCCCGTCGACGGCGGAACGGCGGAAGGGGCTGCTGGATAAGTCAATCACGCGCTGGCGACGGCCGGCCAACGACTGCTCCCGCTGGCGGCGAACTGGCGCTGTCGACCCATTGCTGAAGTTCATCAAAGTGAACAGCAGACATTCCATGAGTCGGGCGCCCCGCGAGGTTTGATGCCCTCTGGGGTTTCAGTGCAGATGCTGGAACAGCAGTAAAGAAGCGGTGATGCGCCTACCTCCTGCTGATCTCAGGCGGGCGCTTCGACGCCTCTGACAGCGGCTGCTCGAGCTTGCATGCCGGTGAACGCGAAATCCACCTCCGGCGCCAACCCGCTGACGATGCGCGCAATGCTCTTGCCTGAGCCGCATGAGTGCGTCCAGCCAAGTGTGCCGTGACCGGTGTTCAGGTATAGGTTGGCAATCTTCGAGCGACCGATGATCGGAACGTTGGACGGAGTCGCGGGCCGCAGCCCGGTCCAAAACTGTGCCTGTTCGGTGTCACCCGCGCCTGGAAACAGCTCCTCGGTGCGGCGCACGATCGCTTCGCAGCGCACCCGGTTCAAGTCGCGGTCGTAGCCGTTCAGCTCGGCCGTCCCTGCGATGCGCAGCCGGTCGCCCCCCGGTGCCGCCGCCGTCGGCGCCGTCGTGAGCCGGGAGAAGACGAGCTTGTATTCGTCGTCGGTCAGCGACACTTGGTGAGCCACCCGGGCGTCCTTCACCGGCATCGTTACGGAGTAGCCCTTGGCCGGGTAGATCGGCAGGCGGATGCCCAGCGGCGCGGCCATCAGCGGGCTTAGGCTGCCCATCGCCAGCACGTAGGCGTCGCCGCGCACGCGCTGGAAACGTCCTTCGGCATCGGTGGCTTCAACGTGGTCAATTCGGCCACCGGCCTCACGCAACGCGGTCACGGTGTGGCTCATCAAGAACTGCACGCCGTCAGCACAGCAGCGCGCGACGAGTTCACGCGCGAAGAGGTTGGCATCGCCCGACTCGTCTTCCGCGGTGTAGGTTGCACCCGCCAGTTGCGGGCGCATGTGGCGCAGTGCGGGCTCGAGCTTGATGGCTTCGTCGGCCGAGATCACGCGCCGGTCGCAGCCCAGTTCACGCATCTGGGCAGCCGGCCCTTCGGCACCATCGAACTCCTTCTGGCTCGTGTAGAAGTGCAGGATGCCCTGTGTGCGCTGGTCGTACTCGATGCCGATGTCGCGGCGCAGGGCCTGCAGCATGTCGCGGCTGTAGGTTCCCAGGCGCACGATCTGTTCGATGTTGTGGCGCGTGCGGGCTGGCGTACATTCACGCAGGAACTGCAGGCCCCAAAGCCATTGGCGCATGTCGGCGCGGATCCGAAACAGCAGCGGCGCATCTTCCTGGCCGAGCCACTTCAGCACCTTCAGCGGTGCGCTCGGGTTGGCCCAAGGCTCCGCGTGGCTGACTGAGATCTGCCCGCCGTTGGCGAAGCTGGTCTCGGCCGCGGGCGAGGCCTGGCGGTTGATCACGGTGACGTCGTGGCCCTGCTGGCGCAAGAAATAGGCCGAGGTGACGCCGAGCAGGCCGGCGCCGAGGACGATGACTTTCATTGGGGAACTCCAAGACAAAATGCCCGCGTGGCGCGTGCCACGCGTGTTGCCGCTCCCCCTGTCCTCGGTACCTGAGAGATTCAGCCCTGGTCATCGACCCTGGCCTTGCTCCTTCGGTGCGACACGGCTGTGACGGCTCTCCAGACGGCGATGGTGGTGTGCAGTACGGGACCTGAGCGTTCATGGGAGATTGCGCCTTCGGTGGCTCCGGCGGCAGCCGGAGCGCTCTCCTGCTGGGTTCAAGCTTCTAACGGGCTGCGGCTTGCTCCTTCGTGGCGAGGAAGCGTTCAGCCAGCAGCACCCAATAGGCGCTGCCTGTGGCGACGTTGTCGTCGTTGAAGTCGTAGCCGGGGTTGTGCACCATGCAGCCGCCCTCGCCAGGGCCGCTGTCGGTGCCATTGCCGATGAGCACGTAGCTGCCGGGAACGCGCTCCAGCATGAAGGCGAAGTCCTCGCTGCCGGTGAGTGGCGGTCCTTGCGGCGTCACCCGCTCGGCGCCGACCAGTTCGGTCGCGACCGCGCGCGCTAGCGCCGTCTCGGCCGGCGTGTTGACCAGCACCGCGTAGCCGGGCCGCCAGTCGATCTGAGCGTGGACGTCGAAACTTTCGGCCTGCGCTGCCACCACGGCCTTGACTCGGCGCTCGACGGTGGCGCGCACGTCGCGGTCGAGCGCACGCACGCTGAGCTTCAACGTAGCGTTGGCCGGGATCACGTTGTTCGCCTTGCCGCTGTGCAGCGCGCCCACGGTCACCACCGCCGCTTGCAGCGGGTCGATGTTGCGCGAGACGATGGTTTGCAGCGCCATCACGATGCTGGCCGCGGCGACGATCGGGTCGGCCGCCCGGTGCGGCCTCGCACCATGGCCGCCTGCGCCTGTGATCGTGATGGTGGCGTAGTCCGACGAGGCCATCGCGGCACCTTCGCGCAGCACGAAGCGGCCCTGCTCGACACCGGGCATGTTGTGCATGGCGAAGACAGCGTCACAGGGGAAACGATCGAACAGGCCGTCGGCCATCATGCGCAACGCGCCGCCGCCTCCTTCTTCGGCGGGCTGGAAGATCAGATGCAGCGTGCCTTCGAACGAGCCGTCGTCGGCCAGGTGGCGCGCCGCTGCCAGCAGCATCGCTGTGTGGCCGTCATGGCCGCAAGCATGCATGACGCCGGCATGCACGCTCGTCCAGCCAGCGCCGCTGGCCTCGTCGATCGGCAGCGCGTCCATGTCAGCGCGGATGCCCAGGCGCCTGGTGCTGCGCCCGCGCACCAGCGTGCCGACCACGCCGGTGCCGCCGATGCCGCGCTCGACCGCGTAGCCCCAGCCCTCGAGCTTGTCGGCCACCAGGGCTGCGGTGCGGTGCTCCTCGAAGGCCAGTTCGGGGTGTCGGTGAATGTCGCGGCGCAGGCTGATGAACTCACCGGCACGGGCCTGCAGCGCCTGCAACAAATAGGTCATGGCCGACTCACTGCGGCTGCAGGTGAATTTGCTTGGCAATGGCGCGATAGCGCGCGGTCTCGGAGTCGAAGAACTTCGCCGACTCGGCCAGCGTCATTGGCGCGGCCGCGACCTGCGTCTGTGCCGCCAGCTGCGCGCGCACCGTCGGGTCCTGCAAGGTCTTGCCGATGGCCGCATGCAGGCGCACGACGACATCCTCCGGCGTGCTCTTCGGCACCATAAAACCGGTCCAGATCTTATACGAGAAGTTCTTCAGCGCCTGACCCTCGCTGGCGGCTGGCACGTTCTTCAGCAGTTCCGAGCGCTGCGCGCCAAGCTGGCCGATCACCTTCAGCCGCCCCTGCTCGGCAAGCGCACCCATCGCGGCGCTGTATACCAGCACGGCGAAGTCGACCTGGCCGCCACCGATGTCCTGCAACAACGGTGCGTTGCCCTTGTAGGGCACGTGCGCCAGCTTCACGCCGGTCTGCGCCTGCACGTTCTCGAGGATCAGGTGGTAGAGCGAGCCCATGCCCACGCTGCCGTACGTCAGCGGCTTGTCGGCCGACATGCGGGCCAGAGCGATGAGTTCGTCAACGTTGCTGACGGGCAGGTCCTTGCGCGTTACGAAAACCATCACCGCATCGGCCACCGGGTGGACCAGACGGAAATCCTCCGTCTTCAGTTTCACCGCGGCATTGGCCAGGGGGGACAGGATCACCTCGTTGGGCGAACCCTGGAAGATGTAGTAGCCATCGGCGGGTGCGGCCAGCACTTTCTGCGCCGCCATGGCGCCGCTGACGCCGCCGAGGTTTTCCACCAACACCTGTTGCCCAAGTTCCTTGCCCAGCGGGTTGAAGAAGATGCGCGCGATGGCATCGGACGGGCCGCCCGCTGGGTAGGGGACCATCAAGTTGACTGTCTTGGCAGGCCAGGCCTGCGCCATGACGGCTCCGGCGCTGAGCAGCAGGCCAGCCAGCAAGGGCAATGATCGTTGGAACTTCGTCATGGCAACTCCTTCAGGAACGGGACAAGGTTGGACTTGGGATGGGCCAATGTAGGCCCGCAACAATGCAACGTCCAATGCATTGTTGGATTCGATATGATGAGTTCAACTCATACATGGCTCAGATCGACCCGATGACCCTGGTCCAGCTGCGACACCTGATCTCACTCGCGCAGAGTGGCTCGTTCACAAAGTCTGCCGAAGCGGTGTTCCTGACGCAGCCCGCGCTCAGCCGCAGCATCCGGTCCTTGGAAGACGAGCTCGGGCAGCCGCTGTTCGACCGTGTGGGTCGGCGCAACGTGCTGACGCCCTTCGGTGTCGAGGCTCTGCATCGCGCGCGGCAGCTTGTCTTCGATGCCGATGAACTGGCCGGTAGCGGACGGCAGATGCGGGAGGGCCGCTCGGGCACGGTGCGTATCGGCTTGGGCTCGGGCCCCGGCGCGATGCTCATGACTTCGCTGCTCAGAACCATGGCGAAATCGCACCCGACCATCCACGTCGACATCGCGCGTGGCCACACGGACGTGCTCATCCGTCGGCTACGCGAACGCGAACTCGATGCGCTGGTCATCGACGCCCGTTCGCTGTCACCGGCCGCCGACCTGCGGGTGGCCAGCCTGGTCGAGATGCGCGGCGCATTCATGGTGCGAGAGGGGCATCCGCTGACCCGCTGGAAAGGCACACTGCGATTCGACGCACTGCGCCAGTTTCCGATCGCATCGACGCCGCTCAGCGACGAGGTGGCGCGCACCATGGTCGAACGCTATGGGCCCGCAGCCCATCCGACCGAGTGCGTCACGCTGCGCTGCGAAGAACTGCCGAGCCTGATCGAGGTGGTTCGCCATAGCGACGCGGTGTTGATCGCCATCCGCGCTGCGGCCCCTGATTTGGTGGAGTTGGCGCTCAAGCCCGGCATGAGCGCGACCGCGCGATTCGGCATCGTCACGCTGGCCCGGCGGGCCGAACCGCCGGCCTTGCCAATCGTTCGAAAGCTGGTCACCGAACTGATGCGCGATTAGCGGGTGCCTGCGCTGCGGAAACCCTGCTCAGCTCGATTGCGTGCGTCCGCCTGTCCGTCAGATTTCTGAGCGCAATCACAGCGCTTCCAGATATTGGGATCACCCTTGCTGGTTGCGACCTTCATCCGTGTGACCCCGGCTGCGATCCGGCGCTGTGCCGCGCGGCAAAGTCCGAGGAGCTTGCAGCCTGCGACTTGGGGTCACGAGCCAGGCGATCAACGCGGCTGGCGTCTCACTCCCCCTTTGGACGCTGCACAACACGACTGTCAGCTTGCTGACGTCGGGACGAACGGCAGCTTCTGGCCGCGACTTCCAGTTCACGGTCGACGCCGGAAGCGGCTGTTCGTCAGGCATCGAATCGAACGCCGCGCATCGACACGCGCTACCTTCGCGAATCGACCTACTGCTGAAGTACAAGCGGGTGAATTGGCGGTCGCATAGCGCCCGCCAATCGCTCAACCCGCCTGCTTCATTGTCGGTGCCGCCGTGTAAAGCCGATGGGGCATGACACGCGGGATGTTGCTCTATGCTTGGGGTGAGGGAGACGCTTTGCCCATGCTTGCATCTGACTCCTCATGTACCGCTGGCGACGCCTTGGCCGAGTTGTGGCGGAGCGCCGCGTTGCCGGCCCAGGCGCTCGCCGCCATCGACCTGTACGGCGCTGATCCCGTGCTGCAATCCTCGTTCGCGGTTGCAGCGGCCGTGCAATCGGCGCTGGCGGCGGCGGCCCTGGCTGCAGCGCAGATCGGCGTGATGCGCGGCGCCGCGCCGCAGCGCGTGGCAGTGGACGCGACACATGCCGTGTTGGACAGCTGTGGCTGGTTCCGTATCGACGGGAAGGCGCTTCCGATCTGGGACAAGCTGTCCGGCCTGTATGCCTGCGGAGAGAATCGTGAATCCGGTTGGATTCGCATCCACGCCAACTTCGCGCATCACCGCGATGGCGCCTTGAGGTTGCTGGGCCTACCACCAGGTCCGCAGACCGAGCGCGAAGCCTTGGCCGAAGCGCTGGCCGACTGGACCGCGCTGGACTTCGAGACCGCCGCGGCCGACGCCGGTCTTGTCGTCGCCGCAGCGCGCAACTTCGCTCAGTGGGATACCCACGCCCAGGGCCAGGCGATTGCCCGTGAGCCCGTGCTGGCAATCAAGGCAGTCGAAGGTGCCGAGACTGCCGCGGGCCTGCCTTGGCCAGCCCATGCAGCCGGCGACGCACCGTTGCGCGGCCTGCGAGTGCTCGATCTGACGCGCATCCTGGCCGGTCCGGTGGCTGGACGCACGCTGGCTGCGTACGGCGCCGACGTGATGTTGGTGAACTCGCCCAACCTGCCCAATATTGAGAACATCGCCGACACGAGCCGAGGCAAGCTGAGCGTGCACGTCGACTTGGCTACAGGGCAGGGGCGCGACACGTTGAGGTCGCTGGTCCGAGAAGCTGACGTCTTCCTGCAGGGTTACCGACCCGGCGCGCTGGCGGCGCTAGGCTTCAGCTCGGAAGAACTGGCCGCTTTGCGGCCAGGGATCGTCTGCGTGTCGCTCTCGGCCTACGGCAGCGCAGGTCCCTGGGCTGGGCGCCGTGGCTTCGACTCGCTGGTGCAAACCGCCGCGGGATTCAACATGGCGGAGGCCGAAGCCTTCGGCGTCGCACAGCCGCGCGCGATGCCGTTTCAAGTGCTCGACTACAGCGCGGGTTACCTGCTGGCATTCGGCGCACTGGCCGGGCTCATGCGCCAGCGCCAGCGCGGCGGCAGTTGGCTCGCGGAGGTATCGCTGGCCGGTGTCGGTCATTGGCTGCGCCGGCTCGGCCCTGTAGCCAACGGCGCTACCGCGGCCGCGTTCACTGGCGCCGATGCACCGTTCGAACGCTACGCACAAGACGAGCACAGCGGATTCGGCCGCCTTCGCGCGCTGCGGCATGCCGCACAGTTCTCTCGTACGCCTGCACGGTGGACGCGGCCATCAGTAAAGCCGGGAACCCATCCCGCGAAGTGGCCGCCCCCATAGTCGCAAACGGTGCCCAACAGCGTGGCGAGGTGGAGCTGCTACTCGTCGAAGTGCAGTTACTGCGCAGCGATATGCGAAGCGATTCCGAGCGCTCGGAACCGGTCGGCCGCGGCCGGGAACGCCTGCAACTGGCCGCCACCGTCAGTACGTCGCGCTGCCTGACAGCTGCCTTCAAATCAGGGGGGTAGTAATAGCAGCTGATGCCCATGTTCAGCTTTCTGGCTCGGCATCGAACTGACAGTCACGGCCATGACCTGCCGTTGCGCGTCGTCCTCCGAAGCGGTCATCACCGGCAACGGAGTTCGGCGCCCCGGCGCGCGGAACGTCCGGCCCAACGCCGCCAGCTCTGCGCGCGGCACCTCGGAGTTGGAGAGTTCGGTGTTGAAGCCCGAAAGCAGCGGGCCGCTGCGGCCGATAGGATCAGAATGCGCGCTATGGACTTGCACGCCGAACCGTCACCGCCAGCCGCTGGCCCTTCGTCGTCGGCCGCGCCGCAGCGCTTGCGCAGCATTGAGGAACTGCCGGGTCCGCGCGGCTGGCCGCTGGTCGGCAACATGCCGCAGGTACGTATGGCACGCATCCACCAGGACATGGAGCGCTGGAGCCGGCAGTACGGACCTCTGTTCCGGGTGCGGCTGGGGCCGACGCGGCTGCTCGTCGTTGCCGACCACGACATCGTCAACGCACTGCTGCGCGACCGGCCCGACGGTTTTCAGCGCAGCTCGCGGTTGCGCGAGGTCGGTATCGAGATGGGCGGCACTCCGGGGTTGTTCTCTGCCGAGGGCGATGCGTGGCGGCACCAGCGACGCATGGTGATGGCGAGCTTCACCCCGAGGCATATCCGGGCCTTCTTGCCGCAGCTGCGCGCTGTCACGAGTCGGCTGCAGGAGCGGTGGCGCAAGGCCGCACAGGCAGGCGCGTGGATCGACCTGCAGGCCGACCTGAAGCGCTTCACTGTCGACGCGATCGCGGGCCTGGCCTTCGGCACCGAGGTCAACACGCTCGAATCGGGCGAAGACGTGATCCAGCGCCATCTAGACATCGTGCTCAGCGGACTGTACCGACGCGTGATGTCGCCGCTGCCGTATTGGCGCTGGATCCGACTGCCCGCCGACCGACAGCTCGAGCGCAGCAACGCCGCGGTGCGCAAGGCCATCGAGGGTTTCGTCGCGGCAGCGCGCGATCGAATGCAGGCAGATCCGACCTTGCACGAGCATCCCCGCAATCTGCTCGAGGCGATGCTGGCGGCGGCAGATGCGGGCGATGCCGGTGTCGACGACCGTGATGTCGCCGGTAACGTCTCGACGATGTTGTTCGCCGGAGAAGACACCACCGCGAACACGCTGGCCTGGCTGATCTGGCTGCTGCATCGCCATCCCGACGCGCTCGGTCGCGCTCAGCTGGAAGTGCGCGAGGCGGTTCCCGACCTCGCGGCGCTGACTCTCGAGCGAGTCGAGTCGCTGCACTACCTCGACGCCTGCGCGAGCGAGGCGATGCGCCTGAAGCCAGTGGCGCCGTTCCTCGGCATCGAGGCGCTGCATGACACGACCATCGCCGACATACGCGTGCCGGCACGCACGCTTGTCTGGTGCGTCATGCGCCGCGACAGCGTCGACGACCGCTACTTTCAGAACGCGGCCGCGTTCGAGCCCGCGCGCTGGCTCGGCGATGCCGCTGCAGCAAAACGTATCGCGATGCCGTTCGGTTCCGGCCCGCGCATCTGCCCCGGGCGCTATCTCGCGCTGCTTGAGATCAAGCTGGCAATGACGATGCTGCTCGGAAACTTCGAGGTCATCGCGGTCGACACACCCGACGGCGGCGAGGCGCGCGAAGTCATGCACTTCACGATGAACCCCGTCGGGTTGCGCATGCGGCTGCGCGAGCGACCGAACTGAGTCAGCGAGCGCGGCGAATGCTTGCTCCAGATCGCCGATGCCGAGGGTCCGCTTCGGGAGGTGGTCAGCGTCGGCAACCGGTCGAGGCTTGACAGCCGATCCACCAATTTCGCTGCCTTGAAGCTGTCATCTAATTGATGATGCCAGTCAGCTGACGTTCACCGGCGGCGGTCCCGGCCATGAGCCGTCATTGACAAACGACCGGTCCCGGGCATCACTTCGCCTTGCCTTCAGCTCATGGCGATCGCAGCCAGAAGCACAGCCACTGCTAGACAGGCTTGGCCACCTG
>JANNNE010000249.1:0-8929 GCA_031398385.1 Ideonella sp.
TCCTGCTCGAGGGCCGAAATTTCGACTACATGCGCGGCGGCGTCGTCAGAGGCCTTCAGCAACGCGAGTTTCTCTTCCAGTTCCTTCACGATCCGGCGCGAATCGCTGCCGAGTGCGATCCGGCGGCCGATGGCGCCGCGCATCGAACGCACCACGTGGAGGTTGTTCGGCGTGCCATCGCTCGAATAGCCGGCACGATGGGTCTTGAATTCGGGTGTCTCGGCGAGTGTCGTGCGGGCCAGGTTCGGCAAGGCCAGGTCGTCGAAGAAAACCTGCATGAACTCTTCCTTGCTGAGGTGGAAGACGAAATCGTCTTCACCCTCGCCGGAATCGCTGGCCTGCCCGCCACCGCCGCCCCCACCGCCACCTTTCGGACGCTCGATGCGATCGCCGCGGACGTATTCCAGGTTGCCAGGATGAACCATCACGCGTTTGCCACCCAGGCCGTGGACGAACACCGGCTCGCTGATGTCGCGCTTCGGGATGTGGATATCTTCGCCCTGGGCCAGATCGCGAATACCGCGCCCGTCGACTGCGCGCTTCACCGCCTCGCGGATCTGATCCTTGTGGCGGCGCAGAAAGCGCTCACGATTGCCGATCGACTTGTTCTTGCCTGCCAGCCGCCGGTCGATGATCTGCTGCATCAGGCCACCTCCCGCAGCAGCGTCGGCCCATTCGCCCAGCGAAAAAATGCCCGCGGACCGACGAATCCCGATCCGTGACGACTCGATCCGATCGGCGGGTGACGTGACATGCGCCTGCTCAACTGCTCTTGCGAACGCGCAAGTACCACTCGCAGACCAGACGCACCTGTTTGGCCGTGTAGCCCTTGGCAATCATGCGGGTGACGAAATCCTCGTGTTTCTTGGCTTCGTCGGCGCTGGCCTTGGCGTTGAAGCTGATCACCGGCAGCAACTCTTCGGTATTCGAGAACATCTTCTTCTCGATCACCGTGCGCAGCTTCTCGTAGCTGGTCCAGACCGGGTTGTTGCCGGCATTGTTGGCGCGGGCACGCAGCACGAAATTGACGATCTCGTTGCGGAAATCCTTCGGGTTGGCGATGCCGGCTGGCTTTTCGATCTTCTCCAGTTCGGCGTTCAGCGAAGCACGGTCGAACACTTCGCCGGTATCGGTGTCGCGGTATTCGTGATCCTGGATCCAGTAGTCGGCGTAGGTCACGTAGCGATCGAAGATGTTCTGGCCGTATTCGCTGTAGCTCTCGAGGTAGGCGGTCTGGATTTCCTTGCCGATGAACTCGGCGTAGCGCACGGACAGGTGTTCCTTGATGAAGGCCAGGTATTTCTGCTCGGTCTCGGCCGGAAACTGCTCGCGCTCGATCTGCTGCTCGAGCACATACATCAGGTGCACCGGATTGGCAGCGACTTCCGTGCTGTCGAAGTTGAAGACCTTCGACAGGATCTTGTACGCAAAGCGCGTGCTGATGCCGCTCATGCCTTCGTCGACGCCAGCGAAATCGCGGTACTCCTGGTAACTCTTGGCGCGCGGGTCGGTGTCCTTCAGATTCTGTCCGTCGTAGACCAGCATCTTCGAGTACAGGCTCGAATTCTCGGGCTCCTTCAGGCGCGTCAGGATCGCGAACTGGCTCATCATCTTCAACGTGCCCGGCGCACACACGGCGTTGGCCAGCGACGATCCCTTCAGCAGCTTCTCGTAGATCTTGATCTCTTCGGAGACGCGCAGGCAGTACGGAATCTTGACGATGTAGATCCGATCGAGAAACGCTTCGTTGTTCTTGTTATTGCGAAAGGCCTTCCATTCGCTCTCGTTGCTGTGGGCCAGCACCACACCGTCGAACGGGATCGCGCCGAAGCCCTCGGTGCCCTTGAAGTTGCCTTCCTGGGTGGCGGTCAGCAGCGGGTGCAGCACCTTGATCGGCGCCTTGAACATCTCGACGAATTCGAGCAGACCCTGGTTGGCCAGGCACAGACCGCCCGAGAAGCTGTAGGCATCCGGATCGTCCTGCGCAAACGTCTCCAGCTTGCGGATGTCGACCTTGCCGACCAGGCTGGAGATGTCCTGGTTGTTTTCGTCGCCCGGCTCGGTCTTGGCGATCGCGATCTGCTTGAGGATCGACGGGTGCCGCTTGACGACACGGAATTTGCGGATATCGCCGCCGTATTCCTCGAGCCGCTTGACGGCCCAGGGCGACAACACGCGGTTCAGGTAGCGGCGCGGGATGCCGAATTCCTTCTCGAGGATGGCCCCGTCTTCCGCAGCATCGAACAAGCCAAGCGGAGACTCGTTGACCGGCGAGCCTTTGATCGCATAGAAGGGCACTTCCTGCATCAACGATTTGAGGCGTTCGGCGATCGAACTCTTGCCGCCACCGACCGGGCCCAGCAGATACAGGATCTGTTTCTTTTCCTCCAGCCCTTGTGCGGCATGGCGGAAATACGAGACCACCTGCTCGATCGCATCTTCGAGTCCATAGAACTCGGCGAAGGCTGGATAGATCTTGATCAGCTTGTTCGCGAACAGGCGCGACATCCGCGGGTCATTGCGGGTGTCGACGGTCTGTGGCTCGCCGATCGCCTGCAGCATGCGCTCTGCTGCAGAGGCATACGCAACCGGGTTGCGTTTGCATTCCTCCAGATATTCTTCGAGGGAAAGTTCCTCTTCTCGCGTACGCTCGTAGCGGGCGGCGAAGTGGCTGACGACATCCATGCTGAGCTCCTTGTATGGAGGCGACACGGGCCGCGGAATGGCGGAACCATGTCGGGGGAAGTTCTGATGAAGTCCTCGACTTCAGGGCTCCATCAGAGCTTTCCTTCACAACAGCCGATGCTTCAAGCTTCTGTCATAAGCGAACAGGTTGATCTCGGGAATAGCCCGCAGACAGTGATGCATTTCGATTTCTGGTCGTACGCAAATTGCGTGCCTTCAGATGCGGAGCGTGCGTCACAAGGGTCGGCGCTGCGTGGGGGTTCGGCTCCCGGTTGAAGTAAAAGTTTCAACATCGCCAGCTTACAACGCCTGGGCATTGAAATTGGAGGACGCGTTCGATTCCAATGTCGGAAGGCATGAAATTTCCAACGCCTGACGGATAAGAATTCTGCGGGTCAGGGGCGACCAGCGCTCGACCGGAACCGGAGGCACACCGGATGAGCGCCCCGAGGCAGAACCTTCGCCAGCATCTTTTCGCCAGCGCCACCATGCCGTGCAAAGAACGGATCTCGTTTCGCGCATCGGCTATGGTTGCAGGAATGATTCATTTGCCGTTACCCAGCGCAACCGACTGCGCGTTGTTCTTCGATTTCGACGGGACGCTGGTCGAGCTCGCGGCCAAGCCGGATCTGATCATCGTGCCACCCGATCTGCCTGCCAGGTTGGCACGGCTGGCGGAACATTTCGAAGGGGCGGTTGCGCTGGTGTCGGGTCGGCCGCTGGATCAGATTGATTTCTGGCTGAAGCCGCTGTGCCTGCCGAGCGCCGGTGTTCATGGCAGTGAGCGGCGGTCGCATGATGGCCGGGTTTCACGGCTCACGGTGCCTGCGCTGGCGGATGTTGCCAGCCGGCTGAAGGTCTGGTGCGACGGGCATCCGGGCCTGTTGCTGGAGCAGAAGCCGGCTGCGCTTGCCTTGCACTATCGAGGCGCCGATGACCTGGAGGAGCAATGTGTTCAGGCCATGGAACTGGCGGCACGCCAGTTGCCCGAATTCAGCTTGATGCGGGGCAAGAAGGTGCTGGAACTGAAGCCGAAGGCCGCCAACAAGGGGGCGGCGTTGCGCGCCTTTCTGGCTGAGGCGCCATTTGCGGGGCGGAGGCCGTTTTTCTTCGGTGACGATGTCACGGACGAAGCCGGATTCGAAGTGGTCAATCAGCTGGGCGGGGTCGCCGTCAAGGTCGGAGCGGGGGATACCCAGGCGCCGTTTCGCCTGCAGGATCCAGTGGCGGTTTTGTCTTGGATAGATGGCGTGCTGGCGACCGATCGACCGATGTAGCAGCCCGGGACGGCTGCTTGATGATTCAAGGAAGCAAGCAAGGACCAGCTCAATAACGTAAGCGGGCGCATACATTCATTCTCAGGAAATGCAGGAGGAATATCGATGGCTGGCCGTCTGGTAGTCGTTTCCAATCGGGTGGGCGATCCCCGCAAGTCAGCTGCCGGTGGCCTGGCGGTGGCCCTCGGAGACGCATTGGCGACTTCCGGTGGACTCTGGTTCGGCTGGAGCGGCCAGATTGTCGATGCCGCCGATCCCGAGAAGGCACACCGGACCGGGCAAGTCCACATGCACAGAGCCGGCAATGTAACCTTGGCCACGCTGGACCTGACACCCGAAGATCATCAGGCCTACTACCTCGGGTACTCGAACGGCGTGTTGTGGCCGGTATTTCATTACCGGCTCGATCTGGCGGATTTCGATGCCGGCTACATCGATGGCTATCGGCGCGTCAACCGCATGTTCGCGCACAAATTGCTGCCGCTGCTGAAGCCCGATGACGTCATCTGGATCCACGACTACCACCTGATTCCTCTGGCGGCCGAGTTGCGGGCATTGAGTTGCCAGCAGCGGATCGGCTTCTTTCTGCACATTCCCTTGCCGCCGCCGCAGATCCTGGTGGCGATTCCGGCGCACGAGTGGCTGATGCGCGCGTTGTTCGCTTACGACCTGGTCGGTGTACAAAGTCAGACCGATCTCAATCACCTGCATCGCTATCTGGCCAGCGAGGCGCCTGCCGAGATGACGGCCGACGGCCGAATGCTGGCGTATGGGCGGAGTCTGCGCGCCGAGTCGTTTCCGATCGGGATCGATGTCGATGAATTCGACGAACTGGGGCGCGGCGCCGATGCTGCCGAGATGTACGGCAGCATGCGCGAGCAGTTTGCCCGCCGGCAACTGCTGGTTGGTGTCGATCGGCTGGATTATTCAAAAGGCCTGCCGCACCGGATCCGCGCTTTTCGGCACCTGCTGGAGCGCTACCCTGAAAATTGCGGCCAATCCACACTGGTTCAGGTGGCCTCGCCGTCGCGCGAGGATGTCGAGGCTTATCATGACATCCGGCGCGAACTGGAAGGGCTGTGTGGCGCGATCAACGGCGATTTCGGCGAGATCGACTGGATGCCGATCCGTTATATCCACCGCACCGTGGCGCGCAAGCGCCTGCCCGGTCTGTTCAAGGCGGCCCGGGTCGGGCTGGTGACACCGCTTCGCGACGGCATGAACCTGGTCGCCAAGGAGTTCGTCGCCTCACAGGATCCGGCCGATCCCGGCGTTCTCGTGCTGTCGCGGTTTGCCGGGGCTTCCGAGCAACTGACCGATGCGCTGCCCGTCAATCCGTATGACACGCAGGCCACCGGAGAGGCCTTGCAGCGCGCGCTGACCATGCCGCTGCGCGAGCGGCAGATCCGGCATCAGGCCATGCTGGACCATATCCGACGCTTCGATATTCACTGGTGGCGCAAGGCCTTCCTCGACCGCTTGAGCGACGCCTAGGCCTAGGCCGCCCGGGAGCGCCGGCTAACGTGCCGGCAGACCCAGGCGCTCGAGTAGGCCGTTCAACTCTTCAAGTGATCCGAAGCCGACGCTGAGTTCGCCTTGTTCGCCACGTTTTCCGCGTTTCGTGATCCGGATCCTCACGGGCGCTGTCAGCACATCCGACAACTCCTGTTCAATGCGCTGGATATCGCGCGACGGCTCGCTGCGGGCGGCCCGGATCAGCGGTTGCTGGCGACCATGCCCGGTCACCCGCGCCACCATCTTTTCGGCCTCTCGCACGCTCAGCTTTCGGGCGGCGATTTCGGTTGCTTGCTGAATCTGTTGTGCACCATCCAGGGGCAGCAGCGCCCTGGCGTGTCCCATGTCGAGGTCGCCCGCCATCAACATCTGCTGCACCGGACTGGCTAAATTGAGCAGACGCAGCAGGTTGCTCGCAGCGCTGCGTGAGCGACCAACGGCCTGGGCGGCCTGCTCGTGTGTCAGGCCGAATTCCTCGGTCAGGCGCTTCAGGCCGTGTGCTTCCTCGAGCGGATTCAGGTCCTCGCGCTGGATATTCTCGATCAGCGCCATGGCCGCCGCGGATTCATCGGGCACGTCCCGGACCAGCACCGGAACCTCGTCGAGACCGGCCAGCGATGCGGCCCGGAAGCGCCGCTCGCCGGCGATGATTTCGTAGCGGCCATCAGCTGCCGCGCCGACAGGTCGGACCAGGATCGGCTGCATGATGCCTTGGGCCTTGATGCTTTCTGCCAATTCGTACAACGAGCCTTCATCCATGCGGGTGCGTGGCTGATATTTGCCGGGTTGCAGCGCCGCCAGTTTCAGGGTGGACGGCGCACCATCCTGCGCGGCATTCAACTCGCCCGGGTCCTTGACGCGGGGGCCGAGCAGCGCTTCGAGACCGAGGCCCAGGCCTTTGGGTTTTTTGGTGACCATGGAACGGATTGTCGGCGATTGCCGCGACATCAATCAGCGCCGCGTCACCGGACGGTCAATTGACCATGCATGTCCGCCCGTCACCGTGTACCTTATGCTTGCGATCTCGATCGTACGGAGAAGGCAATGAGTTACCGCGTTTTTGTCGATGGCCAGGAAGGAACGACCGGCCTGCGGATCCATGAATACCTCGCGCAGCGCAGCGACATCGAGGTGCTTCGCATCGACCCCGAGCAGCGCAAGAATCCGGCCGAGCGGGCGCGCCTGCTGAATGCGGCCGATGTGGCGTTCCTGTGCCTGCCCGACGCTGCTTCGCGCGAGGCGGCTGCGATGGTCAACAACCCCCGTACCTGTCTGATCGACGCCAGCACCGCGCACCGCATCACGCCCGGCTGGGTATTCGGTCTGCCGGAACTGGTGGCCGAGCAGCGTGACCTGTTGCGCAGCAGCAAGCGAATTGCGAACCCGGGTTGCCACGCCAGCGCCTTCATTCTGGCCGTCCGCCCGTTGGTCGATGCCGGACTGATCAAGGCCGACACAACGCTCAGCGTCAGTTCGATCACCGGATATTCGGGTGGCGGCAAGAAGATGATCGAGCAATACGAGGCGGGTGGCGATCCTCGCCTGAATGCGCCCAGGCCGTACGGACTGGGCCTGTCGCACAAGCACATCCCTGAAATGACGCGGCACGGCGGATTGACGAAGGCTCCGATATTCATGCCGATCGTCGGCCCGTTCTACAAGGGGCTGGCGGTGTTCGTGCCGCTGGCGCTGTCGGAGCTGAAATCCGGAACCACCGGCCAGACGTTGCAGCAGGCGCTGGCAGATCGTTACGCGGGTGAGCGCTTCATCAAGGTGCTGCCCGTCAGCGATCCGGCGACGCTGGACGAGGGCTTCTTCGACGTGCAGGCCTGCAACGACAGCAACCGGGTCGACCTCTTGGTGTTTGCGAACCAGGAGCAGGCGATGGTGATCGCGCGTCTGGACAATCTGGGCAAAGGCGCCAGCGGTGCTGCGGTGCAGTCGATGAACGTCCACCTCGGGGTCGACGAAGGCACCGGCCTCTGAGTCGTTCGGTGGTTCGGCGAGCTTCGGTTCGGCGGTCGTAGGTGAACGCCGCTCAGGGCTGCGCCACTGCGGCAGCCTTAGCGACGGTCGGGCGCAAGGTGTCGATGCGTCTGACCATTTCGCCGGCGAACTGGACGAACGCCTGCGCGCCTTTTGATGCCGGATCGAATACAACACCCGGCAGGCCGTAGCTGGGTGCTTCGGCGAGGCGTACATTGCGCGGGATCACGGTCTCGAACACCTTGTCCGCGAAATGGGTCTTGAGCTGCTCGCTGACCTGCTGCTGAAGCGTGATCCGCGGATCGAACATGACGCGCAACAAGCCGATGATCTGCAAATCCTTGTTCAGATTGGCATGAACCTGCTTGATGGTGTTGACCAGGTCGGAGAGCCCTTCGAGCGCAAAATATTCGCACTGCATCGGCACGATCACGCCATGGGCGCTGCACAGGCCGTTCAGGGTCAGCAGGCTGAGTGAGGGCGGGCAATCGATCAGCACAAAGTCGTATTCGCTGTCGACTGCAGCCAGGGCATTTTTCAGCCGGAGGTTGCGATGCTCCAGGACCACCAGTTCGACCTCAGCACCGGCCAGTTCCCGATTCGCGCCGATCACGTCGTAGCCGACCTTCGGATTGCGTTGTCGCGCCTCGGCGATCGAACTGCTTTCGAGCAGAACGTCGTAAACGCTCAGTTCCATGGCACGTTTATCGATGCCCGACCCCATGGTGGCATTGCCTTGAGGGTCGAGATCGACTACCAGAACCCGTTGTTCGAGACGGGTCAGCCCGGCGGCCAAGTTGACCGTCGTCGTGGTTTTGCCGACGCCGCCTTTCTGATTGGCAACGCAGAATATTCGGGCCATGGGGCTTTCGCTCAGCTGGGGAACCGGACAATTATCGCCGGGTCGCGGCGTAGCCCAGGGAGCGTCGGTTCTCAGAATTTACGGTGTTTCAGGCGGAAGTCACCGGCCGCATCCAGACCAGGCATCGCTCGATGCTCATCCCCGGGATTTGCAGTTGTTCCACGTGAAACACGTCGATGTCTGCGGGGAGCTGCGCGATCTCGGTATCGGGGGTTTTGCCCTTCATCGCCAGCCAGACGCCCTCTGGCCCGAGATGTTTGCGTGTCATCGTCGTGAAATCCAGCAGCGATGCAAATGCCCGAGACGTGATCACATCGGCCCGAAATTCAGGCATGGATTCGATTCGTGCATGTGTTGCAGAGGCGTTGCCGATCCCGAGCTCTGCAATCACCTGCCTGATGAAGCCGATCTTCTTTGCGACGCTGTCGATGCAAACCACCGTTGTGTCAGGAAGAGCCACCGCCACCGGGAGCCCCGGGAAACCGGCACCGCTTCCGACATCCAGAATCATGCGCAGCGGGCGGGCAGCGTCACGTTGCAGGGCCGGCACGATGCTCAGGCTGTCTAGAAGGTGCTGGCGCAACATGTCGACCGGATCGCGAAT
>JANNNE010000257.1:0-11975 GCA_031398385.1 Ideonella sp.
GAACAAGGCGATATCGCCAAACCAGATGCCCGGTTCGACATAGGTCAACGCGATCTGTTTGCCCGACAGCGAGACCGAACTGACGCGCACCGCACCCTTGGCCACCCCGCACCAGTCGGTTGCCACGCCGCCCCGGGTCGACAGCAAGGCGCCGTCCGGCAGCCGCCGCACGGTGGCACGCGCCAGGATATCGTTGCGCAGAGCCAGGGAAAGTTTCGAGAACCAGACGCCGGAATCGATGTTTCGGCGTTCGGCGACCGTGAGGACGCTGGAATTCATGCTCGGTTTCTGACGTGACGGCCTCGCGGCCTCGGGGTGGACAAGCCCGCATTGTGAGCCGCGCGCTGGCGACGGATCCGGCCCAAATTCGGGCGGGACTTTCCCCTAGAGGCGGTTGGGCGCAGAGGCTGTCGATCCGGCGTGTTTTACCGGCTCCAGACGCTGTATGAGGCGGTCCGGAAACCCGCTGTCCGCGTGTATCTTCATGTTAGAGTCATCTGAATTGATCTTGCGATTGCGCATGCGCCGACTCGTCCCCGTCACCCTGGTTGGTACTTTGCTGCTCGCAGCAGGGCAGTGCGCCATGGCGCTCGGAATGGGCCAGGTCCGCACCACCAGCAAGCTCGGTGACCCGCTCGAATTCTCGGTCGCCTTGCTGAGCCAGGCGGGTGACGCCATCGCCGAAGACTGTGTCGCCGCCGATGTCTTCTCCGGCGCATCCCGGATCCCCGACGCCATGGTTCGTTGGCAGGTGGATCGATCGCCCAGCGGCGTGGCAACGAGGTTGCGCGTCACCACCGGTGTCCGCATCGAAGAGCCGCTGGCCCGGGTCGAACTGTCCTTCAACTGTGGCGCCTCGCTGAAGCGCAGCTACGTCGTCTTCATCGATCCGCCGGTCCTGGAGCTGGCGCAGGCTGGCAGCGAGCCGCCCGCGCCGACCGCCATCGCCCCCCGGCCACTGCCATCGCGTGTGCAGTCCACGCCGAGTCGGTCGCGTTCGAGCCGGTCGGCTGCGCGCTCGACGCGGGAATCGCGCCGGCCAGCCGCATCACGCAGCAGCACGGTTGGCTCGTCCGGCGCCGCGCCACGCCAGCAGCGGGCCGCGGTCAGCCGGTCGGCTCGCCAGGCCCGGGCGGCGGCCGCCGAGCCGCCATCGGGCAGTTCCAGCCTGAAGCTCGAATCGGCGCCGCCGACGCTCTCTGGCGCCCCGGTCAATGTGCGGCCGCCGGCCCCGGTGGGCGGGTCAGCCGCCACGACTGCGACTGCCGGCACCGCCGCCGGTTCGGTTGCGCTGTCCGGCGCGTCGGGCAGTGCCAGTGCAGCGGCGCCGACCGCGTCTGCGGCCGTCAGCGGGCTGCTCGGTGAACTCGCCGCCAAGGCCGAGGCCGATTCGCAATTGGCCAGTCTGGAAAAAGTGCGGCTGATGGAGGAGAACCTCAACAAGCTGCGAACCGACAACCAGTCGATGCAGCAGTCGATGGCCGAATTGCGGGCGCGCCTCGAGCAGGCGGAAGGCAGCAGCGCGTCGATGGGCCTGGTCTACGCCCTGCTGGGCCTGCTGCTGGCGCTGCTGCTGGTAATTGTCGCGTTGTTATGGCGCCAGGCCGGCTTGCGCCGCGAGTCCGACTGGTTGAAGGCAGCGGCGGCCGAAGACATGCACGGCGACGAGATCGAATCGATCGGCGCGCCGCGCTCAATCGTGCGGCCGTCGGTGCTGCCTTCGGCGAAGGCCAGTGCCGAGGCGACCGCAGCTGCCGCTCGCCTGGCCGAAGCGGCGACCAAGCCCGGGCCGCGTTCGGCCCTTGCAACCGCTGCCGCCATCAAGGCCACCGCCGTGGTCGCCGGCGCCGATCAGGGCACCGAAGCTGCGAAAGCACTGCCGACGGTTCCGCACGAGATCACCGCGATTCACGACCCGCGCCACGAGGTCAGTGTCGACGAATTGATCGATCTCGAGCAGCAGGCTGACTTTTTCGGCGTGCTCGGGCAGGACGACGCGGCCATCGATCTGCTGATGGGCCACCTTCAGGGCACCGGTGGCGTCAGCCCCTTGCCGTATCTGAAATTGCTGGAGATCCATCGGCGACGCAACGAACGCTCGGCCTACGACCGGGTGCGCGAGCGCTTCAACCGCCGCTTTGACGCCTTCGCGCCGGAGTGGGAAGCCCATTCGGGACACGACCGCTCGCTGCAGGACTACCCGCCCGTGATCGGGCAGTTGCAGAAGCAATGGCCGACCCCGGTCCTTGCCATGGAAACGCTCGCCGCCTTGCTGTTTCAGCGTGACGACAGCGGACAGACCTTCGATCTGCCGGCCTACGGTGAATTGCTGTTCCTCTATTCGTTGGCGCGCGACCTGGCCGAACACGAACCGCCGGCCGGTGGAGTCGATCTGCTGCTGCCACTCGATGGCAAGGACAATACGGGTGGCCAGCCGGCAACGGTCGCCGCCGCTGCATCGGCAGCTGCAGCGGCAGCCATGTCGGCCGCGAGGCCTGCCGCGGCCAGCCCGAAGCCACTGGATACCCGGCCGCAGGACGAACTGGACGAATTGCCCGATCTCGAGTGGCTAAGCGAAAGCCGCCTGCCGACCGATGTGGTGCCACTCGACACCGCCGATCCGAAGCCGCCCAAATCGGCGGATCAGCCGGGCGGCAGCCGGTCGAATTCGCTGGACCTGAATATCCACGACGAACCCGAGGAACCGAAGGGTCCGCTGTCCAAATATTGAGCGTGGCGACGCCGAAGACCCCTTCGGCCCCACGATCTCACGGCTGGTTCAGAGCCCAGCCAGTCGTTGCAAGGCGGTCTGCAGCGTCTCGTCCTTCTTGGCGAAGCAAAAGCGGGCCAGGCGCTGATCCCGGCCATCGGCATAAAACGCCGACAGCGGAATCGCCGCAACACCGACTTCGCGCGTCAGCCAGCTGCAGAAATCAGCCTCCGGCAGATCACTCACCGCGCTGTAGTCGACACACTGGAAATAGCTGCCTTCGCTCGGCAGCAGCCGCAGCCGGCTGTCGCTGAGCCCGGCCCGGAACAGGTCGCGCTTGTGCTGGTAGAACGCCGGCAGGTCGAGGTAGGGCCGTGGGTCGGCCATGTAGGCCGCCAGGGCGTGCTGCATCGGTGTGTTGACCGTGAACACATTGAACTGGTGAACCTTGCGGAACTCGGCGCTCAAGGCTGCCGGTGCGGCCACATAGCCGATCTTCCAGCCGGTCACGTGGTAGGTCTTGCCGAAGCTCGATACGATCACGCTGCGTGCGGCCAGCTCGGGCCAGCGGGCGACACTCTGATGCGGCGCGTCGTCGAACACCATGTGTTCATAGACTTCGTCCGAAATCACCAGCACCTCGGTCGGCCGCAGCAGCTCGGTCAGCTGCTCCATGTCCTGGGCCCGCCACACGGTCGCGCTCGGGTTGTGCGGCGAGTTGATGATGATGGCCCGTGTGCGCGGGCTGAGCGCGGCCCGGATTCGGTCGAAATCGGGGCGGAAGCTGCCGGGGGTCAGCGGCACGTGAATCGCGCTTGCACCGGCCAGCACGATATTCGGTTCGTAGCTGTCGTAGCAGGGGTCCAGCACGATCACTTCGTCGCCCGGATGAACCAGCGCCAGGATGCTGGTCAGGATGGCCTGCGTGGCGCCGGCGGTGATCGTGATCTCGGTGTCGGCGTCGTAGCGCCGGCCGTACAGGTTTTCGATCTTGCCCGCGACCGCCTGCCGCAACGCCGGGATGCCGGTCATCGGCGGGTATTGGTTGTGACCGGCACGCATCGCGGTGGTGACCGCATCGAGCAGAGCCGGGTCGCCCTCGAAGTCCGGAAATCCCTGGCCGAGGTTGACCGCGCCGTGTTGCTGGGCCAGTGCCGACATCACCGTGAAGATCGTCGTGCCGACACGCGGCAGGCGGCTCGAGACTGCGGGGGTTCGTTGCTCACTCATGAATCGATGGCCGCTGCGTCAGCACGCAGCTCAGAGTTGATAGTTGTCGGGATCGCCGGCAATCGCGCGCATTACCAGGTTGCGTCCCAACCGATCGGACAGCATCTCGGCGAACGAATAGACGAAACTTCGCAGGTAGGCGCCGCGCTTGAACGCGATTCGGGCCACATTCTGACCGAACAGGTGCCCGACCGGACGCCACACCAGCTCGCCGCCCGGCGGAACGTCGCGCACCGCCATCTCGGCCACGATGCCGACCCCCATGCCCAGGCGCACGTAGGTCTTGATGACATCGGAATCGATGGCCTCGAGCACGATGTTCGGCTTCAATCGGCGAGTCTCGAATGCCTGGTCGATGCGGGTGCGTCCGGTGAAGCTGGGGTGATAGGAGATCAGCGGATGCGGCACCAGATCCTCGAGGCTGAGCCTCTCGACGCGCGCCAGCGGATGGCCGGCGGGCATCACGGCCACATGTTGCCATTCATAACAGGGCATCGAAATCAGCGCGTCGAAGCCTTCCAGCGATTCGGTCGCCAGCCCGACTTCGGCGACTTCGTCGATCAGCATCTGCGCCACCTGCTCGGGTGTTCCCTGGTGCAGGCTGATGTTGACTTTCGGGAAGCGCTTGCGCAACTGAGCCACCGGCGCCGGCAGCACATAGCGCGCCTGGGTGTGGGTGGTGGCGATCGACAGCGTGCCGGCATCCTGATTCGAATACTCTTCGCCGATCCGCTTCAGGTTGTTGACTTCGCCCATGATCACCTCGATCGAGCGCAGCACCTGTTGCCCCGGTTCGGTGACCCGTTTCAAGCGCTTGCCATGGCGCGCGAAGATCTCGATCCCCAGCTCATCCTCGAGTTCGATAATGGCCTTGGAGACGCCAGGCTGCGACGTGAACAAGGCCTTCGCGGTCTCGGTCAGATTCAGGTTGCGGCGAACGGCTTCCTGAACGAAGCGGAACTGGTGCAGGTTCATCGGCTGGGGCGCGTGACGGAGTCGGTTGCCTGCGGGATGGCGGGGCCACCGGTTTCGAGTCCCTGCCACGCCACGTCTGCCATCGCGTCGATCACGGCGTTTGCCTCGCCGATGGCGGGTCGCAGCAGCCATTCGATCGCGGGATGCTGCGCGCGCAGTGTGTCGAGCAGCGCCGGCAGATCCTTGCGCACATGGCCGCCCGAGCCGAGAAACAGCGGAACCACGTCGACCCGTTCGCAGCCGGCCTCGACCAGTGAAGTCGCGGCCTCGAGCAGCCCGGGCTGCATGAACTCGAGAAAGGCCAATCGAATCTGAACCGGCGTACCGACCATGGCCGCGTGCGCCCGGATCCGCTCGGCCACCGCCTCGAACGGGCGCGCCCACGCCGGCTCACGCGCACCGTGGGCGAACAGCAGCAGACCGGGTTGCATCAGGCGCGCCTCAACGAAAGCGCACCAGCCACGTAAAGGCGGCGAGCGACATCATCAGATACAGACCGCTGGGCACCAGCGCCGTCAGCCAGGGCGTCCAGCCGCGCAGCACGCCGAGGTGTCCGGCCACGTTGTTCAGCAACACGAAGCTGATGCCCAGCATGATGCCGCCGAAAATCTTCAGGCTGATGCCGCCGGCACGGGCATGAAGGTAGGCGAACGGCAGCGCCAGCGCGACCATTACCAGACAGGCGAAGGGATAGAAGGCGCGTTTCCAGAACTGGATTTCGTGGCGCTGGGCCGCCTGCTCGTTGGCCGACAGGTGGTGGATGTAGCGCCACAACTCGAGCGTCGACATCGTGCTGAGTGGCAACACCGCTGCAGCCACCACCTGTGGGGACAGGCTGCTGGCCCAGGTCAAGACCGGCAGGGTCTGCTCGGAGACCGATGCGGATGGCGCGTCATCGGGCTGCGCGGTCGACGAGCCCCGGTTCCAGCCGGTCACCTTCACATCGCGCAATTGCCAGCGCCCGTCGGCATCGACCTTGCCGGCTGCTGCCGAGATGCGGCGCGCAAGCGAGCCATCCTTGCCGAACTCGAAGATCCGGATGCCTTCGAGGTCGACACCATTGCCGGTGCTGGCCACGTTGACCGCGACATTGTGTTCGCCGCCTGCCGAATCGACCTGCCGATCCTTCAGCCAGGCACCGACACCGCCGCCGCCGAATGCCGCGCGCAGCGCGGTACCGCGCTGCTCGGAAAACGGGGCGATGTAGTCGCCGACCAGGAACGTCAACAGCCCGAAGAAGACGCCCAGCGTCGCCAGCAGCGACAAGGCCCGTCCCGGCCCGAGCCCGCCGGTGCGCAGGATCGTGAACTCCGATGCCTGCGCCATCCGGGCCAGCGCGTAGATGGTGCCGATCAGCACCGCGATCGGCGCCAGCTCGTACAAGTGGCCGGGGATTTCGAGCAGGCTGTATGCCGCGGCGTGCAGCGCGGTGTAGCCGCGCTTGCCGACATCGCCGAGCTCGTCGACGAAGTCGATGAAGAAGAACAAGGACAGAAACGCCAGCGCAACGAAGGTGACCGCAGTCAGGATGTCGCGATAGAACAGTCTGCGGACGGTCCTCATGCGGCGCTCGCAGCCGGCGCGCGGGATGCGCGGGTCAGCCGCGGCAGACCGCCGATGCCGTTGTCACGCCACCAGATCAGCGCCAATGCCAGCAGGAATGTGCCACCGTGTGCCACCAGCAGGGTGCTGCCGAGACCGAACTTGCCGCTGTCGACCCAGGCCTTGGTCAGGTTGATCACGTTGTAATAGACCACGAAGCTCAGCAGCGCGAACATCAGGTTCCAGTTGCTGGCTCGGCGCGGGTTGGCGTACGACAGCCCGATGCCCAGCATCACCATGTTGGCCGCGCCGAGCAGCAGCCCGAGCCGCCAGGCGAGCTCGCCCTTGAAGGCCGGCGTGGGCGTGCGCAGCAACTCCATCGTGCTGCGCGCCTTGGGCGGCAACTGGCGGTCGCTGACGGTGATGCGCTCACCCGCGCCCGCCGTATACGACTCGAAGCGCGAGATCGTCTTCTCGCCGCTCTTCAGATTGACCTCGTTGCGCTGGCCACTTTGCAGCACCAGCAGCCGATCGGCGCCGCGCACTTCGATCTGACCACGCATCGCGGTCGTCACCGATTCGACGTTGTCGGTGTTGGAGAGTATGAAGACGTTGTGGCCGACCGTGCTGTCCGGCGAATCGCGATCGATGAAGAAGGTGCGACGGCCATCCTTCGAACTCTGGAAGGTGCCCGGTGCGATCCGCGACAGATCGGAGCGGCCTTCGAAGCGGGCCTGCAGATCGACCGCGCGTTGATTGACCCACGGCCAGACAAACAGCGCGAGCGCGCCCACCACCAGCAACACCGGCCAGGTGGTGCGCAGCACCGGCGCGACGAAGCGCACCAGACCGGCGCCGCTGGCAAACCAGATCGCCATCTCGCTGTCGCGGTACATGCGGCCGAGGGTCGCGACGATCGCAATGAACAACGACAGTGCCAGGATCGTCGAAAAGTGTCCGAGCGCCGAGTAGGCAAGCAGCAGCACGACATCCTGCGGCGAGACCCGGCCGAGCGCGGCCTGGCCCAGCGTGCGGATCAGCATCATCGTCAGGACGATGGTCAGGATGACGACCAGCGTCGCGCCGAAACTGCGGCTCAGGTCGCGACGCAAGGTGGAATCGAATAACATCTTTGTTTGCTTGAGCCAACAGACATTATGGACTTCAAACACCTGATCGCCGACCCGGCCACGCTCTCTTCCCTGTCAGTCGATGCCCTGGTCGTCGTGATCGGCGCCGAGCAGCGCGATGCTGCGCTGGACCCCGCCATCGCGTCGCTGATCGACGATGCCGTCGCCGCCGGCGATCTGCAACTGAAGGCCGGACGGAGCCTGTTTCTGCATCGCCCCGCGGGTGTCAAGGCCAGTCGCCTGGTGGTGGCCGTCGCGGCATCGTCGCCCGGTGGTGCCAAGGCGTTCAAGGCCGCGCTGGCCAATGGCTTGGCGTCGCTGAAGAACACCGGCGCCAAGCACATCGCGGTGGCGGTCTCCACCTCGACGGCGGCCGGGCAGATTCATGCCGAGGCGCTGACCGCTGCTGCCGGCGACGCGGCCTATTTGTACCGGCAGACCAAGCCCAGCGCCAGCGCTGCCACGCAATGGCAGAAGGTGAGCCTGGTCTGCGACAAGGCTGCCACGCGTGAGGTGCAGCAGGGCCTTCAGCGCGGCAAGGCAGTGGCTGCCGGTGTCGAAATGGCGCGCGAATTCGCGAACCTGCCGGGCAACCATTGCACCCCGAGTTTCCTCGGCGAACAGGCGCGCGCGCTCGGCAAGACCTACGGCCTGAGCGTGCAGGTGCTCGATCGCAAGGCGGTCGAGAAACTCGGCATGGGCTCGTTTATCGCGGTGGCGCAGGGCTCGGCCGAACCGCTGCGCTTCATCGTGATGCGTTATGACGGCGCGGCCAAATCGGTGGCGCCGGTGGTGCTGGTCGGCAAGGGCATCACCTTCGATACCGGCGGCATCTCGATCAAGCCGTCGTCCGAAATGGACGAGATGAAGTTCGACATGGGTGGCGCGGCCAGCGTGTTCGGCACCATGCGTGCGATCGCCGAACTCAAGCCCAAGCTGAACCTGGTGTGCCTGGTTCCGAGCTGCGACAACATGCCCAGCGGCTCGGCGGTCAAGCCTGGCGATGTGGTTACCAGCATGTCCGGACAGACCATCGAGATCCTGAATACCGATGCAGAGGGCCGGCTGATCCTGTGTGATGCGCTGACCTACGCCGAGCGCCTGAAGCCGGCGGTCGTGGTCGACATCGCAACCTTGACCGGCGCCTGCGTGATCGCGCTGGGCCACCACCACAGCGGCCTGTTCACCGCCGACGACGCGCTGGCCGACGCGATGCTGGCGGCCAGCCGGGAGTCCCTCGACCCGTGCTGGCGCATGCCGCTCGACGAGGAATACGACGAGGCCCTGAAGAGCAATTTCGCCGATGTCGCCAACGTCGGTGGGCGGGCCGGCGGGGCGATCACGGCGGCGCGCTTTCTGGCCCGCTTCACCGGCAAATACCGCTGGGCTCATCTGGACATCGCCGGCACCGCCTGGAAATCCGGCGCGGCCAAGGGCGGAACCGGTCGACCGGTGCCGCTGCTGACCCACTTCGTGTTGTCGCAAGTGATCTGAACCGAGGCGGGCGCAAACGCCGAGGGCGCATGACCGAGGTCGAATTTCACTTCAATGTGGCCGATCGTCTGGCCTATGGTTGCCGTTTGTTGCGCAAGGCCAGTCGTCGGCGTGTCGGCGTGGCTGTCACCGCGCCTGCCCCAATCCTCGATGCCTTGGACCGGCTGTTGTGGACCTTTGCCGACACCGATTTCGTCGCTCATATCCGGGTCAGTGCGGCGGCACCGGTACCCGCGCATCTGCAAAGCACACCGGTCTGGCTGGTCGAGCGCAGCGAAGACGGCGGGCACCTGCCGGTGCTGCTCAACCTGGGTGAAGAGCCGGCAGATGGTTTCGGCAGCTTCGAACGCCTGATCGAGATCGTCAGCGTCGACCCGGCCGAACGTGAAGCCGGGCGTCAGCGTTGGCGCCACTACGCCAGCCGCGGCTATTCGATCACGCGCCATGAGGTAACAGCATGAAACCGAAGTCGTCGCCTCGGCCACTTCCATTCGGTTGCATCGGTTGCATCGGTTGCATCGGTTGCATTCGGAGTGCGGGCGATTCGCAATGAGCCGATCGACACCACCCGAGCGGGTACCGACGTTGACCGAGGTGCTGGATCAGACCACGGCTGCATCGGCCTCAAGCAGCATAAACCCCGCCGCGCCCGCCTTGTTCTCCGACCCGCAACCTGCCGTGGCCGGTCCCGCGTCGGCCCCGACAGCCGATGCCGATCTGGCGGTTGCCCAGGCGATTACCGCCGATCTGCAGGCCCACATCGATCGGGTGCTCGATGCCCGGTTACGGGCGGCGCTCGAGCCGGTGCTGCAGCAAATCGTCTCGCGGGTGATCGAGGAAACCCGCCGCGAGCTGGCATCGACCTTGCGTGATGGCATGGCCCGGGCGCTGGCTCAGCAGAATGCCCGTCATCGGAATCAGCGCTAGCGGCGTTTGCTTTCTCGGAGGGGTGCAAAACAGCCGAACAGGATGCGGCTGCATTTATATCGCTCCATCCTGGGGAATACCGAGGGGGTGCTTGCCCGAAACTGGGTTAAATTGCCGCTCCTTGGGGCGACCGGCGCCTCATCCGATCTTTTCAACATCTTGTTCATTCACGCTCTGGAGGTTTGCATGCAAGTCAGATTCAATGTGGTGGTGGGTGCGGTATTCGCTATGGCTGCCGCGGGCGCATCGGCACAGGACTTGGTCATCAAGATCGGTCACGTCGCCCCGACCAGCGGCGCGATCGCCCACCTGGGCAAAGACAACGAAAACGGCGCCCGCATGGCGATCGACGAACTCAATGCCAAAGGGGTGATGATCGGCGGCAAGAAAGCCAAGTTCGAACTGCTGGCCGAAGACGACGCCGGCGATCCCAAGCAGGGCACGGCCGCTGCGCAGAAACTGGTCGACTCCAAGGTCAACGGTGTCATCGGTCACCTGAACTCGGGCACCTCGATCCCGGCTTCGAAGATCTACAGCGATGCCGGCATTCCGCAGATCTCGCCTTCGGCAACCAATCCGAAGTTCACCCGCAACGGCTACAAGACCACCTTCCGCGTGGTGGCCGACGACGTGCACCTCGGCGGCACGCTGGGCCGTTACGCAGTGAAGGATCTGAAGGGCAAGTCGGTCGCCGTGGTCGATGACCGCACCGCCTACGGACAAGGCGTTGCAGAAGAGTTCTCGAAGGCCGTCAAGGCAGCCGGCGGCAAGGTGGTCGATTCGCAGTTCACGACCGACAAGGCCACCGATTTCACCGCCATCCTGACCGCCATCAAGTCGAAGAAGCCCGATGTGGTGTTCTTCGGCGGCATGGACGCCGTGGCCGGCCCGATGCTGCGCCAGATGAAGCAACTCGGCGTCAAGGCCAAGTTCATGGGCGGCGACGGCATCTGCTCGGGCGAGCTGCCGAAGCTGGCGGCCGGTGCGATGGACGACGGCCAGGTGGTGTGTGCCGAGGCCGGCGGTGTCGAGGGTACCGAGAAGCCGGCACTGGACAAGTTCAAGGCCGACTTCAAGGCGAAGTTCAACGCCGATGTCCAGATCTATGCACCGTATGTCTACGATGCGCTGAACGTGATGGTCGCCGCGATGGTGAAGGCCAATTCGGCTGAACCGGCGAAATACCTGCCGGTGCTTGCCAAGACCTCCGGCCACAAGGGTGTCACCGGCACGATCAGCTTCGACAACAAGGGCGACATCAAGAACGGCGCGCTGACCTTGTACACCTACAAGGATGGCAAGCGCGAGCAGATCGCGGTGGTTCGTTGAGCGTCAATTCCTGAGCCTCGGCTGATCTCGCAGATCGGCGGGGTGAAGAAAAAGGGCACCTTCGGGTGCCCTTTTGTATTGTGCTGAGGCCCGGCTCCCAGCTGTGTGCCTGCAGCCTGCGCGACCGTGACCAGCGTATCCCGTTTTCGGATCTACCTGCCTGCTGCGAGCGCGCCGAACCGCCACGGCTGGGTCAGGCAACCACGACCGGGATCTTGCCGATCTTCGCCTGCCATTCCTTCGGGCCGGTCTCGTGAACCGAGCTGCCGGTCGAATCGACAGCCACCGTGACCGGCATATCCTTGACATCGAATTCGTAGATCGCTTCCATGCCCAGGTCGGCGAAACCGACCACCTTCGCATGTTTGATCGCCTTCGACACCAGATAGGCGGCGCCGCCGACCGCCATCAGATAGGCGCTCTTGTGCTTTCTGATCGCCTCGATGCCAGTCGGGCCGCGCTCGGCCTTGCCGATCATGCCGATCAGGCCGGTCTGGGCCAGCATCATCTCGGTGAACTTGTCCATCCGGGTGGCGGTGGTCGGGCCGGCCGGCCCGACCACATCGTCGCGCAACGGATCGACCGGCCCCACGTAAAAGATAACCCGATTGGTGAAGTCGACCGGCAGCGGGTAGCCC
>JANNNE010000265.1:0-3273 GCA_031398385.1 Ideonella sp.
CGGGTGCGCTGATTCGTCTCTCGTTCGCGCTGCGCCACAAGGCGCTGGCCTATGACAAGCCCGTACCCTGGCACTGGGCCGTCATCGGCACGCTGATCCTGATCGGCACGATCTGGGCCATCAAGCCCGATCCGCAGCCGGCGCAGACCGCCGCTGCGCCCGCCAGCTTTGCGAAGGTTCAGGCCATCGTTGCCGAACGCTGTGTGCTTTGCCACAACCCGCAGATGCTGAGCAAGAACATCGGGCTGCACACGCCCGAGCTGATCAAGCAGCACGCGCAGGAGATCTACCAGCAGGCTTCCGTCCTGAAGCTGATGCCAATGAACAACGCGACCCAGATGACAGACGCCGAGCGCGCGCTGATCAAACGCTGGTTCGAGGCTGGTGCGCCAACCCAGTGAAACCGATTCGATGCCCTCCAACCAGCCGACAGCCCTGCCCAGACCCTTCGAGGAGACAAATATGACCACAACGACCGTTCATCCGGTAGATGAAAGACTGCCAACCGGCCGCCTGACCACACTTGGCCTGCAGCATGTGCTGGTGATGTATGCCGGTGCCATCGCCGTGCCGCTGATAGTGGGGCGTGCGCTGCAACTCACACCTGAGCAGGTGGCCTTGCTGATCTCGGCCGATCTGTTCGTTTGCGGCATCGTCACGCTGATCCAGTCGCTGGGCATGACGAAATGGTTCGGCATCAAGCTGCCGGTGATGATGGGGGTGACCTTTGCCGCCGTCGGACCAATGGTGGCGATGGCCAATGCACAGCCGGGTGTCGAGGGTGCCCGGATGATCTTCGGCGCGATCATCGGCGCCGGCATCATCGCGATGCTGCTGGCACCGGTGATGGGCCGGCTGTTGCGATTTTTCCCGCCGGTGGTCACCGGCACCATCATCGCGATCATCGGCATCAGCCTGATGCGGGTCGGTGTCGGCTGGGCGCTCGGCGGCCCGGCCTTTCTGGCACAGCGTACTGATGTTCCCAAGCTGGTCGCGATGGTTGACCAAGCAAAAGCCACAGCCACCCTGCAGGCCGTGTCGACCGGCGCATCCGCGCCGGCAGCCATCAAGCTCGGACCGATCCCGATGGTCGACAACCCGGCTTACGGTGCGCTCGACAACCTGGCGATTGCCGCCTTCGTACTGATCGTCGTGCTGCTGCTGGTCAAATACGGCAGGGGCTTCGTCGCCAACATCGCGGTGCTGCTCGGCATCATCGCGGGTTGTGTGGTCGCAGCGGCATTTGGCAAGATGGGCTTCGACAAGGTCGACAAGGCGCACTGGTTCGATGTGGTGATGCCGTTTGCATTCGGCATGCCGACCTTCGACGCACTGGCGATCCTGACCATGACGCTGGTGATGATCGTCGTGATGATCGAATCGACCGGCATGTTCCTCGCGCTGTCCGATATCACTGGCAAGAAGATCAACCAGCAGGAACTGACCGCAGGCCTGCGCACCGATGGCCTTGGCACGCTGATCGGCGGCATCTTCAATACCTTCCCGTACACCAGCTTCTCGCAGAACGTCGGTCTGGTCAGTGTCACCGGCGTGCGCAGCCGTTATGTCTGCGTGGCCGGCGGCATCATCATGATCGTGCTCGGCCTGCTGCCCAAGCTGGCGGCGCTGGTCGAATCGGTGCCGACCTTCGTGCTCGGAGGTGCGGGCCTGGTGATGTTTGGCATGGTCGCCGCGACCGGTATCCGCATCCTGACCAACGTCGACTTCAAGACCAACAAGTTCAACCTGTACATCGTCGCGATCTCGATCGGCGCTGGCTTGATTCCGCTGGTCGCGCCGCGCTGGACGCAGCAGATGGCGCATGGCCTGCACCCGCTGCTGGAGTCGGGAATTCTGTTGACCTCGATCACTGCTGTGGTGTTGAACTTCTTCTTCAACGGCGGCAAGGCCGACGAGGCCGGCGCGATCGAAGCGGCCAAGGCGGCCGAGGCGCATTGAAGCCAGGCTTCTACCAACTTCACAAGGCAACACCCATCATGAAAAGCACCATCATTCGCCCGCTCGCCGCGGCACTCATGCTGCTCAGCGGGGCTGGCGTGCAGGCCCAGAGCAGTGTCTCGGTTTTCGGCCTGGTCGACATGTCAGCGGGCCGCAACCAGGCGCCTGGCGGCAAATCCTTCTACGCCGCGGACAGCGGCAAGATGACCACCAGCTTTCTCGGCTTCAGGGGCCGGGAGGATCTGGGCGGCGGTCTGTCGGCCAATTTTTCGCTGGAGCATTTCTTCCGCGCCGATTCCGGCGAGGCAGGCCGCTTCAATGGCGACGCCTTCTGGTCGCGCAGCGCCTGGGTTGGCCTGTCGGGCGGATTCGGCTCGGTCAATCTGGGGCGCAATACAACGGCGCTGTTTGTCAATACGCTCAGCTACAACGCGTTTGGCGACTCATTCGGCTATTCACCCAGCATCCGTCATTACTTCACCAGCGGCACGACCACCGGCGACACCGGCTGGAGCGATTCGGTACGTTATCTGAGCCCGCGCTTCGGCGGCGCCAGTTTCACTGCCCACGTCGCTGCCGGTGAGGGCAACGGGGGACGCAATCACGGCCTGAGCGCCGGCTATTCGGGGGGGCCGGTCGCCGTTGGTCTGGTCTGGCAGGAAGTCAAGAAAGGCGCCACTCTCGCTGACACGACGACCTGGCAACTCGGTGGCTCGTTCGATTTCCAGGTCGCCAAGCTGTACGCGCAATATGGCCAGGTCGACAACGACACCACCGGCAACGCCTACAAGATCGCCGGCCTTGGCGCTGCCGTGCCGATCGGGCAAGGCAGAGCGCTGCTGCAATGGGGCCGGATCAAGCCCGATATCGGCGCCAGCCGCAAAACGCTGAGTGTGGGTTACGACTACAACCTGTCCAAGCGCACCGACGTCTATGGCGTGTTCATGAGCGACAAGATCAGCGGCTTGTCCAAGGGCAACAACTTCGGGATCGGTATCCGCCATCGCTTCTGAACCCAGGGCCAAAACTGCGCATCAGCAGTGAATTTTCGCAAGTACCGATGGTGCGAGTCGCGCACCATCTCCAAGCGCTTTTTCTGTCTCGCTGCGGCTCAGCAGCCGCAGCACCTTGATCGTCATTCAACTCCGCCTGCTTCATGCAGCACCGGCCATAAAGTCGATCCCCTTTGAATCGAAATCAGGAGTCTCCCAATGGCAAAGATGAAGGCCGCAATGGCCGCGGTATTGGTCATGGAGAAGGAAGGCGTCACGCAGTCCTTCGGTGTACCGGGCGCTGCAATCAATCCGCTCTACG
>JANNNE010000034.1:0-41649 GCA_031398385.1 Ideonella sp.
CGGATCGGCCCGATGACCTGCCGCGCCCGAGCATTTCAGGATCGCGCGATTCGCTGCCTAAGGCGACGCTGAACAAGTCCCCGCGAGCGCGCGCGCCTCGAGTCGGGATGCCATGCGAGGCGCAAACCGAAGCCATAGCCCCAGCTATGGCGAGGATTTGTAACGCTGCAGGGCGCCCGAATCGAGGATGCGCACGCCGCGAGGGACTTGTTCAGGGTTGCCCTAAGTCCGGATCGCCGCCTTCGGCCGGAAGGCCTTGCTGATGGCTGCGTCGGTATCGATGTACGGGCCGCCGATCAGGTCGATGCAATAGGGCACGGCGGCAAAGATGCCGTGTACCGGCGGCTGCGCAGTCGGCAGGCCATGCAGCGTCTCGGCAATCGACTTTGGCTGGCCGGGCAGGTTGATGATCAGGCACTTGCCGCGGATCACGGCCTCCTGGCGCGACAGGATTGCGGTCGGTACGAAATTCAGGCTGATGGCGCGCATCTGCTCGCCGAATCCCGGCATCACCTTGTCGGCCACCGCGAGTGTGGCTTCAGGGGTCAGGTCGCGCGCGGCCGGTCCGGTGCCGCCGGTGGTCAGGACCAGGTGGCAGCCGATGTCGTCGACGAGTTCGCGCAAGGTGTTGCTGATCGCGGCCAGCTCGTCCGGTATCAGCCGCGCTTCCCAGTCGATCGGATTGCGCACCGCACTGGCCAGCCACGCCTTCAGCGCGGGGATGCCCTTGTCTTCATAGATGCCGCTCGATGCGCGGTCGCTGATCGACACCAGGCCGATCCGCACAGGCTCCAGCGGATGCAGGGGTGGCAGCGTGATGGCGGTCGGATCGGAGGAAGGCTGGGCGGCGTCAGGCATCGGGCGTGGGATCGGATTCGTGGGATCTTATGAAGCGGAACAGGTCTCGAAAGGCCTTGCCATTGCGTTGTTCGGGGGTGGCCGCGGCATCCTTGCGCGCCGCGCGCACCAGGCTGCGCAGCTGCTGCAGGTCGCTGTTCGGAAATTCGCCCGCCCAGCGCGTCAGCGCCTCGTCATCGGCAACCAGCACGACCCGCCAGTGTTCAGCCTGATGCAGCGCCAGCGAATCACGCGCGTGCCCGAGCTGCATCGCGGCAACCGCTTCGCGCAGCGGTTCAGGATCGGCGCGACGCATCAGCTTGCCGATGTACTGCATCTGGCGCCGACGCGCTTCGTGGGTGCGCGTGCGGCCATAGGTGCGAATGGCATCGCGCAATATCTCCGGCATCGCCAGTTCGTCGAGGCGCTTGTCGGGCATCTCGACCAGTGCCTCGCCAAGCGCCTGAAGGTCGTGCGACGCCTGCTTGCGCCGCGTCTTGCTGGGCCGAGAGGCGAACGAATCCTCGATCGTCGGCGCAGCAGCGTCGTCCTCAGGCGGCGCCTCGTCCGCGACCGGATCGTTGTGGGATGGCAAGGGCATTGGGGGTACAGGGGGCCGCAGCTCGCGCGGGCCACGCGCGGGCGAATGGGCTGGGTATCATAGCTGCGCACGTTCGCACCATTCACAACGGGGCAGCGGCCGTCTCGGCATGGCGCCGTGGCTCCCCAGATCACTCCAGAACATCCTCCATGCAGCGTTCATCGCCCTTGCGACCATCCGTCCGAACCCATTCCGCGAACCGCTCGGCGACACGCAAGACCGGAGGCGTCTCCACAAGCGGCGCGGCAAGCGGGTTTGCCCAGTCGCAAGACCAGTTCCGGCAACTGGTCGAAGACGCCTTGGCAGCCGCCCGCAAGCTAGGCGCCAGCGATGCCAGCGTCGAGGTATCCGAAGGCGTCGGCTTGTCGGTATCGGTCCGCAAGGGCGAACTCGAGAATGTGGAGCGCAATCGCGACAAGTCGCTCAGCATTTCGCTGTATCTCGGGCAACGGCGCGGCAATGCCAACACCTCGGATTTTTCGCGCCAGGCGATCGAACAGACGGTACGGGCGGCGTACGACATCGCACGCTTCACCGCCGAGGATCCGGCAGCGGGCCTGCCCGATGAAGACGATCTGGCCAAGGGCGACGAGTTGACGCGCGACCTGGAGCTGTTTCATCCGTGGGCGATTGATGCCGCTGGTGCGGCCGAGTTGTCGAAACGCTGTGAACAGGCGGCGATGTCGACCGATCGAAGAATCACCAATTCAGAGGGTGCGGGCGTCTCGGCACAGCAGTCGCATTTCTTCGCCGGCAATTCGCGCGGGTTCCGGGGTGGCTATGCGAGCTCGAGGCATTCGATTTCGGTCGCACCGATCGCGTCGCTGCCGGGCCGCAATGGCGACGACATGCAACGCGACGCCTGGTACAGCTCGATGCGTGCGGCCGACGAAATGGCGTCCCCCGAGTCGGTTGGTCGCTACGCCGCCGAGCGTGCCTTGTCGCGCCTGAAATCCCGCAAGATCAAGACATGCGAAGTGCCGGTGTTGTTCGAGTCAACACTCGCGGCCGGGCTGCTGGGCGGTTATGTGCAGGCCACCAGTGGCGGTTCGCTGTACCGCAAGGCAAGTTTCCTGCTCGATTCATTGGGCCAGCAGGTATTGCCCGGGCATGTCGACATCATCGAAGAGCCGCATCTGATGCGTGGCAAGGGAAGTGCGCCGTTCGACGACGAAGGGGTGCTGACCAAGCCCCGTACTGTGGTCGAGGGCGGCGTGGTGCAGGGCTATTTCCTGTCCAGCTATTCGGCGCGCAAGCTCGACATGAAGACGACCGGCAACGCCGGCGGTTCGCAAAACCTGATCATGCGCAGCCGCGAGACGCAAGACGAGGACGATCTGGTGGCGATGTTGCGCAAACTCGATCGCGGCCTGTTCGTGATCGAATTGATGGGGCAGGGCGTCAACTATGTGACTGGTGACTACTCGCGCGGCGCGGCAGGCTTCTGGGTTGAAAACGGCCGAATCAGCTTTCCGGTGCATGAAGTCACGATTGCCGGCAATCTGCGCCACATGCTGCGCAATATCCGGGCGATTGGCGCCGATCGGTATACCACCGGCGCCAAAACAATCGGCTCGGTGTTGCTCGAGCCGATGAAGATCGCCGGCAGTTGACTGGGGAAACCCACATTTTTTTCTGAGGTGTGCGGTCCTAGAATCTCCAGGTCTATCACCACAGGAGATTTCATGGAGCGTCGTTCCTTTGTACGCAGCGCCGGTTTGGCCGGTGTCCTCGCCGCCGGTGCCGCCCCCGCCATCGTTCACGCGCAGGCAACCATTCGCTGGCGCCTGGCATCGAGTTTCCCGAAGGCGCTCGATACGATCTTCGGCGCCGCGGAAACCATGTCCAAATTCGTCAAGGACATGACCGGCGGCAAGTTCGAGATCTCCGTGCATGCCGGTGGCGAACTGATGCCCGCGTTCGGAGTGGTCGACGGCGTGCAGCAGGCCACCGTGGAGATGGCGCACACCGCGCCGTATTATTTCTTCGGCAAGGATCCGACCTTCGCGCTGGGTTGCGCGATTCCGTTTGGCCTCAATTCGCGCCAGATGACGGCGTGGATGCTCGAAGGCAACGGCATGAAACTGATGCGCGAGTTTTATGCCAATTTCAATATCGTCAATTTCGTCGGCGGCAATACCGGTGCGCAGATGGGCGGCTGGTGGCGCAAGGAAATCAAGTCCCTGGCCGACCTCAAGGGCTCGAAGTTCCGTGTCGGCGGATTCGGCGGCAAGGTGGTCGAACGCATCGGCGGTGTGCCGCAGAATATCCCTGGCGGCGAGATCTACCAGGCGCTCGAGAAGGGCACCATCGATGCGGCCGAGTGGGTCGGTCCGTATGACGACGAAAAGCTCGGCTTCGTCAAGGTGGCTCCGTTCTACGCTTATCCGGGCTGGTGGGAAGGCGGTCCGCAACTCGACTTCTACGTCAACAGCAAGGCCTATGCCGGACTGAGCGGCGAATACAAGGCGATCCTGGAAGCCGCGACGCTGTATGCGGCCACCGAGATGCAAGCCAAATACGACGCTCGCAACCCGGCTGCGCTGAAGCGCCTGGTGGGTGGCGGCGCCAAGCTGTTCCGCTTCCCGAAGGACATGATGGAGGCGGCGTTCAAGGAATCAAATGCCTTGTACAACGAGCTGTCGGGCACCAACCCGGCATGGAAGAAGATCTACGCCGACTACTCGGCCTTCCGCCGCGATGCCAACCTGTGGTTCCGCTTCACCGAAGCCGGCTTCGACGACTTCATGCAGCAGCAACGTCTCTAATCGAGACTCGGCCCAAGCAAAAAGCCCCGCGACGCGGGGCTTTTTTTCGTCTGCGGGATTTGCGCAGGTGCCACTGCGCGAACCCGTCTTCCGGCGCTGGCGGTAGCGGCACCTTCGCTACTTCTTCTCGTCGTCTTTCTTGATCTGGTCCATCAGGCCCTGCATCGGGTCGAACGGCTTTTGTCCGCCTTCCTTCGACGGGTCGGGCAACCGGCCGTCGATGGCCTCGCGGCCCATGTCGCGCATCATCTCTAAGGCCTCGTCGGCATTCATCTTCTCAGCCTTGTCGAGGTTGCCCGATACCAGTCCGGGATTGATCACGATGGCGGCGACCATGATGAGCTGCAGCACGATGAAGGCGATGGATCCCTTGTAGATCTGTCCGGTGGTCACCGCCGGAATCGTCTTGCCTGTGACGCGATCGACATAGTCGGTCTTCGGCGCCACGCTGCGCAAGTAGAACAATGCGAATCCGAACGGTGGCGTCAGGAACGAGGTCTGCAGGTTCATCGCCAGGATCACGCCGAACCAGATCAGGTCGATGCCCATCTTGTCGGCCACCGGGGCGAGGATCGGGACCACGATGAAGGCGATCTCGAAGAAGTCGATGAACATGCCAAGAATGAAGACCAGCAAGTTGACGACGATCAGAAAACCGATCTGTCCGCCGGGCAGCTGCTTGAACAGGTTCTCGACCCAGATGTGACCGTCGGCGGCGTTGAACGTGAAGCTGAATACGGTCGAGCCGATCAGGATGAACAGCACGAAGGTGGCCAGCTTGGCGGTGTTGTCCAGGGCCTGGCGCAGCAGCTTCATGCTCAGCTGACGGCGCATCGTCGCCATGATCAAGGCGCCGAGCGCGCCCATCGCCCCGCCTTCGGTGGGGGTGGCAACGCCTAGGAAGATGGTGCCCAGCACCAGGAAAATCAGCACCAGTGGCGGGATCAGCACAAACGTCACGCGCTCCGCGAGCTTGGACAGCAAGCCACCTTTCAGCAGCCGGTTCAGACCCGACAAGCCGAGCGCCAGGAACGAGGCGACCGTCATCGACAGGATGAAGATTTCATCGCCCGGCGCCGGCAGTTCGCGACCGATCCACGGGTTGATGACCTGCTGGTGAATCTGACTCCAGCCCCAGCCGGCGGCGCCGCAGATCAGCAGCAGCACCAGCAACGAAAGGTGGCCGCTGGCGCCATTTGGTTCGCGGTAGATGCGCGCCTCGGGGGGCAGCGCCGGAACCCACTTCGGCTTGACCAGCGCAACGGCGACGATGAACAGCAGGTACAGCCCGACCAGCATCAGGCCGGGAATCAGCGCGCCGGCGTACATGTCGCCGACCGAGCGGCCGAGCTGGTCGGCGAGCACGATCAGCACCAGCGACGGTGGAATGGCCTGTGCCAGCGTTCCCGATGCGGTGATGGTGCCGGTCGCAATGGTGCGGTTGTAGCCGTTGCGCAGCATGATCGGCAACGAGATCAGGCCCATCGAGATCACCGCCGCGGCAACCACGCCGGTGGTGGCCGCCAGCAAGGCGCCGACCAGCACGACCGCGATCGCCAGACCGCCGCGCAACGGTCCGAACACCTGGCCGACCGTCTCGAGCAGGTCTTCGGCCATTCCGGATCGTTCGAGGATGATCCCCATGAAGGTGAAGAACGGAATCGCCAGCAGCGTGTCGTTCTTCATGATGCCGAATACGCGCAAGGGCAACGCGCCGAACAGATTGGTCGGAAACAGCCCGGCTTCCATGCCGATGAAGCCGAACAGCAGGCCGGTGGCGGCCAGTCCGAACGCAACCGGAATGCCGGTCAACAGGAAAAACAACAGCCCGCAGAACATCAGCGGGACGAAACTCTCGGCAAGCAAGGCGGCCATCAGCGTGTTGCCTCGGGGTTGTTGCTGGAAGTCGCAACGATTTCGTCGACCATTTCTTCTTCGGCCGATTTTTCATGACCGTAACTGAAGGGTTCGTCGCGGGCACCGACCAGGAAGGCCACACGCTTGATCAGTTCGGACAACGCCTGCGCCAGCAGGATGCTGAAGCCGACCGGCATCAGCAGCACCGCCGGCCAGCGAATCAGCCCGCCGGCGTTCTCGCTCATTTCGCCGGACAGGTAGGTGCGCATGAAATACGGCCACGACAGATTGATCAGGATCAGGCACAAGGGAATCAGGAAGAAGACGATTCCGATGGCGTCGATGGTGGCGTTTTGCCGCTTGCTCAGCTTGGCGGAGACAAAGTCGATCCGGACATGGCTGTTGTGCAGGAAGACGTACGCCGCCCCCAGCATGAAGACAGCGGCAAACAAATACCACTGGATTTCGAGGAAGGCGTTGGAGCCGATATTGAACGCCTTGCGCATGATCGCGTTGCCGGCGCTGATCAGCACCGCGGCGAGGACCAGCCACCCGACGAGTTTGCCCAACCGGTGGGTTACCCAATCGATCGCGCTCGAAATCTTCAGCAGGATTTGCATCGCTAGGGACTCGGTTCGGTTTTGCAGATTCTAGGCATCATCCGCGCGCAATAGCGGCGGGTTTGCCATGACAAGTGCGGTATTCCGGACTCCCGCGGCATCCGATCAAGCGGGCGACCGCCTGATCACCGCACAATGTAGACCGTCAGCCTGGTTGAGGGCGAAAAGAGGGCGGAAGGGTGGCGAACTCGCTTCAGAGGCTCTGCGCGGCGACGAACAAGCGGGTGCTGCGTGCACCCGAACGGCAAAAAGCCAGCAACGGGGCGGGCAGCTCGGCGAGAAGTGCCGCGAATGCCTCGATTTCCTGCGGCGACTGATAGCCACCGGCCACTGGCAGAAAGCGGTATTCCAGGCCGGCTTGCGCCGCCGCTTCGGCCATTGCGGCATTGGTCGGTTGATCCGGGCCGCCTTCGAAATCCGGGCGGTTGTTGATCACGCTCTTGAAGCCCTGGGCTGCTGCCCAGCCCATTGCCGATGGCTCGAGCTGGGCGCAGACGGAAACAGCCGGGCTGAGGTTCTGAATCGCTGGGGTTGTCATGATCACGGTTCCGTTGCAAGCAATGCTTCAAGGCGTCAGGAAGTCAGCGCCCGTTTGACGGCGGCCGATACCTGGCCCATGTCGGCCTTGCCGGCCAGACGGGTCTTGACTGCCGCCATCACCTTGCCCATGTCGGCCGGCCCGCTGGCTCCGGTCTCGGCCACGATCGCTGCCACCGCGGACTCGATTGCCTGCGCATCCAGGCGCTGCGGCAGATAGGCCTCGAGCACGGCCAGTTCGGCACTTTCCTTGTCGGCCAGATCCTGTCGGGCGCCGGCGGTGAACTGGGCGATCGAATCCTTGCGCTGCTTGACCAGCTTGTCGATGATCGCAATCACGGCTGCATCATCGAGCTCGATGCGCTCGTCGACTTCGCGTTGCTTGCAAGCCGCCAGCAGCCCGCGGATCGTCAACAATCGCGGCGCGTCCTTGGCACGCATGGCTGTTTTCATGTCTTCGGTGATGCGGTCCTTCAGGCTCATGGCGAAATTCGGTGACGATGGCAGCACAAACAACAAAGCCCGCGGTTGCGGGCTTCAAGATCAATCAGCACTTCTCGTGAGGGCTTCTTGCGCGAGCTTGCCGGACGAAGCCGGAAGCAGCTTCAGTACAGCTTCTTCGGCAGCTGCATGCTGCGCACGCGCTTGAAGTGGCGCTTCACTGCGGCAGCCTTCTTGCGCTTGCGCTCGGCAGTGGGCTTCTCGTAGAACTCACGGGCACGCAGATCGGTCAGCAAACCGAGTTTTTCGATGGTGCGCTTGAAGCGGCGCAGTGCCACGTCGAATGGCTCGTTTTCTTTGACGCGAATCGTAGTCATGTAACAGATTGAGTTTGGAAGTTCAGCAAAGACGACGATTATAGCGTGGGAATTGTTGTGCCGCAATTCAGGTGCACTGCGGGAGAAACCACGCCCCATCAGGGAGCGACATACTGCCCAAACCCTGTTCGGCAGGACAAGTCGTCAGCTGGCGCCGTTGGCCATCGCCCGGGCACAGGCGGCAGCGCTGGCCCATGCCCACTGAAAATTGTAGCCACCGAGCCAGCCGGTCACGTCGACCACCTCGCCGATGAAGTACAGGCCGGGTTGCCGGGTGCTTTCCAGGGTGTTCGAGCTGAGGCCGCGGGTATCGACGCCGCCGGCTGTCACTTCGGCCTTGCGATAGCCTTCGCTGCCGTTGGGCAGCAGCTGCCAGCGGTGCAGCGATTCGGCCAGCTGCACCAGATCCCTGTCGCGACATTCCGCGAGCGGTCGCTCGGCCGCGTCGCGCAATGCACCGGCGGCGAGCCAGGTCTCGGCCAGACGGCGTGGCAGCCATTCGGTCAGACCATTGGCGAGTTGGCGGCGCGAGCCTGATTTCGCATCGATCAGTGCCGACTGCAGCTTGATTTCCGGTGCCAGGTCGATCGAAATCGGTGTTCCGGGTTGCCAATAGCTCGAAACCTGCAGGATCGCCGGTCCGCTGAGACCGCGGTGGGTGAACAGCAGGTCTTCGAGGAATTCGCCGCCGGATCTGGCGCGGCCGCTCGATACGCGGGCAACCAGCGACAGGCCGGCCAACTCGGCGAACGGTTGCCAGGCCTCCGGGTGGAACGTCAACGGAACCAGCGCCGGCCGGGTTTCGACGATCCGGTGCCCGAACTGGCGCGCGATGCGGTAGCCGAAATCGCTGGCGCCGATTTTCGGAATCGACAAGCCGCCGCTTGCCACCACGACCCGCGGGCTGCGCACCGTCCCCCGGCTGGTATCAAGCTCGAAGCCACCCGCGCCATCGCGAATTGCCTCGACGCTGCAGGGCTGCCAGCGCTGTGCACCGCCGGTCTCGCACTCGCGCAGCAGCATCGCAATCACGTCTTCACTGCTGTCGTCGCAGAACAGCTGGCCGCGGTGCTTCTCGTGGTAGCCGATGCGATGCCGCTGCAGCAACGTGATGAAATCCTGCGGCGTATAGCGCGCCAGTGCCGAGCGGCAGAAGTGCGGGTTGGCGGACAGAAAATTGCCTGGCGCGGTGTCGCGATTGGTGAAATTGCAGCGTCCGCCACCCGATATCCGGATCTTTTCGGCCACCTTCGCCATGTGGTCGATCAGCAGCACCTTCAGGCCGAGCTGCCCCGCGATGCCGGCGCAGTGCAGGCCGGCGGCGCCGGCACCGATGATCACCGCGTCGAATTCAAACATCGGGGCGATGATAGGCGGCTACCAGGCTCACCTGCCGAGCTGCTCCAGTGCTCCCCGAATCTGGGTCTGCTGACTCATCGGCTCCTTGCTCATCGACTGTCCATGCCGACCGCTGGTTCTCCCGGCGTCGATTCGATCGCCGTCGATCGCCGGCGGGCTGGCTGGCGAGGATCGACGACTGCGCGCAGCCCGCCGAGAAACAGGTCGGCGACGATCGGTGCCATCTCGCGGGCGCTCAATGCACCATCGGGCCGTAACCAGGTAAACAACCAGTTCATCATGCCGAACAGCAGCATCGTCAGCGGCTTGGCCAATGCCTGTTGCGTGCTTGATGCGGCGCCTGACTGCCAGTCGGGCCTGGCCGCGCTGATGCTGCGGGCAAACGCCTCGACCACCTGCCGTTGTTTGTCCTCGACCCGGTCGCGATCGGGCGGGATAAGGAACTTCACATCCTGGGTCAAGACGCCGTGGTCGTGGTGGGCCTGCGCATATTCCTCGACGAAGCGTCCGATCAGGCTGCGCAGATGTTGTTCGGGTTCGAGCTTGCGCGCCTCGATCTCGGCCACCAGCGCGACCAGCCGGCTGACATGGCCGTCGGTGATCTCGAGCAACAGCTGGTATTTGTCGGTCACATAGTGGTACAGCAAAGCCTTCGAGATGCCGCAGGCGCGGGCGATGTCGTTCATTGACGTGCCCAGATAGCCGAGCTCGGCGAACAGCCGCGCCGCGTTGCGGACGATGGCTTCGCGCTGGACGGAGAAGTCGGCGGAACGGGCCCGTGCCATGCGCGCTCTTGTCGCTCAGCGTTGGTCGAGCGTGATTCGCAGATGCTGGCTCAACGGGTGGGCCTGGCAACACAGCACGAATCCCTGCGCCAGCTCGTCGGCCGTGAGTGCGAAATTGCGATCCATCCGCACCACGCCTTCGAGCACGCGACCGCGGCAGGTCGAACATACACCGGCCCTGCAGGCATACGGCAGCTCGAGCCCGCTGCGCAAACCCGCATCCAGTATCGACGCGTCACTGCGATGGAACTCGATGTTGCGGGTCAGTCCGTCGACGATCAGTGCGATCTGCGCGTGTTCGGCGTCGCCCGGAGCGGGTGCGTGGGTCTGCCGGCCGATCTCCGCGAGACCGTCGCCGAAGCGTTCGATATGGATTCGTCGCTGATCGACGCCGGCCGCGGCCAGCGCTGCGCAGCTGGCCTCGATCATGCCGGCCGGGCCGCACACATAGGCGTCGTCGATGCTGTTGGCCGGCACCACCGTGTGCAGAAACTCCGCCAGCCGGGGCTGATCGAGGCGTCCGTTGAAGAGCTCGACATCCTGCTCTTCGCGCGAAAATACATGGTGAACCGCCAACCGTCCGAGGTGCCGGTTCTTCAGATCGGCCAGTTCGTCACGAAACATCGTGCTGGCCAGTTTGCGATTGCCGTAGATCAGCGTGGCACGGCTGCGCGGTTCGTTTTGCAGAACTGTCTTCAGGATCGACATCATTGGCGTGATGCCACTGCCCGCGGCGATGCAGACCACATGCCGCTGTGCGCCGGGATCGGGTGTCAGGATGAAGCGACCATCGGGCGGCAGCACCTCGAGCATCGCATCGGCTTGCAGCTTGGCCATCGTCCAGCCGGAAAAGCGCCCGCCCGGAACTTGGCGGATCGACACCTGCAGATCGGCATCGTCGGGTGCGCTGCAGATCGAATAGTTGCGCCGCAGGTCATCACCATCGATGGTGGCCCGCAGCGTCAGATACTGGCCGGCCTGGCAGCGGAAGGTCTCAGCGAGGTCTGCGCCGAGATCAGTCTTGGCGAAGCGAATCAGCAGCGATTCGGCATCACGCTCGACGCTGGCGACTCGCAGCGAATGGAAATGCACACTCATGGCGGGATGGCAGCAAGGTGCATCGCGGGTTGCTCAGAAGGGCTTGAAATAGTCGAACGGTTCACGGCACGCCAGGCAGCGGTACAAGGCCTTGCACGCGGTTGCACCGAATGCAGACAGCTGTTCGACTTCCGTACTGCTGCAGCGCGGGCATTCGATGCCGCGCGGATGAAAGCGGATCGGCCAGACCGTTGCTGCAGCGCCCGGCGCCGCCGGCGCAGCATTCGCATCGCCGACCCAGTGCGCAGGCGGCGCAATGCCATAGCGGCGCAGCTTGTCGTGGGCTTCGGGACCGAGCCAATCGGTGGTCCAGGCTGGTGAAAGGCGAAATCCGACCGCCACGCTCGCCGCGCCGGCTTGTGTCAAGGCCTGGCGGATGGCATCGGCGATCGCTTCGGTGGCGGGGCAGCCACTGTAGGTCGGGGTGATGGTCACGGATACCGCGCCGTTCGTGGCGACTTCGACATCACGAACAATCCCCAGTTCAACCACCGACAAGACCGGCACCTCCGGATCGAGCACCTCGCGCAGCACCGACCAGGCCGCTGCAGCATCCAGCATGGCAGCGGGCGAGGCCGGTGGTGCGAGGTTTCCGATCGCCATCACCATGTCGCTCCCGGATAGGCGCGCGCCAGCGATTGCATCTCGGCCAGCAGCAGGCCCAGGTGTTCACTGTGCCGGCCGAGTCGGCCGGTCGACAGGAACGCGCCGGCCGGTGGAATCTGCAGCGTTGCCTGCAGCAGCGTCGGTTCGACACCCGCCAGCCACGGCGCACGCAGCGTGGCCCAGGGCGTACCCAGCCCGCTCTCTGCTGCCTGCTGGTCGATCTCATCGGGTGTGAACCATTCCGCGGTGTACGGCCACAGGTCGTCCAGGGCCGCCTGCATCCTGGCGTGCGATTCGTCGCTGCCATCACCAAGTCGGATCACCCAGTCACCGCAGTGGCGTCGGTGGTAACTGCACTCCTTCACGGCCTTGCCGGCGATGCCGGCCAGCGTCGGCTGATTGGAGTCCGTCAACGCCTGCCACAGCAGCACGGCGAAACTCGACCACAGCCAGCTGCGCAGCATCGTGCGGGCAAAACAGGCTTCGCTGCTGCCCGGGGGCGCATGCGGCAGTTCGAGCAAGGTCGGGTTCAAAAACTCGGGGTCGCGACGCTGATAGGCCAGCGCATCCTCGTCGCGGCCGCGGCCTTCCAGTTCACCGGCCAGCGCGAGCAGCGCACGCGCCTGGCCGATGTGATCGAGGGCGATATTGGCCAGCGCAATGTCTTCCTCGAGCACCGGCGCATGGCCGCACCATTCGGCCAGACGTTGCCCGTGGATCAGCATCGCATCGCCCAGGCGCAGCACATAGCGCGCGTCGGCTTGCGCGGGCGTGTCGATGGTTGCGGGCGCTGCCATCACATGTAGTCCATATCCTTCGGCAGACGGTAGAAGCTCGGGTGCCGATAGACCTTGTCGTCGGCCGGATCGAAATCGCTGGCCCGGTTGTCAGGATCGCTGGCGACGATCTGATCCGAGCGCACCACCCACAGGCTGCAGCCCTCCATGCGCCTTGTGTAGACATCGCGCGCCAGCTGGATCGCCATCTGCGGATCGGCCGCATGCAGGCTGCCGCAGTGCTTGTGGTCGAGCCCGCTGCGGCTGCGGACGAACACCTCCCACAATGGCCAATCGGCAGCGGCACTCATGCGGCAGCCAGTTGTTGCGCCGATTGCCTGGTCACTTGCTTGGCCGCATACACACTGGCAGCTTCACGCACCCAGGCGCCGCGCTCGGCTGCGCTGACCCGGGTGGCCAGTCGCTCTCGGTTGCAGGGGCCGTCACCGTTGACCACCGCCCGGAATTCGTTCCAGTCGATCGCGCCGAAATCGTGTTGCGCCCGTTCTTCGTTCCAGCGCAGGTCGGGGTCAGGCAGGCTGACGCCGAGCACCGCGGCCTGCGACACGCAGGCATCGACGAACTTCTGCCGCAGCGCGTCATTGGATTCACGCTTGATGCCCCAGCGCATCGATTGCTCCCCATGCGTCGATTCGCCGTCGGGTGGACCGAACATCATCAGCGACGGCCACCACCAGCGGTTCACCGCATCCTGCACCATCACGCGTTGATCGTGGGTGCCGTCACGCATCATCGTCAGCAGCGATTCGTAGCCCTGGCGCTGATGGAAGGATTCCTCCTTGCAGATGCGGGTCATCGCCCGCGCATACGGCCCGTAGGAACAGCGGCACAGCGGCACCTGGTTCATGATCGCCGCGCCATCGACCAGCCAGCCGATCACGCCGACATCGGCCCAGCTGAGCGTCGGGTAGTTGAAGATCGAGCTGTATTTGGCGCGGCCGCTGTGCAGCGCTTCGATCAGCTCGTCGCGGCCGACGCCCAGTGTCTCGGCCGCCGCGTACAGGTACAACCCGTGGCCTCCTTCGTCCTGCACCTTGGCGAGCAGGATGGATTTGCGTTTCAGGCTCGGCGCGCGGCTGATCCATCGGCCCTCGGGCAACATGCCGACGATTTCCGAGTGGGCATGCTGGCTGATCTGCCGGATCAGCGTCTTGCGGTATTTTTCAGGCATCCAGTCGCGTGCCTCGATGAACTCGCCGGCGGCGATGCGGGCCTCGAAGGCTTGCTCGCGCGCGTCGTCGTTGTCGTCTGTCGGCGCGACGGATCGATCGCTTCTGGCGGCTTCCGTGCGTGCCTCGTCGGCGATCTGGTCCAGTGCCTGGGTATACATGGTGTGCTCCTGCAGGGTTGGCCCCGCGTCAGCCGCGCGGGCGCTTGTCGATCACCCGGCGGGCCTTGCCGACGAGCGTGCGTTCGATCGAATCGGGCGCCCCGACGACGACATTCGCGGTCACACCGGTCATCGCCTTGATGTGGTGTTTCAGGTGTGCCGCCGCATCATCCGCATTCGACTGCGCGACTCCGGCCTGCAGTTCGCAACGCACTTCCAGATCGTCGAGACGGCCGTCGCGGGTGACGACCAGCTGATATTGCGCCGCCAGCCCGGGCTGCTGCAGCACCAGTTCCTCGATCTGCGTCGGAAACAGGTTGACGCCGCGGATGATCAGCATGTCGTCGCTGCGACCGACGATTTTGCTCATGCGCCGCATGCTGCGCGCGGTGGGGGGCAGCATGCGGCACAGGTCGCGGGTGCGGTAACGGATCATCGGCAGCGCTTGCTTGGTCAAGGTGGTGAAGACGAGTTCACCTTCGGCGCTGCCTTTCGTTTCGTCATAGGGCAAGACCTCACCGGTCTCCGGATCGATGATTTCCGGATAGAAGTGGTCTTCCCAGATCACCGGGCCATCCTTGGTCTCGATGCATTCGTTGGCAATGCCGGGGCCCATCACCTCGGACAGGCCATAGATGTCGACCGCGTCGAGGCCGGCGCTGTCTTCGATGTCGCGGCGCATCGCTTCGGTCCAGGGCTCGGCGCCGAAGATGCCGACCCGGATGCTCATTTCGCGCGGATCGACGCCGACGCGGCGGAATTCCTCGACGATCACCTGCATGTAGCTCGGCGTCACCATGATGATGTCGGGGCACAGGTCGCGGATCAGCTGCACCTGTTTCTCGGTCTGCCCGCCCGACATCGGAATCACCGTGCAACCCAGGCGCTCGGCCCCATAGTGCGCGCCCAGGCCACCGGTGAACAGCCCGTAGCCGTAGGCGACATGGACGATGTCGCCGCGCCGCCCACCGGAGGCGCGAATCGAGCGCGCCACCAGATCGGCCCACTGGTCGATGTCGGCCTGTGTATAGCCGACCACGGTCGGCTTGCCGGTCGTGCCGGAAGACGCATGGATCCGCACAACCTGATCCAGCGGCACCGCGAACATGCCGAAGGGATAGTTCGAGCGCAGATCGGCCTTGGTGGTGAACGGGAACTTCGCCAGGTCGGCCAGGGTTTTGCAATCGTCGGGATGAACCCCATGGCCATCGAAGGCTTGCCGGTAATGGGCGACGTTGTCGTAGGCGAGGCGCAATGTCTGGCGCAGCCGCTGCAGTTGCAGCGCCTGGATTTCATCTCGGCTGGCGGTTTCGATGGCATCCAGCTCGCCAGGGGAAGGTGCGCGGACGGGCATGTGCGGTCTCCTGTGGCGCGCTGGCGATTCAGTCAGCCATGCCGGCGCCTTGCGACGGCAGGGCGTCGATCACCGTGCGTCCCTTCATCGCATACGAATGACCGCGAAACAAGGCGATGCGTCGGCCGTTTTGATCGGTCACTTCGCAGTCGTAGATGCCCATGCGACCGCCGCCATGTTGCTGGCGGCAATGGGCGCTCAGCCGATCGCCTTCATGTGCCGGCTGCAACAGGTCGATCGTGATCGACGACGCCACGGTCAATGCATTGCGCGAATTGCAGGCATAGGCGAACGCGGTGTCGGCCAGGGTCGTGATCAGCCCACCATGGCAGATGGCGTGGCCGTTCAGCATGTCGGCGCGAACCGTCATCGTCAGCGTGGCCGAACCCGGCGCAACCTGTATCACCTGCATGCCCATCGCCTGAAAGACCTTGTCGCGCGCCGTCATCGCGTCCCGCACCGCTTCGGCGGTCTGCTGCGCCTGAGCGTCGCTCGGCAATGGCGCGGCGGAATCCGCTGCCTGTGGTTTTTGCGGTGCGCTTGCGAGTTCACTCACGGTTCACATCCGGTTGTCAACGATCGGTGAAGCGGGCCGGGCGTTTGGCCTGGAATGCGGCCACGCCCTCGGCAAAGTCGCGGCTGCGACCCAGTTCGCGCTGGACGTCGGCCTCGTTTCGCAAGGCGGCAGCGTAGTCCAGGTGCTGCGCCGCATCGAAGGTCTGGCGGGTGGCAACCAGCGCCTTGGCCGGCATCGCGGCCAGCCGCTGGGCCAGTGCCTGCACGGTCGAGTCCAGATCGGCGTCGTCGACACACTGCCAGATCAGCCCGATGCGTTGGGCGTCTTCGGCCGACAGCTTGTCGCCCAGGAAGGCAAGCCCCATCGCCTGCGCACGCCCGACCAGCCGTGGCAGCAGCCAGGTTCCACCGCAATCCGGCACCAGGCCGATTTTCGAGAAGGCCTGGATGAAATTCGCCGAGCGGGCGGCGACGACCAGGTCGCAGTTCAGCGCCAGATTGGCACCGGCACCGGCCGCGACGCCGTTGACCGCGGCAATCACCGGCACCGGCATCGATTGCAAGCGCAACGCCAACGGCAGATAGTGCCGCTCGATCACTGCGCCGATGTCGGGTGCTTCGCCCGCGATCGGCGCCATGCCCGGTTCATTCAAATCCTGCCCGGCGCAAAACCCGCGCCCGCTGCCTGAAATGATGATGCAACGCACGTCGACATCGTTGGCAGCGGCGTCCAGCTCGTCGCGCAATACGCCGTGCATCGCCGAGGTGAGGCTGTTCAGCGCCGCCGGGCGGTTCAGCTGAAGTTCGCGTACTGGACCGGTCTGGGACACCAGCACCAGCGAGTCGGGCGGCGACATGGTTCTGGATGTTGCGACCGGTTGATTCTCCGACGCAGATTGGGACGACATGGGGATGCTCCGTGTCCGGCACCGGAAGCCGGCACGGGATCGATGACGGTCAGCGGAATTCGTTGACCGATCGGTCAATGATAGGGTCGCTTCGATCTCATGACATGCGGGTAAACGAGCGATCTGATCGTGCGCCGCCCGGGCCAGGTACGCGGAAATCAGCTGATCGGACGAATGCCGGAATCGGGCCACGCCCGCGGGCACCGGTACACCGGTGCGCCACTCAACCGCTGGTAACGGTCTTCAAACAGCACCCGACCGCTGACCCGCTCAAGCCGGATATTTGCGTCCGACCAGGTAGCTGGCGCCGCTGGCACCGAACTGTTCGGTGTGCGGCTTGCCGGCTTGCATCGTGAAGATGTCGCCCGCGTGGTAGGTGGCGGTGAGGCCATCGCAGGTCAACGTCAGTTCTCCGTCGAGCATCAGGGCCTTCACTTCGAATTCGTGGGCGTGACTGGCGTTGTGGGTGCCGGCGGGAATTTCCCGGGTTTGCAGTTCGACGAAACCGTCGCTCAGCAGACCGGTTTCGAAGGCCTGCAATTCGGCGTGGGTCAGAGGCGGTTGGGGCTGGCTCATCGGATGTTTCAGCGCTTGCGGCGGGTTGATTGAAGGCTCTGGGACCACCTTGATCAGGAGGCGGTCCTCGAAGCAGGGTCGGAAGAGTGGCTCGCGTCAATGGATTTGTCAGGTTCGGCGTCGATTGTGAGGGGTGCCTTCAGCATCGGCAGAACCCGCTTAAACCGCTCGTGACGGCAGTCGCGCAGCCATTCGAACACTACCATCTCGAAGCCCACCAGCGTGCCGCCCGATTGTTGCAGGCGTTGCATGGCTTGTGCGTGGTTGACCGCCGAGCGGGAGGCGCAGGCCTCGGCCACTACCCACAGCCGGTGGCCGGCCCGCAGCAATCCCAGGCCGGTCTGCATCAGGCACACATGGGCCTCGCATCCGGCCAGCACCACATCCAGCGGTCCATCGGCGCTGGAGGCTTCGGCGCGTGTCGAGGCGATGACCTCGAGCAGGCCATCGGCACAGGCATCGAATTGGGTCTTGGCGACGGTGCGGCTGCAGCGCTGGCGGATCGATGCCAGGTTGCTGCCCAGACCCGATGGGTTCTGCTCGGTGCCGAGTACCGGTATGTCGAGCGCGATCGCCACATCAGCCAGGCGCAAGGCTTCGGCAACTGCGCGCCCACCGCCGTGCAGGGCCGGCATCAGCCGTTGCTGGTAGTCGACCAGAACCAGCACGCTGTGCGAGATGCGGATGCTGTTCATGGCTGGAAATATACACTTGGCCGTTCATCGAACCGGGGGTCGATGGTCATTTCCCGACGCCCTGTTTTTCGGACGACCGCTGCACTTTGGAGACATGCCATGAATGCTGCTTTGCCTGGCGAGGCCCTGTCCGCCGCCGAATCGGCGCCGGTCACGTTGGCGATGACTTCCGACGATTACCGCGAATCGCTGCGCCGCCTTCGACCGACGGTCTATCTCGATGGTCACCGGGTCGATTCGGTGGCGGACGAACCGGGTTTCAATCCCGGCATCCAGGCGCTCGGGGTCAGCTACGACTTTGCGCGCCGGCCCGAGATGGCGCGTCTGATGACCGCAGTGCAGACCGCGCGCGGGCGCACCGTCAACCGCATGCTGCATGTCAACGAGTCGGCCGGCGATCTGCTGAACAAGCTGGAGGCGGTGCGGCTGCTGTGCCAGGAGACCGGATGTGCCCAGCGCTATCTGGCGCACGATGCCTTGAATGCCATCGGCCAGGTGGCGGCCCGCATCGACGATGCACGCGGCAGCACCGAACACCGGGCCCGCTTCGAGCACTATCTGGCGCATGTTCAGGATCACGATCTGTCACTCGGCATCGCAATGACCGACGCGAAGGGCGACCGCAGCCGGCGCCCCCACGAGCAGTCCAATTCCGACACCTACGTGCATGTGGTCGAACGCAACGCCCGCGGCATCGTGATCTCAGGGACCAAGGCGATCGTCACGGCCGCGCCGTACATGCACGAGATCCTCGTGATGCCGTGTCGCAACATGACCGAGGCCGACGCCGATTTCGCGGTCTGTTGCGCGGTTCCGATCGACGCGGAAGGCCTGACCATCGTCGCGCGGCCGGCCGGGCGGCCGGGCGACAAGCTCGAACATGGCAGCGCGCTGTTTTCGCGCAAGTACGGCCAGTCGACCGCGGTGCTGATCTTCGATCGGGTGCTGGTCCCGTGGGAGCGCGTGTTCTACGCCGGTGAATGGGAACACTCCGGTGCGATGACCTATGCCTACGCCACCCATCACCGCCAGAGCTGCATCGGCGCGCGGGCCGGCTTCGGCGATCTGCTGATCGGCGCCGGCGCGCTGATGTGTGAAGCCAACGGTTTTGATCCCGGCGAAAAGAGCAACCTGCGCGATCCGATGGTCGAACTGATCAAGATCACCGAAGGCTTCTTCGCCTGCGGGGTGGCGGCCAGTGTCTACGGCGCGGCCGATCCCTACAGCGGCAGCTTCATGCCCGAGCCGGTATTCGCCAATATCGGCAAGCTGCTGCTGGCCACGCAGATCTACGACATGCACCGACTGGCGCACGAGGTGTCGGGTGGCCTGATCGTCGCGTTGCCGGGCCCGGACGAAGATCACAACCCGGCCACCGCCGCGACGCTGGCCGAGGTGCTGCGCGCCAACCCGGCGGTGCCCTACGACAAGCGCATCGAGGTGGCGCGGTTCATCGAGGATCTGACTGCTTCGTACCAGGGCGGTTGGTATTCGGTGATCAGCTTGCATGGAGGTGGTTCGCCCGCGGCAATGAAGCAGGAGATCTGGCGCAACTATCCGGTGGGCAGCAAGGTCGAGCTGGTCGAGCGCTTGCTCGAACGCGGCGTGCTGCACGACGAAACCCGCGCGATCACCCGGAACCGGCAGCCGGGGCGCTGCTGCGACAGCGGCTGCACGCGGCCCGGCGAGGCCATCATGGTGCCGCTGCCGACGCCGTCCGAGCGCGGGTCGGGGCAGGGCTGATCAGGCTGCCAGCGGCTTGCTGCGCAGCACGGAAAGCGCCGCCTTCAGGCACCGGACTTGCTGCTGCAGCGGCAAGGGTGCCGGTTTTTCGCCGCTCACCACCGACTGGATATACAGCGCGGTGGTCGAGGCGTCGGTCTCGCGGGGCAGCAGTGGCAATTCCGACAACACGCCTTCCTGCGGCGCAATCGACAACTCCTGGCGATGCACACCGCCGATGAAGGTATCGATGCGCGGCATTCGCCTGGGATCAGCCACCGGCTCGCCCTCGGTGCCCCGCATCAGCATTGCGTCGGCCGCGCTTTCCTGCAGAAAGGTCTTCAGGCTGACCCCGTATTCGGGATGGGTGTAGTTGACGATCCGCAGCGATTGGCCACCCCGGCAGGGGTCGAGCAACTTGGCCACGGTGTGTCCGGAGTTGCGCAGCCCGACCGTCCAGCGCACCTCGAGCAGACGGGCCAGCGCCGGGCACAGATCTTCGGTGGCGATGAAAACCGGCTCATGGCGTCGCCAGGCGTCGTCGATATCGTCAGGAACCCTGGCCACCGGCAGGCCCAGGGTCTGGAAGACCTCGGCACTGGTGACACGACCGGGATCGCGCAGCGGGCCATGCACCAGCACCTGAATATCGTGTTGCGCAAGAAGCAAGGCCAGCAGCGTGGTCAGGTTCGGCAACTTTCGCGAGCCGTTGTAGGAGGGCAAAACCACCGTGCCACGGGTCGGCGAGAGGTGCAGACAACGCTCGCGCACCGCGCGCAGGAAGCCGCTCAGTTCCGCCTGTGATTCGCCCTTGATTCGCATTGCCATCACGAAGGCGCCGAGTTCGATCTCGCCCACCTCGCCGTCGAGGATCGCCGCCATCACGGCGTGTGCCTGCTCGGCATCGAGCGAGCGTGCGCCCTCCTTGCCGCGGCCGATTTCCTTCAGGTAGGGTGCGAGCTTCATGGGCGCAGTTTCGCAAGATTCGGGCCGCGATGAAGGTGAAGCTTGCTTGACACCGGTCCGAAGCGGGAAAAGTCGACTGGCTGCGCCCATGGCGAACCGCCTCGTTTCGACGCACCGACGATGGTGCGCCGCTGGTCAGGCCGGCAACAGCTGCCGGCGCATCAAGCGCTTCAGCTCGGGCACACAGGATCCGCAGTTGGTGCCGCATTTCAAGCTCTGCTGCAACGACGGCAACTGGCCGTCAGGCGGGCCGGGATGGTCGGCCAGCCAGCTGATGATGGCGGCTTCGCCAACATCGTGGCAACTGCAGACCTGCCGGCCCTTCGAGGCCACTGCGACCGGTGCCTGCGCCCCCGGGATCAGCAGGGCGCGACCGTATATCTGGGCCGGCAGTTCATCCTGCAGCAGCGGGCGTACCCAGGCTTCGGCACTGACGTCGCCGGACAACAGGAAGCCGTCCAGACGCTGCGCATCGCCTTGCCCGATCAGGCGCATGCTGCGCCGCTGGCCGCGCCGCTTGTCGGCGTAGTGCAGCACGCCGCTGGCGCCGAGGCCCATCAACTGCTCGATGTGCATCAGCAGTTCGTCGTCCGCCGATGCTGCCGCGGCCGCACGAAACATCAATCCGGCGCGTTCGCGACCGAACGGCACGCACGACGCGAAGTCGAAGCGCGGCATCAGCATGCGCAGCTGTTCGCGCAGCGTCAGCATCGAATCTTCCGGCAGCCAGGCCAGCGCCAGCAGCTTCCACGGCAGATCGACCGCTGCGACCTTCACCGCCGCATGTTTCAGCTCGGGTTGCTTCGATTTCGGGCAGAAGGCGGGCGAGGTCAGTGCGTTGACACCGTGCATCGGCTGGCCCTCTGCCGCCTTGCCCGACAGCGACTCCTCGCCCCAGTGCATCGCGATGAAAACCTGCGACGGCGCCATCTGCCCGCTGGCCTGAACCGGCAGCACCACACTGCCGCGGCGCGAACTGATCCGAACCAGGTCGCCGTCGACCAGTTTCTGGCGCGCCAGATCCTGTGCATGCATCTCGACCACCGGTTCGGGAACATGGCCGAACAGTCGCCCGACGGTGCCGGTGCGGCTCATGCCGTGCCACTGGTCGCGTAGCCGGCCGGTATTGAGCGAGAACGGAAACCGGGCGTCGCGCGGTTCGGCCAGCTGGTCGAACGGCGTATCGAAGAACCGTGCCCGGCCGTCGCTGGTCGGGAAGATGCCGTCTTCGTACAGGCGTTTGCGTCCCGCAGTCGCACCTTCGGGAAAAGGCCATTGGGCCGGCGCCGCAGTCAACGTGGCGTAGCTCAGCCCGGTGATGTCGAGATCGCGGCCCCGTGTGCTTTCGCGGTGCTCATTCCACAGGGCTTCAGCGCTGTCGTAGGGAAACAGCGAGGCGCCGTCGAGCCTGCGCTGCCCGCCCTGCAGCTGTGTCTCCAGGCGCCGGGCGAAATCGGTCACGATCGCCCAGTCATGGCGCGTCTCGCCGGGTGCAGCAAGCGCCGGATTGACGCGGCTGATGCAACGCTCGCTGTTGGTGACCGTCCCGTCCTTTTCGCCCCAGGTGGTGGCCGGCAGCAACAGGTCGGCGTAATCGCAGCTGGCCGTGGTGGAGAATGCCTCCTGGACCACGACGAACTCGGCTCGCTCCAGGGCGCGGCGAACCATCGCCTGGTCGGGCATCGACTGGGCCGGGTTGGTGCAGGCAATCCAGAGTGCCTTGATCTCGCCGTCGGCCGCAGCGCGAAACATCTCGATGGCGGTCTTGCCCGGCGTGGTTGGAACATCGGCGACGCCCCACAGCGCAGCCACTTCGGCGCGGTGCGTCGGATCGGCCAGGTCGCGGTGTGCGCCCAGCAGATTGGCCAGGCCGCCGACTTCGCGGCCACCCATGGCATTGGGCTGCCCGGTCAGCGAAAACGGACCGGCACCGGCGCGTCCGATCTGCCCGGTGGCGAGGTGCAGGTTGATCAACGCGGCGTTTTTGGCGGTGCCGCTGCTGCTCTGGTTGAGGCCTTGGCAATACAGCGACAACGTCGGCAGCCGCTGGTGCGGATGCGCGAACCCGGCTGGCTGGTCGAGGCCGGCGAACCAGCGCGCCGCCTGCACCAGATCGGCTTCCCTGATTCCGCACAGCGTGGCCACCTCCTTCGGATTGAAATCGCGCACCCGGTCGCGCAGCGCCTCGAAGCCGCTGGTGTGGGCGGCGATGTAGGCCGGATCGGTCAGGCCCTCCCACAACATCAGGTGCAACATGCCGTGGAACAAGGCCACATCGCTGCCGGGCAGGATCTGCAGGAACAGGTCGGCGGCTTCCGCGGTTTCGGTGCGGCGCGGATCGGCCACGATGATGCGCAGCGCCGGGTTCGCGCGCTTCGCATCCTCGATGCGGCGGAACAGCACCGGATGCGCGAACGCCATGTTCGCGCCGACGATGAACATGGTCTGTGCGCTGGCCAGGTCTTCGTAACACGACGGCGGCGCATCGGCACCCAGCGTCGCCTTGTAGCCCGCCACCGCACTGCTCATGCACAGCCGTGAGTTGGTATCGACATTGTTGGTGCTGATCAGGCCCTTGGCGAGCTTGTTGAAGGCGTAATAGTCTTCGGTCAGCAACTGACCGGAGATATAGAAGCCGACTGCATCGGGACCATCGCCTTCGATGATGGTCGCGAAACGATGGGCGGCTTCATCGAGTGCGGCGTCCCAGCTGATGCGCGTCGGTATCGAGCCGCGCTGTTCGCGGCGCATCGGCTTGAGCAGCCGGGTCTGCAGCCTGATCGGCGCACTGGCGGTCAGGTGCAAGGTGCTGCCCTTGGTGCACAGGCGCCCGAAATTGGCCGGATGATCGGGGTCGCCACGAACGCCGGTGATTTCTGTGCCGTCGCTCTCGATGATCACGCCGCAGCCGACGCCGCAGTAGGGGCAGGTGGAGCGGGTTTCAGGCATCGGCTGCGGCTGCAGGTGAACGAAACCGTTGGCGCGGGCGACGAATCGCGCCTGAAGGCGCTCCCACAGAGGACCAGCGCCCCCGACATCGGCTTGTATTCTGTAGGAGCGCCTTCAGGCGCGATTCATGGCAGGCAGCGTTCATGCCGTATGCGGCGCCTGAACCTCGAAGCTCTGATCACCGAGTGCGCCGGTCGAGGCACCGGGGCCGGCTTTCGGTGGCTTCATGTCCAATGCCAGCGAGTTCAATTCGGTACGGTCCAGAAAGACCTGTCCGGCGTCGTCGACCTTGACACTGAACGCCTGCGTGCATCCGACATCCTCGCCGCGGGCACAGCCATCGTCGAGACCGATCGTCCAGTTGTGCAGCGGGCAGGCGACGCTTTCGCCGAATACGATGCCCTGGCTCAATGGGCCGCCGCGATGCGGGCACCGGTCGAGCAGCGCAAAGACCTTGTTGGCGCTGTTGCGGAAGACCGCCACCGCAATGCCCTGGGCACGCGCAACGCGACGTGCGCCGAGCATCGGAATCTCGTCGACCTGGCAGATCGGCATCCAGTTGTTGCTCATGCCGGCACTCCCAGCGCCGTGAATTGCCGGGTATCGACCGCGGCCTTGTCGAATTCGAACCACGGATCCGGCTCACCGTCGAGGCTGAATTGAAGCCGTTCCCACAGCGCCTTGCGGCCCTCGGCATCGTCGAGGATCCTCTTCTTGACGTGCTCCAGTCCAACCCGGTTCACGTAGTGCACGGTGCGCTCGAGGTACCAGCCTTCCTCGCGGTACAACTGGCAGAAGGCACCGGTATATTCCAGCACCTCGGCCGCCGTCTTCAGCTTGACGAAGAAGTGCGCGACCTCGGTCTTGATGCCGCCGTTGCCCGCCACATACATCTCCCAGCCCGAATCGACACCGATGATGCCGACATCCTTGATGCCGGCTTCAGCGCAATTTCGCGGGCATCCGCTCACCGCAAACTTGACCTTGTGCGGTGCGTACATGCGCCACATCGCCCGCTCCAGGTCCTTGCCCATCTGGGTACTGTCCTGCGTGCCGAAGCGGCACCATTCGCTGCCGACGCACGTCTTCACGGTGCGCAGCGCCTTCGCATAGGCGTGGCCGCTGGGCATGCCGATATCCTTCCAGACCGACTGCAGGTCCTCTTTCTTGACCCCCAGCAGGTCGATGCGTTGCCCGCCGGTGACCTTGACGGTCGGGATCTTGTATTTATCGACCGCATCGGCAATGCGCCGCAGTTCGGACGACGTGGTCTCGCCGCCCCACATGCGCGGAATCACGCTGTAGGTGCCGTCCTTCTGGATGTTGGCGTGGCTGCGTTCGTTGATGAAGCGGCTCTGCGGATCGTCGCGCGCTTCCTTCGGCCAGCTGCTGATCAAATAGTAGTTTACCGCCGGCCGGCAGCTCGAGCAGCCGTTCGGGGTGCGCCAGCCCAGGCGCTGGTAGACGCTGTCGATCGTCAGCAGGTGTTCGGCCTTGATGACATCGCGCGTTTCCTGGTGGCTGGCATCGGTGCAGCCGCACATCGCCTTCTTCTTCGGCGACGCCGAGTAGTCGCCACCGGCGGTGAACATCAGCAGTTGCTCGACCAGCCCGGTGCAGGATCCGCAGGATGCGCTGGCCTTGGTGTGCTTGCGCACTTCTTCGAGCGTGAAAAGGCCTTTTTCCTTGATCGCCTTGCAGATCGTTCCTTTGGTGATGCCGTTGCAGCCACACACCTCGTCGACATCGGCCATCGCGGTGGCCTTGTTGTGCCCCTGGTGGCCGGCGTCGCCGATATTCGATTCGCCGAACATCAGCTTGTCGCGGATCTCGGCCACCGAGCGGCCTTCGCGCAGCAGCTTGAAATACCAAGACCCATCGACGGTGTCGCCATACATGCAGGCTCCGACCAGCTTGTCGTCCTTCAGTACCAGCTTCTTGTAGACCCCACCGTAGGGATCGCTCATCACGATCTCTTCGAAGTCGGGACCGCCGGTGAAATTGCCGGCCGAGAACAGGTCGATCCCGGTCACTTTCAGCTTGGTGCTGACCTGACTGCCGGTGTAGCGGCCGATGCCGAACTCGGCCAGATGCGTCGCACACACCTTGCCTTGCTCGAACAGCGGCGCCACCAGGCCGTAGGCGATGCCGCGGTGCGACGCGCATTCGCCCACCGAATAGATGCGCGGGTCGGTGATGGTCTGCATCGTATCGTTGACGACGATGCCGCCGCGGTTGTCGGGACCGCAGTGCAGGCCGATCTTGATCGCGAGTTCGGTGTTCGGCCGGATGCCGGCGGCCATCACCACCAGATCGGCCGGTATCTCCGTGCCGTCCTTCAGCCGGACCGCCTTGACGCGGCCGGATTGCCCATCCGCCTGATCGCCAATCAAGGCCTCGGTCTGCGCGCCGAGGCAGAACTTCAGGCCCCGCTGCTCCAGCGATTTCTGCAGCAGCCGGGCCGCCACCTCGTCGAGCTGGCGCTCCATCAGCCACGACGCCAGGTGAATCACGGTGACCTGCATGCCGCGCAGCATCAGGCCGTTGGCCGCCTCCAGGCCGAGCAAACCGCCACCGATCACGACGGCGTGCGGATATTTCGTCGCGGCCTCGATCATCGTGTTGGTATCAGCGATGTCCCGATAGGCAATCACACCGTCAAGGTTCTTGCCGGGGATCGGCGGAATGAAGGGGTTGGAGCCGGTGGCGATCAACAACCGGTCGTAGTCGATCTCGGTGCCGTCGTCGACCTGGACCACGCGGTTGCGCCGGTGGACTCCGATCACTTTCTTGCCCACGCGCAGTTCGATTCCGTTCTCTTCGTACCAGCTCAGCGGGTTGAGGATGATCTCGTCGAGCGTCTGCTCGCCGGACAGCACCGGCGACAACAGGATCCGGTTGTAGTTGGGATGCGGCTCGGCGCCGAAGACGGTGATGTCGTAGAGGTGGGGTGCGATCTTCAACAGCTCTTCGAGCGTACGAACGCCGGCCATGCCGTTGCCGACCATCACCAGTTTCATCTTTTGCATCGCTGGACTTTCGTCGCACCCGGGCGGGCGCATGGTTGGCCGGTTCGCACGCGGCCGTTGGGTTCACAAATTGCAAGCACGGTGCCAACTGCCGACCTTCTGGCGAGGAATCGAACGCGCACGCAGTCGACCGCGCACTCGACGGTCGGTCGAATCGGCATTGTTTGGAAGTTCAAGACAGGGTGCCCAACCGGCAATACAAAGGCGCCGCCGGCGGGCGGGTGTTGGCGGCACGCAGTTGTCCACAGCGTCGCGGACAGGCCGACCGGTGCGAGGTCGGGGGGCCGGGGCGCTTCGTTACGCCCCACAGTGCTCTAGCAGCTACCGTGCCAGATCTGCCGGAAAGTTCGGTACGGTGCGATCCTTGCGATACCGTACGGTCTGCAGAAGCCTCCGATGGCGAACCGCTGACCTCCCACCAGCTGCACCGCGGGTTTTCACTTTGGTGCGGCCGACTGGAACAACTTGGTGCGTGAAGCGATGCGTCGCGGGTCGGCCGAGCTGGAACCGTCGGTCTCGACAATCGGCGTCAGTGGTCTTCCAGGCGAACGTGCGAGTCCTCGGTCGGTAATCCGGTTTCGGGATCGATCCAGCTCGAGATTCCCAGCGCATCTTCCACTTCCTCGAGCGAGGGTGGAGCGGCGTCGAAGTCGTTCTCCTCGACTTCCATATCGGCCAGCGCCTGCTCGATGCTGTCGAACGGGCCGAACTGCTGGTGGCCGTCGAGCGCGACCCAGTAGTGTCCGTCCGGGTGATTGACCACGCGTGCCAACCGATCGTCGCTGACATCGGCCGCACGCGCTTCAGCGTCGGTGATCAGCGCTGGTTCGTCGTCGGGGAGGTCTCGCGCGTTCACGGTGTCGGTACGGTCAGGAGGGTCAAGACATCTTACGCCCGCCCTCGGCCGCCTGTCACCTAAAGACGCGGCGCCACCGGGGACTTCGAGCATTTGCCGTCATCGCCCGATGACGCACCGTACCGATCAGACGCTGCGGCGGTGGCGATCGATGCAGGTTACGAGCACCTCGCCGGCGTCGCAGTTGGCCAGCGTATCCTTTGGTGGCGGCGCGAATCATGGTCGGGACATCGAGATAACCGAAAGTAGCCGATTTGGCGGCAACGGCCTGGGTCGAGACCGCCCATCCGCGGCCTTCCTGGATGTCGAGATCGATACCCTCGACAGCGTGGGTTGTTCGACAAGTAGAAGTGGCACGGGCTGGCGATCGAGATGTAGAGCTGGATCGGGCCGACGCCACCCCGAAACAGGTTGCTGCGCTGGCCGCGCTACAACACATTGCCGAGCAACTGCACCAGCGGCGAGTTCAGCTCACGGATTCGTTCGGACCGTTTCAGGTGCACCGCGGCGGCTGTGCTCGTACCAGCGCGACATCGCCTCCATCGTCAACCACGAGGCGGTGGCCGCAGCGAGCAGCACCCCTTCTGCCGCGGCCCAGCCCCAGGTGTCGACGATCAGGGCGTTGAGCGTTGGCGATGCGGCATTGACGATCAAGATCGGCGTCGCCAGCAGCCCCAGCACGGCGCCGTAGCCGGCCTTGCCGAACAGTGCCAGTGGCAGGGCGCCGCGCACGATCGTGACCACGCCCTGCGACGCACCCAACAGCAGCGTGAAGATCAGAACGGCGTGGAAATTACCCGCCCCCAGCAGCAGGATGACGAACGACCAGGGCAATGCACCGACTGCGAAACGGGCCACCGTAATGGCACGCAGGTTGCGGCCGAAGACGATCTCGATCAGGCGTCCCCCGAACTGGCCGAACCCCTTCAGCGAGGCGATCCACACCGCAGCGGCGGTCGACAACGCGGCCGACTCGAGCAAGGGCACCAGTTGCACGGTCACGACGCCGAATACGAAGCCGTTCAGCGACATCACCAGCGCGAATAACCAGATCGCGGCATCGCGGGCCCGGCCCTGCAGCGGCGGGCCATCGATCGGTTCGAGGCGTGGGTCGGGCGGTGCGGCGTCGATGGGTGACTCGCTGCGCGACAAGCCGAACCAGTTCAGCGGCAGGCAGATCAGCAGATTGATCGCAGCGAAGCAGGCGAAGGTGGCCCGCCAGCCGAACGCCTCGTTGAGCTGGTGGCCGACCACCCAGAAGACGGTCGAGGCAAACGCCCCGAACAGGGTCAGATAGGAAATGGCGCGCCGCCCACGCGACGGAACCACCTGCACCAGGGCGGCGAAGGCCGCGTCGTACAAGGTCAGGCGCATGCCCACCCCCAGCAAGGCCCAGACCGCCAGATAACTGGCTTCGCTGCGGACGAATGCCAACAGCAGCAGTCCGCCGGATACCAGCAGGTTGCCACAGGCCATGACGGCACGCGCACCATGCCGATCGATGGCCCGCCCGGCCCAGGCCGAGACCGCACCCATTACCAGCAGCGAGACCGTGAACCCGAGATAGATCAGGCTCTGGCTCCAGCCTGTTTCGCCGGCGATCGGCTTGGCCAGGATGCCGAGGCTGTAGTAGCTGGTTCCCCAGGCCGTGATCTGGGCAATACCGAGCGCGCAGACGGTCGGCAGGAGGGGGTCGAATGAGCGGCGCGGCACGTTGGCACAAAAGGCTTTGTGCCGATCGTAAGCGCAGCCAGACCGCCGACTGGCGGCCGGGACGCGCTCAGCTCGTGCGCGCCTGCGCTTCGAGGGCGAGTTTCAAGTCGTTCGGCAAACTCATCTGGCGCGCCAGCTCGTCCAGGTAGGCTCGTTCCATGAAGCTGGTCTCGTCGGCCACCAGCAAGCTTGCCAGGTACATCTCCGACGCCAACTGCGGCGTGGTCGCGGCCCGGGCCACGTCCGCCGGGTCGAGCGGGCGCTGCACCTGCTGCTCGAACCATTCGCGTTGTGCCGGGTCGCTTTCCAGGCGCGTCAGTTCGGCGCCGATCAGGCTGCGCTCGCGCTCGTCGAGGTGGCCGTCCGCCTTGGCCGCCGCGATCATCGCGGTCAACATCGCGCGGCCGTGGGATTCCATTGCCGGAGGCGGCAGGGCGGGCAGCCCGTTTGCGGCTGGCGGCTGCCAATCGTCGATGCCCGCGTTGTCGACGACCGCGCCAGTCGGCTCCGGCCACGGCGTCGCCGCGCGCTGCGGCTGCTTTGCCTTCCAGTCCTGATAGACCCGATAACCGGCGTAGCCAAGTGCAGCCATGCTGCCATATTTGATCGCCTTGCCGCCCATCCGGCGGCCACGCTGGCCGCCCAGCAACAAGCCGACCAGTCCGCCCGCCGCCACGCCACCACCGATCTGTCGCCAGTCGAGCGAAGCGCCGTCCGTGCGGGCCGGGGCTCCACTGACTGGGTTGGCCTTGCCACCCAGCAGGTCCATGCCCGATTTCAACAACTGGTCCAACATGTTCTGTGCACTCATCACCATCTCCTGTCGTTGGTTGTCACGAAAGGCGGCCGAACTCGCGGCCGAATCTGCCCGCCGAACGCGACCGCCAGGCTGCCAGTTTCATTCGCTCTGCTGCAGCCGCGCAATCCGCTGCTCCATCGGCGGATGACTCGAGAACAAGGCCATGAAGCCGTTCGGTCTTGAGCTGATCCCCATCGATTGCATCGCCTTCGGCATCTCGCCGGGATCCAGGCCACCGAGGCGCGCCAAGGCGTTGATCATCGGCTGCTTGCGACCCATCAGCCCGGCCGCACCGGCATCGGCGCGGAATTCGCGTTGTCTGGAGAACCAGGCCACGATCATCGCTGCGACGATGCCGAGCAGGATGTCCATCACGATCGTGGTGACGTAGTAGCCGATGCCCGGACCGTCGTTCTGGTTGCGCAGCACCACCTTGTCGACGACATAGCCGATCACCCGCGACAGGAAGACGACGAAGGTATTCATCACGCCCTGGATCAGCGCCATCGTCACCATGTCGCCATTGGCGACGTGGGCCACCTCGTGGCCGATCACCGCCTCCACTTCCTCGCGCGTCATCGACTGCAGCAGCCCGGTCGATACCGCCACCAGCGCCGAGTTCTTGAAGGCGCCGGTGGCGAAGGCATTGGGTGCGCCTTCGTAGATCCCGACCTCGGGCATCTTGACGCCGGCGCGCTGCGCAAACTGCTCGACCGTGCCGACCAGCCAGCGGTGATGCGGGTCGGGCGAATCGTTGATGACCTGCAGGCGGGTCGTCCACTTGGCCATCGGCTTGCTGATCAGCAGCGAAATGAACGCGCCGCCGAAACCCATCACCAATGAAAAGCCGAGCAGGCCCGTCAGGCTCAGTCCGTTGGCAGTGAGGAAACGATTCAGCCCGAGCAGGTTGACGGCCAATGCCAGCACCAGCATCACGCCGAGGTTGGTCATCACGAACAAGGCAATGCGTTTCATGGTCGAGCTCCGATTTCGGAATCTATTTGCCGGTGAGGGGTGAAAGGATCAATGACGGCCCGCGAGGCCATCCGTCGGATCGCTGCGCGGGCAGGGGTCGGCTGAACGATTGCTCGGCAGGTCAGGCTTGCATCGTAATGGCCCGTTGGCCCGTGCGCTGCGCGAGCTTGCCACGCCGCCACTGGCGCATCAGGATCCGTCCGGCCCGGGCCACCGCATGGTCGATCGCGGTACGCCAGTCGGACGCGACCGAGGTGACGATGGCGGTCACGCCACCATCGGTTCGCAGTTCCAGCTGGCAACGCTTGTCGATTCCGCCGCGCGGGCCATTCACATCGCTCAGCCGGACCGTCGCCCGCGGCACCAGCCAGCTCAGGCGACGCAGGCTGAATCGCAGACGCTGCTGCGCCACCTCACGCAATTCGTTGGCCTTGGGGCTGCGGGACTTGAACAGGATTTGCATCATGGATCTCCTTCTGATGAATCGATGGAGAGCAAAGAATAGAGTTTTCTCAGGTTCCTGAAAAGCAGCGGCTTATTGAACGATTGTTCGTTAAAACCGAAGTCGTTGCGTTTTGCTCAGCTGGTTTTTCCGGTGACATCGACGGCGCCTCATCCCCTGGCAGCGCTCAGCAGCTGGTTGACCAGCGGATGGTGCAAGCCGCGGCGTGAACGAATCGCGTGAATCTCCTCCTTCACGTCTTCGCATCGGCCGAGCAGGCGCAGCCCCTTCATCATCGCCACATCGTCGGCACCGAAGCGGCTGACCGGGAATACGCCCATTCCACGCGCCGAGAACATGCTGAGCAAGGCGCTGTCCTCGAATTCGCCGACGATGGACGGGCGCAACTCGTGCATTTCGAACCACCGGTCGATCTTTTCGCGCAGTGCCGAGTGGCCGGTCGGCAACAGCACCGGAAGGCCGGCCAGCGAGTGCGGAAAGCGATCGACCTGCGCCTTGTGAACCAGTTCGGACGGGCCGTACCAGTCGACCGGTGCGTCGATCAGCCGTTCGCTGGTCAGTCGCAGGTTTCGATTCGATGGTGCAGGCTGGCAGGCCAGCACCAGGTCGAGCTTGTGCATCGCCAGTTCGCCGAGCAGTTGTTCGACTTCGCCTTCGTGGCACAACAGGCGCAGCGATGGCGTCGCGAGCACCGGCGACAAAACCGCGTGGGCCGCCAGCTTGGAGATGCCGTCCGACAGTCCGACCGCGAGGCGCGACACCTTCGCGCCGGCCACCTCGCGCACTTCCTGGGCGATCGACTCACCGATCTGGAAGATCTGTTCGGCGCGGGCGAATGCGGTTTGTCCCGCCTCGGTCATCTCGACCCCGCGGCCAGCCGGCTTCAGCAGTTGGTGACCCAGCGATCGCTCCAGTTCTCGCACCTGGGCGCTGATCGTCTGCACCGCCATGTCGAGGTGCTCGGCGGCGCGCGCAAAGCCGCCTTCCTTGTTGACGACCCAGAAATAGTAAAGGTGACGGTAGTTCAGCATGACGGTTCCCGACTTCGGTTTTTACGAACTGATCGTCACTCTATCGCTGATTCGTCCGATTCGCATCGTGGCTGAAGATCAACCCCATTCAACCTGACTCGAAACCACCATGGACGCTATCCAACCCTTCTTGAATGCCGATTTCCTTGGCAAGCCTGCGTGGATCTGGCTCTTTTTCGCATGCGTCGTCGTCGCCTTGCTGGCCTTCGACCTCGGCGTGCTGCACAAGGATGACAAGGAGATCGGTGTGCGCGAGAGCCTCCTGCTGTCGGGTGGCTACATCGCTGCCGCCACCTTGTTCGGTGCCTGGGTCTGGTGGTACCTGGGCGAGGCCAGCGGCATGGACTACTACACCGGCTTCGTGATCGAGAAATCCTTGTCGATGGACAACGTCTTCGTGATCGCGATGATCTTCGGCTTCTTCGCGATCCCGCGCCAGTATCAGCATCGGGTGCTTTTCTGGGGCATCCTGGGCGTGATCGTGCTGCGGGCGCTGATGATCGGCCTCGGAGCGGCGCTAGTCACCGAGTTTTCGTGGGTGCTCTATATCTTCGGTGCCTTCCTGGTCTACACCGGCATCAAGATGTGGCTGGTGGCCGACCACACGCCCGATCTGGCAAACAACCCGCTGTTGAAATTCATCAAGCGGCATGTCCCGGTCACCAATCAACTGCATGGCAATTCGTTCTGGGTCGACCAGACCGATCCGGCGACCGGCAAGACGGTTCGATTCGCGACGCCGCTGCTGCTGGCCCTGGTGCTGATCGAGTTCGTCGATCTGGTCTTCGCGGTCGATTCGGTGCCGGCGATCTTCGCCATCACGACCGATCCCTTCATCGTCTACACCAGCAACATATTCGCCATCCTCGGCCTGCGCGCCTTGTATTTCGCGCTGGCCGCGATGATCCATCGCTTCACCTACCTGAAATATGCACTGGCGCTGGTGCTGGTGTTCATCGGGTCGAAGATCTTCCTGGTCGGCTTCATCGGCAAGTTTCCGCCGGCTGTCTCGATGGGTGTGACATTCGGCCTGATCATCGGTGGCGTGTTGTTCTCGTTGTGGAAAACGCGCGGCGAAGGACAACCTGACGACGCCGTGACGCCGGACTTGCGCAAACCCAACAGCGCCGGGACGACCGCCTGACGTCGAGTTTTCACTTCCAGCACCGGTTCCTGTGGGTTGCGATGTAGTGACCGTGGTGATCCTCTACGCGGGCTGAGGATGGGCTTCGCCGGAACCTTCAGCGATGCCGCCGCACCGGTGGGCAAATCCCGTGCCCGGATGGTAGAGTGGCAACCATGGTGAACAGGTGGCGGCGAAGCCTGGCAGCGCTGCTGCTGGCGACAGGACTCGGGGCATGCGGCGGCGGTGGCGGCGGCGAACCCGCGCCCGTCGTATTGCCTGCGGCTGCGCCGCCGGCTGCGCCACCGGCCATCCCGGAAGTCATCGGCCGCGGTCGGCTCGAAAGCGCGGTCACGCTCGCAACCGTCACACCGGCCGAGATCGTCGCCGGATTGAAAAAACCCGATACCAAGGCGCCGCTCATCACGCCGGTCTATTCGGTTGCCAACTACCGTCTGATCTATCGCACGATCGACGGCCGAGGGCGCGAGGTGAGCGCATCGGGCCTCGTCAGCGTGCCCGTCAAGCCGGCAGGCGCGATCAGCCCGATCATCAGCTACCAGCACGGCACCATCTTCAGCGATGCCGAGGCGCCGAGCATGCACGCCCAGGGCGACGAAGCGGCGGTGATCATGGCCTCGCTCGGCTACATCGTGATCGCGGCCGACTATGTCGGCTTCGGGGTCTCCAAGGGCGAAGAGCACCCCTATCTGATGTCCAAGCCGTCGGCCGCCGCCGTGCTGGACCTGTTGACGGCTGCGCGCAGCTGGCGGCGGAGCAGCCAAGTGATCGACAACGGCCAGCTGTTCCTGCTTGGTTATTCGGAAGGTGGTTATGTGACGATGGCGGCGCATCGTGCGATGCAGGCCGAGCAGACCGCCGACCTGCCCGGGCTCGTGCTGTCGGTACCGGGCAGCGGCCCGTACAACGTCGGCGCCACGCTGGACGAGTTGCTGAAGCGGGTCTGTGACGAATACCCCGTACTCGGCGCCTTGATCAACCCGGGCTTGCTGCGCCACCTCGGGTCGAGCGTACGCAACGAGGTGCGGCGTGCCCTGCTGCGGCTGCTGATTCCCGACGATGCCGACGTGTCCTACCAGTCCACCTTCATCGACAACTTCCTGGCCGACGATGTCGCGGCCATCGACCGCGACAGCAATGTGCACGACTGGCAGCCCCAGGTGCCTGTCCACCTGTACCACGGCCGCGATGATCAGACCGTGCCGTTCGACAGCGCGACCGCTACCGTGCGGGCGATGACGACACGCGGCGCCGCGCAGGTGAGCCTGACCGAGTGCCTGGCCGTGCCGTCCGGTCACAGCGAATGCGTGGCGCCGTACTGGGTGTTCATGCTGGAGCGGCTGGGGGCGAAGGCGCGCAACTTGTAATCCGCGAGGGGGTCCAGGGACTGGTGAACCCTGCCGACCGCGCATCGGCATGTGCGCATGCCCGGGGTGTTCAGGGAGCTGGCAGATACCGCACCGCCAGCACCCCGTCGATCGCACTGATGTCGGCCTGGACCTCGGGCAAAACCGCACTGTCGACATCGACCAGCGTATAGGCCATGCCGCCGCGCGACTTGTTGACCATGTTGTGGATGTTCAATCCGGCGCGCGCCATCGCGGTCGAGATCTGGCCCAGCATGTTGGGAACGTTGGCGTTGGCGATGGCGATCCGGAATGCGGACTCGCGCGCCATCGTCACCTGCGGGAAATTGACCGCGTTGCGCACGTTGCCGTGCTCAAGATAGTCGCGCAGCTGATCGACGACCATCACCGCGCAGTTTTCCTCGGCCTCGCGGGTCGATGCGCCAAGGTGCGGCAGCGCGATGACCTGGGGGTGACCGTGGATCCGCGCGCCCGGGAAGTCGCAGACATACTGGCCGAGCCGGCCGGCGTTCAACGCGTCGATCACGGCACTGTCGCTGACGACGCCTTCGCGGCTGAAGTTCATCAGCACGGCACCGGCTTTCATCAGGCCGATGTTGGCGTCGTTGACCAGGTGGCGGGTCGCATCGAGCAAGGGCACGTGCAGCGTGACGAACTGGGCCTGCCTCAGCACATCGTTGACGCTGGCGGCGCGCCGTACCTGTGATGGCAGGCTCCAGGCGGCGTCGACGGTGATCTCCGGGTCGAAGCCGAGTACATCCATGCCGAGCTTGATTGCTGCATCGGCCACCATGCAGCCGACCTTGCCGAGGCCGACGATGCCCAGCGTCTGCCCCGCCAATTCATAGCCGGCAAATGATTTCTTGCCGGTTTCGACGGTCGTATCCAGATCGGGCGATGCGGGATCGAGGTTGCCGACGAACCGCAAGGCCGGTGCGAGCTGGCGCGCGGCCAGCAACATGCCCGCGATCACCAGTTCCTTGACCGCATTGGCATTCGCGCCGGGAGCGTTGAAAACCGGCACGCCACGCTGGCTCATCGCGTCGACCGGGATGTTGTTGGTGCCGGCGCCGGCCCGCGCGATCGCACGCACGCTGGCCGGAATGCTCGTCGCGTGCAGATCGGCCGAACGCAGCAGGATGGCGGCGGGCTCGGCTACGTCCTTGCCGACACGGTAGATTTCGGCCGGCAAGCGCGACAGTCCCGACGCGGCGATCTGGTTGACGACCAGCACGCCCAGTCGCTCAGCCATGGCTGGCCTCGAATTCCTTCATGTACCCGACCAGTGTCTGCACGCCTTCGATCGGCATCGCGTTGTAGATGGATGCCCGCATGCCGCCCACCGAGCGGTGGCCCTTCAGCTGCAGCATGCCACGCTCCGACGCACCTTTGAGGAAAGCAGCGTCCAGTGCCTCGTCCTTCAGCTTGAATGGCACATTCATCAACGAGCGATCGGCAGCGGCCACCGGATTGCTGAACAGCGAACTCTGCGCCAGGTAGTCGTACAACACGGCCGCCTTGACCAGGTTGTGTTCGGCCATCGCGGTCAGTCCGCCGCGCGACTTGATCCAGTTGAACACCAGCCCGGCGATATAGATGGCATAGGTTGGCGGGGTGTTCAGCATCGAATCGTTATCGGCCTGCTGCTTGTAGTCGAAGGCCGACGGCGTAAAGGGCAGGGCCTGGCCGATCAGGTCGTCGCGAACGATCACGATGGTCAGCCCGGCCGGGCCGATATTTTTCTGTGCGCCGCCGTAGATCAGGCCGTAGCGGCTGACATCCACCGGCTTGGACAAGATGTTGCTCGACATGTCCGCCACCAGCGGCACCTCGCCGGTATCAGGTGTGAAGTGGTATTCGACGCCGCCGATGGTTTCATTCGAGCAGATGTGCACGTAGGCCGCATCGGGGTCGAGTTGCCAGCCGTCGCGCGCCGGCACGCTGGTGAAGCCGGTGGCTTCCGAACTCGCGGCGACGTTGATCTTCGCATAGCGCCTGGCCTCCTTGATCGATTTCTTCGACCATTCGCCGGTATTGATGTAGTCGGCGCCGGCCTTGCCGCGCAGCAGGTTCATCGGAACGATGGCGTTCTCGCCGATCGCGCCGCCCTGCATGAACAAGACCTTGTAATTGGCCGGTATCGCCAATAGCTCGCGCAGCAGCGACTCGGCTTCGGCGTGGATCGAGATGAACTCCTTGCCGCGGTGACTCATCTCCATCACCGACATGCCGCTGCCGTGCCAGTCGAGCATTTCCGCGGCGGCCTGCTGCAGCACGGTTTCCGGAAGCACGGCGGGGCCGGCGCTGAAGTTGAATACGCGGGACATTGGGGAAGACTCCAGGGACGACCGGTGGACGGACAGGTGAGTCGCATTTTCCACGATCGGACGGCGGAGGGGGTGTCCCTCAACCACACGAGCCGGCGGCGGCGCATGCAGCACCCGCACGACGCGTCCCCGTTGTTGCCGATATCATCGAAGACAGTCTCATAAGCCCGCAGTAACGGATGTCCGCAACCGGATCGCATCGTGCAAGGCAGGAACCCGCACTGTTGCGTGCGATCGAGCAGGCCAATCGCGCTGCGTTGGCTGCGGTCGATGCTTCCGGCAGGCAGATCTATGTGAACCCGGCGTTCTGCCAGCTGACCGGGTTCGACGCCGATGAACTGCTCGGGCAATCGGCGCCGTTCGCCTACTGGCCCCGCGATCAGATTGCCCAGATCGAATCCGCATTCCAACGCACGGTGCGTGGCGATGCGCCCGCCGACGGATTTTGTCTGCAATTCCTGCGCAAGGACGGTCTGAGGCTGGACGTTCGGCTTCTGATCTCACCGCTGGTGGCAGAGCCCGGCGAGGCGGGCTGGCTGGCATGTGTTCAGAACCGCGCCGAAGAGCTGCAGGCCGCCAAGACCCGCACTGACCTCGAGCTGATGGCGGCACTGGTCGACGACAGTGGCGAGGGCATCATCTTTGCCGGCACCACCGGCGAGATCCTGATCTTCAATCGCGAAGCGGAACTGCAGCACGGGCGATCAGCCCAACCGACCCACGCCACGGCGTGGGCCAGCGAATTCGGCCTCGAGCGCAGCGACGGCACGCCATTGCCCTTGCACGAGACACCGTTGTGGCTGGCGTTGCAGGGTCGGCGACTCGACGGCACACGCTGGTGCGTCCGACGTCCCGACGGCAGCCTGCGTACCCTCGAGGGAACGGCGACGCCGGTGCGGCGCAGCGATGGCAGCCTCGGCGGCGCGATGCTCATCACGCGCGATGTCACCGACCGCGAAGCCGAGCAAAAGGCGCTGGCCGCGGCGCTGAGTGGTTTCGAAGTCGCGCGGGCGCAATCCGAGCGCTCGCTGGCGCTGTTCGATGCGATCCTGGAAACCGCACCGCTCGGCCTGTCGTTCCTCGACCGCGATCTGCGCTATGTGCGGATCAACAAGCGCCTGGCGGGTTTGAACGGTGTGGCGGTCGAGCGGACGGTCGGTCGGCTGCAGCGCGAGGTGGTACCGCATGTGGCCGACCAGCTCGAGCCGCTGTATCGCCAGGTACTGCGTACCGGTGTCGCGGTGGTCGATCAGGAGTTGCATGCGACCACACCCGCTTCACCGGAATTGCGCGCGTTCGAGTTCAGCATCTATCCGGTGCTCGACCCGGACGGACACGCCGTGATGGTCGGCACGGTGGTCCGCGAGACCACCGAGGAAAAGCGCCTGCAAGCCGAGCGATCGGCGCTGCGCGAGCGTGCGCTGCTTGCCGAAGCCCGTGCCGAACTGGCTCAGACCGAAGCCAACGAGCGTCGGTTTCGATGCCTGGCAGAGGCGACCAGCGACATCGTCTGGACCACTGACCCCAATGGCGTGGTGGTGACCGACTCTGCGAGCTGGCGTGCGTTCACCGGCCAGTCGGTGCAGACCTGGATCAGCAACCACGGTTGGGATGCACTGCACCCGGACGACCGCGCTCGCGCGGCAAAAACCTGGACCGAAGCGGTGCAACGGCGGCAACGATTCGCGATCGAGTATCGCGTGCGTCGCCATGATGGTGTCTTCGTTCCGATGTCGGTACGGGGTGCACCGGTGCTCAACGAGCACGACGAGGTGATCGAATGGATCGGCGCCAACATCGACATTTCGCAACGCATCGAACAGCAGGCCGAGCGGCAGCGGCTGCTCGAATCGGAGCAGGCCGCGCGTGCCGAGGCCGAGTCTGCGCGCAGCAGGATGGCGCTGCTCGACCGGATCACCGCCCGCCTGGTCGGCGAGATACGAGGCGCCGATCAGGTCATGCAGACGCTGGCCGAGATGCTGGTCGAGGAACTTGGCCACTGGTGTTCCGTTCAGGTACCGAGGCCCGACGGCTCGATCGGCATTGCCGCCGTCACCCACCGCGACGCTGAGATGGCGCAAGCAGCCCGGCGACATGTCGAGCGTTTCCCGGTCGATCCGGATCTGAGCTGGGGCGTTCCCCAAGTGCTGCGCAGCGGTCGAGCCGAGCGTGCGGTGGTCGACGACGCGATGATTGACGCCTACACCCAAGACCCCGAGCAGCGCGAGGAATTGCGCGCGTGGAGTCTGGGCTCTTACATCCTGGTTCCGCTGCAGGCGCAGGGCAAGGTCATCGGCTGCCTGTCGCTGGTGCGCGAATCGGCGGCACCAGCGTTTGGCGACGACGAACAGGCGCTGCTGATCGAGATCGGCGTGCGTGCCGGTCTGAGCTTCGAACAGGCGCGACTGCTGCAGGAAGCGCAGGCGGCGCGTGCCGAGGCCGAAGCGGCGAGTCGGGCCCGAGACGAGTTCCTGGCCATGCTTGGCCACGAGCTGCGCAACCCGCTGGCACCGATCGTCACCGCACTCGACCTGATGCGGCTGCGTGAAGGCCAGGACCTGTCGCGCGAGCGCGGCATCCTGCAACGTCAGGTGCGGCACATGACGCGCTTGGTCGACGATCTGCTCGATGTGTCGCGAATTGCGCGCGGCAAGATCGAGTTGCGCCTCGAGCCGGTCGACCTGGCGCAGATCTGCGGCCGCGCTGTCGAAACCACTCGGTCGCTGTTCGAACAGAAGGAGCAGACGATCGACGTCGCGGTGGACGACGATTTGTGGATCGACGGTGATCCGTCGCGCCTCGAGCAGATCTTCAACAACCTGCTGACCAACGCCAACAAATACACGCCGGCCCGAGGACACATCAGCATGCGCGGGCAGCGGCGCGGCGGCGATGTGCTGATCGAGGTGCAGGACAACGGTGTCGGAATCGATCCCGATCTGCTGCCGCATGTGTTCGACCTGTTCATCCAGGGCCGGCAGTCGATCGAGCGGGCGGTGGGTGGGCTCGGACTCGGACTGACGATCGTCCGGCGAATGGTCGACGCGCACGGCGGCGAGGTGTCGGCGCGCAGCGACGGGCACGACCGGGGAACCACGATGACGGTGACGCTGCCGCTGCGCGATGCGATCCTTCCGGGGTCGTCTCCAGATGGCCCGCTGGATGCGCTGTCCGGTACCAGCGTTGGGCGTGTTCTGGTGGTCGACGACAACGAAGACGCGGCGACGCTGCTGGCGCAGGCGCTGCGCGCGTTCGGCTTCGAGACCCGGGTCGGCCATGTCGGCACGCAGGCGATCGAGATCGCGCGCGACTGGTGTCCCGATTCGATGGTGCTCGATGTCGGGCTGCCAGGGATGGACGGCTACGAACTGGCGCGGCGGTTGCGACGATCCGACAACGGGCATGTGCCGCTGCTCGTCGCCGTCACCGGCTACGGGCAGTCGAGTGACCGTGAGCAGGCGTTTGCGGCGGGCTTCTCGCACCACCTGACCAAACCGGTCGACCTCGAGCAGTTGCGCCGGATCCTGAGCGCCGAGGGACCGTCGAGCCGATCGGCAGATTGATCCGCCGTGCCGCTGCGCTGGAAGCGATCCGGGGCCGGACCGGTCGGACGCGGCCCGCGTCGATGCGCTCAGTTCCGGTCGGCGGTCGCCGGCATCGGCACGCCGCCGCCAGCCTGCGCGTGTGTGCCAGCCGGTGCGGCTTGCCGATCACGGACCAGGTAGCTGTACAACACCGGAACCACCACCAGCGTCAGCAGCGTGCTGGTGATCACGCCGCCGATGATCGCGCGACCCATCGGGGCCTGGATCTCGCCGCCGTCGTTCAGCGCCAGCGCCAGCGGCAACATGCCGAAAACCATCGCCGCCGTGGTCATGATGATCGGCCGCAGCCGGATCAGCCCGGATTGCAGCAACGCCTCCTCAACGCTCGCGCCGGCACGGCGCGCATGGTTGGCGAAGTCGACCAGCAAAATCGCATTCTTCGTCACCAGCCCCATCAGCATCACCAGGCCGATCATCGAGAATACGTTGAGGGTGCTGCGCCACAACAGGAGCGCCAGCATCACGCCGATCAAGGCCAGCGGCAGCGACGCCATGATCGCGATCGGTTGCAGGAAGCTGCCGAACTGGCTGGCCAGTACGATGTAGATGAAGATCACCGCCAGCGCCATTGCGCCGAGCATCGCGCCGAAGGCCTTCTGCTGCTCTTGCGTGGCGCCACCGACGTCGAAACTGAAGCCCGG
>JANNNE010000111.1:0-46335 GCA_031398385.1 Ideonella sp.
GGTCACGGTCTTGCCGATGCCGGCATCCTTGGTGTCGAATGTGCCGCTGGCGGTGGTGCCCAGGGTTTCGCTGCCGACCAGCCCGGTCAAGGGACCGAGGATCACCGTGGCACTGGTGTTGCCATCGTAGACCTTGTTGGCCGCGGTGAAGCTGCCGGTCAGTTGCCGGCGCGTGATGTCGGCCGTCGTCGAGGTGCTGGCTGGCGCCAGCACGTAGTTGCTGGCGAGCCCGCCGTTGGTGCCGTCGCTCAAGGTGGCGTTGACGGTGACCAGCTTGCTGAGCCCCGCATCCTTGGTGTCGAAATTGCCCGTCAGCGCGGTCCCGAGGGTTTCGCTGCCGACCAGATTGTTCAGTCCGGCCGTCACGTTGGCGACAGTGTTGCCGTCGTAGACCTTGTTCGCCGCCGTGACGCCGGTCAACGAGACGTTGCGGCGCAGGATGTCGCCCTGGACGTTGGTGGCCAGCCCATAGCCGAGTACCGGACGGCCGGTGGTATCGGTGAACGTCACCGTGCTCGGGTCGATCGTGATCGCCTTGTTGAGCCCGGCATTGGGGTCGTTGAAATTGCCGCTGGTGCCGGCCGGCACGTTGCCGATGTCGCCGTCGCGTTGCCCGCTGAGATTGAGGTTGTTGAGCGGGCCGGCCGTGGTTGTCCCGTCGTAGACCTTCGAGAACGGATCGGCCCGCACGATCACCACGGGCGCTTCCGAATACAGCAGGCCGTTGCCAGTGGCCGGGGTGAGGGGATTGGCTTCGCGGTAGCGAGCGTTGTACTGCTTGAAGCTGTAGTTCAGGCCGCCGGGGTTCAGCGTGGCGGTGTTCCGGCCATAGATCAGCCAGCGGCCGTTCGGTGTGGTCAGTGCACCGGCGCCGGCATTGTTGACGAAGGTGGTGGTATTCGGTCCGCTCTTGCCGGCGATCACGATAGCATCGCCGGTCGCGTTGGATCGGATCGTCGAGCCGGCCAGTATCGAGACGTCGTCTCCCTCGAACAGCAATCGACCACCAACCACCATGTTGGCGGAAATCTCCAGCGGCGAATTGGCGGTGAACCTGGCATCTCCGCCGGTGGCTGCGTCGACGACCAGGCCGTTGGCCAGCAGCAGCGACGGCAAGCTGCCACCCATATGGCGGCCGGTGATGTCCATGGTGGCGCCGTTGGTGGCCCGCAGCGTACCGCCGTAGCCGCCACCCGCCAGCACGACGCCGTAATTCGTGAATTCCGATGCCGACAGGTTCGACCAGGTGCTGGTGCCGTCGATGAACAGCGAAGCTGTCGGGTCGGTGGCCGCCGGGGTCACGGCGAGCGTCGACTGCTCGGCACTGATGCCGACCGAACTGGCGGTGCCGCGCAAGGACATGCCATGGGTGGCGGTCAACGTCGAGTTGAAGATGTCGATTCCGGAGGCGCCCGACAAATTGCTGGCTGCATGTGAACCGGTCAGCGACAAATCGCGGGCAGTCAGCGTCGCGTTGGCGATGATGATGCCCGACCGGCCGGACGAAATGCCGGCGAGATCGTTGTTGTTGCCGACCAGGTTGATGTTGCCGCTGCCGGCGTTCAGATTGGAGCCGGTGATGTAGACACCGATGCCTTCGAAGAAGCTGTCGCTCGCGCGCCCGACGCCGTTGGCGGAAATGCTGCCGCCAGCGGTCAGGATCGGCACCGAGCCGATATAGACCGAGCCGACGCCGCTGCCCGCTGCATTCAGGTTGACCGACAGGCCCGCACCGGTGCTGACGATCTGGCTGAACGATATGTCGATGTTGCGCGCCGCCTGCAGCGTCAGGCTGACTGGCACGTTCGGCGCCACGTTGATGCTGGCGCGCTGAACGACGATATCGCCCGGTTGGGTCCCGGTCGTACCGGTCGAAATCACGACGCTGTTGCCATTGTTCAACGCGTTGTTGATCGAGCCAGTCCGGATTTCGGACGGGCTGCCGGTGGCGGTGAAGTTGGGCCCGGCGGTCACGTTGGTGTTGACTTCGACGTTGTCCGAAATGAAGATGTTCCATGGATCGAGCAGCCAGGTCCCGGCCAACCCCGATGCAGCCGACGCATCCAGACGCGCGGGCCGGATATCAATCCAGCCGCCCGAGGTCTCGATGAAGCCGCCGTTGCCACCCGCCGCGCCGCCGCGCGCGCTGAAGCTGCCATAGGCACGGGTTGCCTCGTTGCTCCACAAAATGATCCGGCCGCCGTCGCCATGGCCCTGCGCATCGGCGGCAATCGAGGTGTCCTGCCCGATGAAGACGGCGCGCGAATTCGGTATCGATGCATCCTCGCCACGCTCGCCGCCGCCGACGAATACCTCGCCGCCGGAGCGTCCGGAGACATCCATCCTGGCGGCTCCGACGATGCCGATCTGGCTGCCGAGCGCCTTGATCTGCCCGCCCGATCCGGCGCTTCCGGTTGCGAACACGTCGCCCTCGAGCATGGCCGTTCCGTTGCCGGAATCCAATGTCACCTTGCCGCCGGCCGCGCCGGAGGCGCTGGTCACGCTGCTGGCGCCCAGGTCGAGCTTGTTCGAAGCCTGCAGCACGATCTCGCCGGCCGCATTGGTGCCAAGGCCATCGGCGCGCACGATGCCCTGCTGATTGACCATCGCCGCATGCACGTCAATCCGGCCGCCCGCGGCGGCCAGCGTGCCGAGGTTCATCGCCTCGCCGTCTGGTGCGGTGACCCGCAGCCTGAGGTTGGGCGTCCCGGTGTCGATCAGATCGATGCTGCGACCAGCGGCCAGCACCACCTGACCATCCGGAGAGTCGATCAGGCCTTCGTTGCGGACGCTGCCACCGAGCAGCGCAATGCGGCCACCGAGGCTGCTGCGCAATTCGCCCTGGTTGACGATGCCGGCTGCGGGATCGGAGCCGGCTGCCGAGAACTGGTAGCGACCGCTCAACCAGTCGACATCGTTGAGCCGCAAGGTCGATGTCACGAGGCCGCCGACATCGACCCTGGCGCCTTGTCCGAACAACACGCCGTTCGGGTTCAGCAGCCAGACCTGTCCGTTGCTGCCCAGGCTGCCGAGAATCGACGATGGATCGTTGCCGACGACGCGATTCAGCACCTTGCTTGCGCTGTCGGGCTGCGCAAAATAGACGCGGTTGTTGCTGCCGATCGAAAAATTCTGCCAGTTCAGGATGCTGTTGGCCGAGTTGGTCACGGTCATCTGCTGGCCGTTGACCACCGCGCTGGCCTGGCCCGCGACGACGTTGAGTCCGCTGGGCAAGGTTCCGGCAGCCTGGGCGTGAGCCGGCGAAATCGCGATGCCCGGTACCGACAACATCGATGCGGCGGCCAGTGCGAATGCCAGTGGGCGCAGCGCGAACCGGCGTTGCCGTCGGCCGCTGGTGCCATCGATACGAGAAGAAGCGCGGAAATCGCTGATCTGGTGTTGGGTGTTCATGACATCCTCATTGACTGCGCTGTCGACGCTGTGCGCTCGACTCAAAAACTGTAGCTGACCGAGAAGTGGGCTCGGGTGTCGTGGCGGGCCGTCCGGTTGCCGGCGGCCAGCGTGTACGCGATGTCCAGACGCGCCTGCAACGGCCCGGATCCATAACGCAGGCCGACGCCGACCGAACCGATCCGGCATTCCGAATCGCCCAGGCGGCACTCCAGGCGCTGCAGGTTGTTGACGTGATTCCTGACCCAGCCGGCGTCTGCAAACGCCAGCAGCCTCAGTGTGCCGGAGCTGCCCAGGGTCTTGCCGAGTTCGGGGCTCCACAGTTCGATCGCAGCGGCAGCGCCGCTGTCGCCGGTGAGTTCGCGTTCGTCGTAGCCGCGTACCGACGACGCGCCACCGATTCCGAACTGCTCGCCGGGCACCAGCATGTCGCCGGTACCCTGACCGACCAGCCGCAACTGCAGCTGCCAGTCTTCCGGCAGCGCCAGCGCGGCAAACAGCCCCAGGCGCAGCGCGGTGTACCGCGGCTCGGATCCCGGTCTGACTTTCTGAAACTGGGCGGCATCGCCATCGCGGCCACCGAAGTGCAGGTTGTGCAGCAGGCCGACCGAGGCACCGAAGCGGTTCTGCCCGCCTTTCTGAACCACATATTCGATCGCCAGCGGTTGCACCGACACGCTTTCCCCGGCATTGCCGCAGGCGCCTGGCGGCAGGCCGACGATGTTGCAGTTGTTGATGTAGTCCCGGTTGTCCAGGCCGATGATCAGGCGGTGGTCGATCTCGCCGAATCGAGGCAGATACTTGGTCACCCGCAGGCCGGCGATCTGACCCTTGCCGGAGAACTGCAGCGGCCCGGCGGCGGTCGCGCTGGTGCCGCCGTCAACATCGGAGTAAGCCGCATAGGCGTCGATCGCCATACCCTGCGCGTACAGCGGAATCCGGTAGTTGGCGCTGACGACGGCCACCGAGTCGAGTTCTTCGGGTGCCACCTGAAGCTGCAGCGCCAGCACGTGATCACGATCGAACAGTGCGGCATTCCGGTAGCCGAAATTGGCGCGCAGACGCCCGGTGTTGGCATTGCCGGTGTTGTCCAGCCCGATGCTGAAACGGCTGGCTTTCTCCTCGGTGACCTGTATCTGCGCGTCGATCTCGCCGGGCTTGTCGCCGGGTTGCAGCAAGACGTCGATGCGCTTGGCAGGGTTTTCGTTGGCCAGCTGGATCTGGGCATCGATCTCGCGCACCCGAGGCGTGGTGCCCTCGATCAGCGACGGCAGGCTGGCGCGTATGTTCGCTTCACTGAACTGCTGGGCGCCATCGACGCCGACCTTGGCGATCTTGCCTTCGACAACCGTGATGGTGATCTGATTGCCGGCGAGCGCCTGCTCGGGGAGAAAGGCGATCACCGCTCCGTAGCCGGCTTCCCGGTAAAGCGCCTGCACGGCCGCGGCGGCGCGCTTGAGCTCGTCGGGGCTGCGTTCACCCTTGTAGGAATCGAGCCGCGCATCGATCTGCGCCTGGCTCAGCAAGCTGTTGCCAACGACCTTGAATGACTGAACCTGGACTTTCGGGGCGGCCACCGACTGGGCCAGCGCCGGGGTGGTGACAGCCAGCAACAACACCGACAGCTGGTTACAGATGACTCGGGCGAACGATGGGCGCATAGGGCTCCTGCAAGCAGTTGGCTGCGCGCGGGACAGTTGTCGTCTGCCTCCCGGTGAGCGCTTGCGCCGACCATAGCCGGGTTGATGGAACGCTACAAGCCCTCCGGGATCAAAGGCGCTGCGATTGCGCAACGTGTTTCACGATCGATGATCCGGCACGTGCCGGTGCTCCGCTCAGTCTGCAAGGCTGAGCTTCAGACTGGCATTCCGGCTCCACGCCGCAAGCTCTTGCTGCAGAAGGAACAAGCTGCGCGGGTGGCTGTCCATCCAGCCCGGCATAAAGCCGAGGATGGCCAGATCGCCGATGCGCCGAAGGTTCATCGCCTGCGAATTCACCTCGCCACGCGCATGACACTTGATGATCGCCAGTCGAAGGCACAGCGTCTGCCAGGCAAACTCCGGGCTCGCGAGCCTTGCCTCGATCTTGCGCAGGCCCCCACGCTGGCCGAGCAGCAGATCGGCAAGCCGGCGCTGCTGCGATTGCGAGAACCCTGCGGCATCGACATGGGCAAGCAGGTAGGCACTGTGCCGGTGGTGATCATGGTGCGAGACCATCATGCCCATCTCGTGCAAGGCGCAGGCCCACAGCAGGTCCCGGCGCGGTTCTTCCAGCGGATCGCCAGCCTCGATGGAGTCCTTGATGTTGTCGTACAGCGCACCGGCAACCGAGGCGACCCGGTTGGCATGTGCCACGTCGACCTGGAACCGGCGTTGCAGTTCGGCCACCGAGGCGTCCCGGATATCGTGTCCGGGCGCTCCGGAAAACTGCCCGCCCGCCGCATCCAGGCGCGCGGCCAGATCGAAGATGACGCCCTGCCGAAGCGCACCCCGCGCCGGCTGCAGCACGTCGATCCCGAAATGGGTTGCCAGGGTGTAGAGGATCGACAAGCCGCCGGCGATCACGGCACGACGGTCTTCCTTCAATCCGCTCAGGCTCAGGCGGTCGATGCGTCCGGCCCGCAAACACTGCTCGATCAGCCAGCGCAGGCCGTCGGGCGTGATGCTGCCGTCGGTGATGCCATTCGCACTCAGCAGCTGCGACACCGCCCCGACGGTGCCCGAGGACCCGAGCGCCTCGCGCCAGTGGCGGGCCGCAAACGGCTCCAGCGCCTCCTCCAGTTCGGCGCCGGCCGCGACCTGGGCCGCGCGGAAGGCCTGTTCGGTGAATCGACCGTCGGCGAAATAGGCCATCGACAGACTGACGCTGCCGACCTGGAACGACTCGGCGCGCAGCGGCGTGCGGCCGCGACCCAGAATGATTTCGGTCGAGCGCCCGCCGATATCCACCACCAGCCGTGGCAGCTCGGAGGCTTGGAGCATGGCCACGCCTGCGTAGATCAGGCGCGCTTCCTCCCGGCCCGAGATCACCTCCAGCGGAGAGCCCAGAACGATTTCGGCCTGCCTCAGGAAGGCGTCGCGATTGCGTGCTTCACGCAGCGTCTGCGTCGCGACCGCGCGGATCTGCTGCGACTGGAAACCCTCGAGCCGATGCGCGAACCGCTGCAGGCAGGCCAGACCTCTGGCTGCAGCTTCGTGGGTCAGCAGGCCGTCGGCGTCGAGTCCGGCGCCGAGCCGGACCGTTTCCTTCAAATAGTCGATGCGTCGATAACGACCGTCCTTCAGCTGGGCGATCTCGAGGCGAAAGCTGTTCGAGCCGATATCGATCGCCGCCAGCTGATCCGGCCAGGCCGACTGGGCAGGAGGCAGCTTCGAGGCGTGCGCGTTCATGCGCGGATTGTCGATGCAAACGCCGACCGCCCCGGACCGTCCGGCGCCCGGCCGGTCTGCGGCAAGACCCTGGCGTCGACGGGTCGTAAGGATTTGGCCGACCCTGTCAGATCCGTGAGAATCCGGCTTCGATCGACCTGACGAGGAATTTGCCGATGCTCCGCCAAGATCTTGACGCCCTGGTTCCGGGCCAGCCATTCAGCCGCCGCCGTTTCGTCCAGACGACGGTCGGGAGCGGTTTCGCCGCCGCCGTGCTGCCGGTCGGGGCACAAACCATCAAGACCTCCAGCGAGGGGCTGGTGACCGGCGAGGTAATGATCTCCGTTGGCAACTTCAAGATGCCGGCCTATCGCGCTGCACCGGCCGGCAAGACCGGACTGCCGGTGGTGCTGGTGATTTCCGAGATCTTCGGTGTGCACGAACACATTGCCGACGTGGCGCGCCGGTTCGCGCGCCAGGGTTACCTGGCAATCGCGCCGGAGCTGTTCGTCCGCCAAGGCGACGCCCAGAGTTATGGCGAAATCGGCAAGCTGATTGCCGAGGTGGTCAGCAAGGTTCCGGATGCCCAGGTGATGACCGACCTGGACGCCAGCGTGGCCTGGGCCAAGGACAACGGCGGCGATACCGGCCGACTGGGTATCACCGGTTTCTGCTGGGGCGGGCGCATCACCTGGCTGTTCAGTGCCCACCAGCCGATGGTCAAGGCTGGTGTTGCCTGGTATGGGCGGCTGGTCGGTCCCGCCAGCGAGCTGGCGCCGAAGCACCCGGTCGATGTGGCCGGCCAGCTCAACAGCCCGGTACTCGGGCTCTACGGCAGCGCCGACGCCGGAATTCCACTCGACACCGTCGAGGCGATGAAAAAGGCGCTGGCCGCCGGCAGTGCGGCGGCGCGCAAGTCGCAGTTCGTCGTGTACCCCGACGCGCCGCATGCATTCCACGCCGACTATCGGCCGAGTTTTCGCAAGGAACCCGCCGAGGATGGCTGGCGGCGCTGTCTTGACTGGTTCAAGGCCAACGGCGTCGCCTGATTCGGCCCGTCTCAGCCACCGCCCCGCGGGCACTGTTCAGCAGGGCCGGATCTTGAATTCGACCCGCCGATCAAGTGCATCGGCGGTATTGTCGGTGCCGCTGCCAACGATGTTTTCGCGAAAGCCCTTGCCGACCGGGTTGGTGCGGCTGGCCAGCGCCGAGGCCTCGCTGGTCAGCAGCTGACGCACGTGAGCCGCCCGCCGCAGCGACAGGGCGTCGTTGAATTCCTCCGAGCCGGAGTTGCTGGTGTGGCCCACTACATCCATGCAGACCTTGGCATTGACCGCCTCGCGCGCGATCTGCCGCAGCCACATCGAATAGGCGCCGCTGATGCGGGGGTCTGACCAGAATTCCGTGCTGCTCGGGTTGAACAGAAACTTGACGCCGAGCTGGTTATAGGCGATTCCGAGCCCGACCACCTTGCCGAAGGCCTGCTCGGCTTCAGCGATCTGACCGAGCTTCCAGCTGCTCAGGTAGATGCCATTGAGCACCCGCAGTTGATCGCCGGCCGGCGTCGCCAGCGCGCTTCGATACTGGCCCAGCGCATCCTGGTAGCGCTCGGAGTTGTAGGCTTCGGTCGCGTCGTTGATCAGGGTGGCGGTCGAGATGCGCTCGAGGTAGGTCGGATCGGCGCGTTGTCCCGGCGCTGTCGCCGTGGTGCGTACATAGCCTTCGATCACCTTGTCCTTCACCAGGATCGGGCTGTCGAGGTAATAACGCAGTGGCGTGCTGTCGATGCCGTCGTCGCGCGCCCGCGCCGAAGCCTGGGCGACGATCAGGCCGCTCTTCATGTCGGTCAAGGCCAGATTGAGCAGGAAGATGGCCCGCTTCTGCGCGGTCGGCTGACGTGACATCGTCCCGGTCAGCAGATATTGCGCGCTGCCCAGATTGGCGGCCTTGAACGGCAGCACCTCGAATTGCTGATAGGTGCTGCCGATGCGCTCGACCACTCTGCGCTCGAAATTCTTGGTGCCGGCGGTCTGCTGGCCGGAACCGGCGTCGAGCATCGGGTCGAGCACCAGCCCGCGCCGCGCGGGTTTGGACTGGAGCGTGGTCAGGAAACCGGGTGCCTGCCGGGTCTGCGCGATCAAGGCATCGGTGGCCAGATCGACCGCCTCTGCGAATGGCAATTCCTGCGAGATGACCACGGCTTGCGGCGGTGGCGGCGGAGGCGTAGCGCAGCCCGCGAGCAGCAGGCCGAGGAGCACGGCCAGCATAAAGGGCAGATGCCCTGAAGGCAACATGCGAGACAACTGAACCGGGCGAATCATCGGCATTCCCTTCGCAGAAATTGGCTCTCCTCGGGTGTCAACGGCTCGAGGGATGCCTTCAAAAGGATATCACTGCATTTTTCCGGTCGAACCGGCCTCGGCGGCGGAGGAACAATCGTCGGCAAATCGCTCGTTGCAGCCGGTGTGGTGCGGCGCTCCGCAGGGCGGCGCTGGTCCGATGGGCCGGCCAGTTGTGGTCCCGGCGTGCTCTGCGATGGCGGCAAACCGTCGCGCTGACCATCGCGTGGCGACACTTGCGGCTTCACGTTCGTTGCTGGCGCGGGCGCGGGCGCGGGTGCCGGAACGGGACCAGGAAAAGGAACCGGAACAGGAACAGGGGCGGGCGTCGGCGTCGGCGTCGGGGTTTCAGTCCTTGGCGGACGTTCGATCGCAGTCGAAGGTGGCGGCACCGAAGGCGGGGTCGGAGCCGGCACGGTCGGCGGCTCGGACCTGGTCGCATCCGGCTGCCGCAGCGCTACCCAGAGCAGCAGCGCACCCAGGATGATCGCAACGATGGTCGCGATCAGCCAGATCGGCAGACCTTGCCCGGCGCGCCATGACGTCGGTGTCATGGTGGCCGACGCCGACGCCAACGCCGGCAAGGGTACCGGGAATGTCGATTTGGCGGCGATCCCGGGCCCGGCCTGCATGAATACGGAATTCGTGAACGTCGACGTTTCGAAGTGCTTGTGCTGTCCGATCCCGCTGTGGTTGGCTTCAGGCAAGGGTGCCGTCGATGGCAGGGCCAGCCCGACTGCCGTGGCCATCGCGTGCCAGAACTCGGCCGCGTTCTGGAAGCGATCGCCCGCTTTCTTTTCGAGCGCCCGCGCGACCACCGCATCCAGAGCCGGCGTCACCTGCGGATTGATCGACGACGGCTTCGGTGCAGGCTCGTTCAACACCTTCAGTGCCATCGACAACATGGTGCCGCTGAAGGGGCGCCGGCCGGTCAACAACTGATACAAAATCACCCCGGCGGCATACAGATCGGCGCGTCCGTCTGCCACTTCGCCGCGGATCTGTTCGGGTGCCATGTGGCTGGGCGTGCCGAGTGCGATGCCGGCGCGCGTCTTCTGGGTCGACTCGATGCGCGCGATCCCGAAATCACCCAGCTTCACCGCGCCGGCTTGCGTGATGAAGATGTTCTCCGGTTTGACGTCGCGATGCACGACGCCGCGGCTGTGCGAAAAACCCAGCGCGTCGAGCAACTCGCCCATCAGGCGCACGGCGTCACCGATCGGGAAGCGCACACCGTCGTCGAAGAAGCGCTGCATCTCGCGGCCTTCAACCAGTTCCATCACCAGGTAGGTGATGCCGGCTTCCTCGCCATGGTCGTACAGGCTGACGATGTGCGGATGGTTGAGCTTGCCGGCGGCGCGGGCCTCGATCAGAAAGCGCCGCAGCTGTTCGGCGGCTTCATCTTCGTCGAGGTCGGCGTTGCGGATCGTCTTGATCGCCACCCGGCGATCAATGATGCGGTCAACGGCTTCGTAGACCACGCCCATCGCCCCGGTGCCGAGGACGCGGATGATCTCGTATTTGCCAAGGCGGGCCGGGACGTCGCTCACCTTGTCAAGGATACGGGATGGCAGCGGCCTTGACCGCGCTCGCCGGCCATCCCTTCAACGGCCTCAGCGAACGATCAGGACAGGAATGGTCGAGTGGGTCAGCACCTTCTGGGTTTCGCTGCCGAGCAGCAGGGCCGTGACGCCGCGTCGCCCGTGCGAGGCCATCACAAGCAGGTCGCAGTGGTGGCTGCGCGCGTGATCGATGATCGCCTCCCAGGGGTGCAGCGCCTCGACCGTGAAACCTTCGCACTCGACATTGCATGCCTTGCAGGTCTCGACAACCGCTTCGACGCGCTTGTGGGCGATCCGCTCCTGGGCGTCAAAGAACTCCTGTGGCGGGGTCGGCTGCATCTCGGAAATCGCGCTGTAGGGAAACGGTTCCTTGACGCTGATTGCTTCGATTCTGGCGCCGAGCGCGCGCGCCATGCCGATGGCGGTATCAACCGCCTTGGAGGTGATGTCCGAGCCGTCGGTCGGGATCAGGATGCGTTTGAACATGGTGTCCTCCTTGGGGTGCCCGCCGAGGTCGGCGAGACGCGTCACAAAGTGTGCACCTGACGACGCCCAAAAGGCGAATACCCGACCAAACCGTGCATGCGGACGAACAAGGGAGGCTGGGCGCGCCCTTTCAGCCGACCTTCAGCCGCGTGCGATCGGCCGATCCGGGTTCGACGACCATTCGCTCCAAGAGCCCGGATAGAGGCAGGAGCCGGGCAGACCGGCCACTTCCATCGCCAGCATGTTGTGGCACGCGGTGACGCCGGAACCGCATTGGTGGACGACGTCCTGCGGCGAACGTCCGCCGAGCAGCGGCCCGAAGTCGGCGGCCAGTTGCTCGGCCGGCTTGAATCGGCCGTCCGTTTGCAGGTTGTCCTTGTAGAAGCGGTTGCTGGCGCCCGGAATGTGCCCGGCTGCGGCGTCCAGCGGCTCCACCTCGCCCCGGTAGCGTTCGGGTGCGCGGGCATCGATCAAGGGCACCTGAGCGAGCCGGGACTGAAGCTGATCAGCATCGACGCTCGGCAACGCCGGGCCGCGGTGCGGGTAGGGCGAATGGTGGTCTGCCCGCCGACTCGGACCTGATTCGACTTCGCGACCTGCGGCTTGCCAGGCGCCCATGCCGCCATCGAGCACGGCGACATCCTGGTGGCCAAGCCAGCGCAGCAGCCACCAGGCGCGTGCCGCCATCATGCCGCCCTGACGGTCGTAGACGACCACCGGCGTGCCGGGGCCGATCCCGCATTCGCCGACCAATGTGGCGAAATCGTCGATCTCGGGCAGCGGGTGGCGACCCCTGAACTGGCCTTCGGCCGATTGCTTGGCGCCGGACAGGTCGCGTTCGAGGTGCAGGTGGATGGCGCCGGGCACATGTGCGGCGAGATGGTCGCGTTCACCGGCAGCCGGGTCGGCCAGATCGAACGAGGTATCGAGAATCACCGGCTTCGCACCGCCCGCCAGCGTGGCAGCCAGGTCAGACACCGATATCAGCGGCGACCGGCTCGATGGGGTCGAACTCATGCCTGTGGCCCGGTCATGCGCTTGCGGTACCACTCGTGAAATTGCTGCATGCCGTCCTCCATCGGACTTTGGTAGGGGCCGTATTCGTCGTCGCCCCGATCCAGCAAGGCCTTGCGGCCGGCGTCCATGCGCAGGGCGATTTCATCGTCTTCAGCGCAGGTTTCCCAATAGGCGGCCTGTTCGGCCTCGACGAATTCGCGCTCGAACGCGGCGATCTCCTCGGGGTAGAAGAACTCGACCAGATTCAGGGTCTTTTGCGGACCCTGTGGGAACAAGGTCGAGACGACCAGTACATGCGGATACCACTCGACCATTACGGTCGGATAGTAGGTCAGCCAGATTGCACCGTGTTTGGGCGGCACGCCGCCGCGGAACTTCAGGATTTCTTCGTGCCAGCGCCGGTAGGCGGGTGAACCGGCCTTGGCCAGCGCATTGTTGGTGCCGACTGTCTGAACCGAGTGGTGGGTGCCGAACTCCCAGCGCAGGTCTTCGCAACTGACGAACTTGCCGAGCCCGGGGTGGAACGGGGCCACGTGATAGTCCTCCAGATAGACCTCGATGAAGGTCTTCCAGTTGTAGTTGCACTCGTGCACCTGAGAGTGATCGAATACAAAACCGCTGAAATCGAGATCGGCCTTCGGCCCCAGACGGGCCAGTTCGGTCGCCACGTCCCGGCCGCCGGGTCGTTGCTCGAACACCATGCCATTCCAGGTCTGGGTCTGATAGTTGCGCAGGTTCAGGCAGGGATCGTCGGCGAAATGCGGCGCGCCGACCAGTTGACCGTGCAGGTCGTAGGTCCAGCGGTGCAAGGGGCAGACCACATGTTCGCGGGTATTTCCGCGGCCACGCAGCATCAACGCCTGCCGGTGCCGGCAGACGTTGGAAATCAGTTCGACTCCGTTGCGGGTGCGCACCAGCGCGCGCCCTTCGCCCTCATGAACCAGTGTGTGGTGGTCGCCAAGCTCGGTTACGGCCAATTCGTGCCCGAGATAGCGCGGCCCGGGCTCGAAGATGAGCTCCAGCTCGCGCGCATGGATGGCTGCGTCGAAATAGGTCTTGACTGAAAGTTGAGTGTGGCTGCGAGCCAGTGCGTCCAGGCTGATGCTCAGATCGGACATGATCCCCGGGATCTCCAAAACCAATGTCGAACCGCCGCCCCCTGCCAATGCCTCGGGAGACCCGCTGGCCAGGGATGGGCCGACTCCACCCGGGCGACGCGCGCTGCTGAGGCGCTCGCCGATCGGTGCCGGGTGGACCGAACCACCGCGCCACTGCATGCGCAGCGCGGAGGGCCGCGGATTGTACCCGGGACTTCCCGCCGGCCGGCCGTGAGCGGATTTAAGCGCCGCAAACGGGCGGACCGGCCTGACTACAATCGCTGGTTTATTCCACCATATGGCAAAGACGACGTCCGAATCGACCCAGGCTGCGCCCGTGCCATCTTATGAAGATGCGCTGGCCGAGTTGGAGCGTCTGGTCGCCGCGATGGAGGGCGGGCAGTTGCCACTCGACAAGCTGCTCGATTCGTACCGGCGCGGCGCCGAGTTGCTTGGGCTTTGCCGAAAGCGGCTCGACGCGGTCGAACAACAGGTCAGATTGCTCGAAGAAGGGCAACTCAAACCGTGGAGCGGTGCATGAAAGGCGCCGGCTCGCGCACAGTCCATCATGAATGATGTCGAATTCGATGCCTGGATCGATGCGCAGCTCGACGCGGTCGAAACCGCATTGCAGCAGTGGGTGCCGATCAGCGCGCCGGCCGGGCTCGGCGCGGCAATGCGTTACGGCGTGCTCGACGGCGGCAAGCGTCTGCGCCCGCTGCTCGTGATGGCGGCCGCGGATGCGGTTCGCGGCGCGAGCCCTGCGGCCTTGCGCGCCAGTTGTGCCGTCGAACTGATCCACGCCTATTCGCTGGTCCACGACGACATGCCGTGCATGGACAACGATGTGCTGCGGCGCGGCAAACCGACCGTCCACGTGCAGTTTGGCGAAGCCCAGGCGATGCTGTCAGGGGACGCGATGCAGGCGCTGGCCTTCGAAGTCCTGACGCCTGAAGAAGGCATGGCGCCGATTTTGCAGGCGCGGCTTTGCGGGCTGCTGGCGCGTGCCGCTGGCCACGCGGGGATGGCCGGCGGGCAGGCGATCGACCTGGCCAGTGTCGGCAAGCCCCTCGACGAATCCGCGCTGCGCGACATGCATCACCGCAAGACCGGCGCGTTGCTGCAGGCCAGCGTCATGATGGGCGCGGCCTGTGGCGACGCATCGCCGCCCGTGTTGGCGGCGCTCGGGCGATATGGCGAGGCGATCGGCCTGGCCTTCCAGGTGATCGACGACGTGCTGGATGTGACGCAGGCCTCGGCTACCCTCGGCAAGACCGCCGGCAAGGACGTCGGCGCCAACAAGCCGACCTATGTCAGCGTGCTGGGGCTTGACGCGGCCATCCGCCACGCCCAGGATCTGCGCGATCAGGCTCAGGCTGCATTGGCCAGCAGCGGCCTGAGCGACACCCGCCTGTTGCGCCGCCTGGCCGACAAGGTGGTCGAACGAGACAATTGAAGATGAAGACCTATCCCGTGCTAGAGACCATCAACAGCCCGGCGGATGTGCGCCGCCTCGACCGCCACCAGTTGCAGGAACTCGCGACCGAGCTGCGCGCCTTTCTGCTGCAGAGCATCGCGCAGACCGGTGGCCACCTGTCGTCCAACCTGGGTACCGTCGAACTGACCGTCGCGTTGCACCATGTGTTCAGCACCCCGCACGATCGGCTGGTCTGGGATGTCGGTCATCAGACCTATCCGCACAAGATCCTGACCGGGCGCCGGGACCGGATGTCGACCTTGCGCCAGCAGGGCGGCATCAGCGGCTTTCCGCGTCGCGTCGAAAGCGAATACGACAGTTTCGGCACGGCTCACTCGTCGACCTCGATCTCGGCGGCGCTCGGCATGGCGTTGGCCGCCAAGCTGAAGGGCGAGGATCGCAAGTCGGTCGCGATCATCGGCGACGGCGCGATGACCGCCGGCATGGCCTTCGAGGCGCTGAACAACGCCGGCATGGCGCATGCCAGTGGCCAGCCCGATCTGCTGGTGGTGCTGAACGACAACGACATGTCGATCTCGCCGCCGGTCGGGGCCTTGAACCGCTACCTGGCTCGTCTGCTGAGCGGCAAGTTCTACTCGACTGCGCGTGATACGGCGAAGAACGTGTTGAAAAATGCACCGCCGCTGTTCGAACTGGCACGCCGTCTCGAGGAACACGCCAAGGGCATGGTCGTACCCGGCACGATCTTCGAGGAGTTCGGCTTCAACTACGTCGGACCGATTGATGGCCACGACCTCGACTCGCTGGTGCCGACCCTGCAGAACCTGCGCCAGATGAAGGGGCCGCAGTTTTTGCATGTTGTGACGAAAAAAGGCTACGGATACAAACTTGCGGAAGCAGATCCGGTCAAATATCACGCTGCATCCGGAAAATTTGATCCAGCCCTGGGATTTCCGCCCAGCAAGCCCGGCAAGCCCAGTTTCACGCAGATTTTCGGCACCTGGCTGTGCGACATGGCCGCCCAGGATAGCCGGCTGGTCGGCATCACGCCGGCCATGCGCGAGGGTTCGGGCATGGTCGAGTTCGAGAGCCGTTTCCCGGACCGCTACCATGATGTGGGCATCGCCGAGCAGCATGCAGTCACCTTTGCGGCCGGCCTGGCCTGCGAGGGCTTGAAGCCGGTGGTGGCGATCTATTCGACCTTTCTGCAACGCGCCTACGACCAACTGATCCACGACGTGGCGCTGCAGAACCTGCCGGTGGTGTTTGCGCTCGACCGCAGCGGCCTGGTCGGCGCCGACGGGCCAACCCACGCCGGCGCCTACGACCTGGCCTATCTGCGCTGCATTCCGAACATGAGCATCCTGGCGCCGGCCGACGAACGCGAGTGCCGGCGGGCCCTCACGACCGCCTTCGAGCAGGATCATCCGGTCGCCGTGCGATACCCGCGTGGGTCCGGCGCCGGTGTGGAGATCGAGAAGACGCTGGATTCGTTGCCGTTCGGCAAGGGCGAGATTCGCCGCACCAGCAGCCTGGCGGCCGGTCAGGGCGCTCAGCGGGTTGCGATTCTGGCCTTCGGCACCTTGCTGTATCCCGCGCTCGCAACGGCCGAACGCATCGATGCGACGGTTGCCAACATGCGGTTCGTGAAGCCGCTCGACCGCGAACTGGTGATCGAACTGGCACGCAATCACGATGTGCTCGTCACCGTGGAAGAAGGCTGCCGGATGGGCGGTGCCGGCAGCGCGGTGCTGGAAACGCTCGCCGAGGCCGGTCTCGCGACACCGACCCTGGTACTTGGTCTGCCCGATGAATATATCGAGCATGGTGACGTGGCTAATCTGCTCGCCAACTGTAGCCTCGACGCGGCGGGCATCGAGCAATCGATACTCAGGCGTTTTCCGGCCCGACCGACATTGGTGAGCCCGGTCGTGCGACCCGCGGCGAATCATTGAGACCGATCGCGCAACGCGGCGATCGATGGCTCGCCGATCAACCTAAGCCTTGCAGACCCGCGGCGAGGAAAATGCTGGCATTCTGCGGGGTCGTTCACGCTGCTGATCCCGAAGCCCCTCGTTCATGAGCAATCTGAAAGACGCCCTGCACATACCCGACACGCAGAGTGAGCGCGACGAGCGCCACCTGGCGATTCAGCGGGTGGGCATCAAGGATGTCCGCTACCCAATGTCCTTGCGCCTGGGCAGCGCAGTGCTGAACACCGTCGCGCAGTGGGATCTCGATGTCGCGCTGCCAGCCGAGCAGAAGGGGACTCACATGAGCCGCTTCGTCGCCTGGCTCGACGGGCTGGTGGAGCCGCTCGATGCCTCGGTGTTGCGCACGCAGATGGCGGCCATGCTCGATCGCCTGCATGCGGGAAGCGGCCGCATCGAGGCCAGGTTTCCGTTTTTCCTGCGCAAGCGCGCTCCGGTTTCGGGTGTCGAGAGCCTGCTCGAATACCAGGGTCGCTGGATTGTCGAAACAAAAGCGGGCGACGCTGACGGTGCTGATTCAACCGCGGTCTGGGCCGAGGTGGTGGTGCCCGTCAAGAGCCTGTGTCCGTGTTCGAAGGAAATTTCCGATTACGGCGCACACAACCAGCGTTCGCATGTCACGGTTCGGGTCGAGGTGCTGGGCGATATCGGCTGGACCGAACTGGTTCGCTTCGCCGAAGACAGTGCCTCCAGCGAAATCTGGCCGATGCTCAAGCGCGCCGACGAAAAATGGGTGACTGAGCGCGCCTACGAAAATCCCAAGTTCGTCGAGGACCTGGTTCGTGACGTCGCCTTGCTGCTGAATGCCGACCAACGCATCGGCCGCTACCGCGTCGATGTCGAGAATTTCGAATCGATCCACGCCCATTCGGCGTTCGCACGCATCGAGCGAAACTGATCGCGTGGCAGCCGCTCGCGGCCGCTGCGAGCAGTGAGCTGGTGTTCTGTAGAAGCGCCTTCAGGCGCGATGGGCTGGTGGCCTGCGACGAATCGCGGCTGAAGCCGCTCCTACAACGCCCCGCCGAATCCCCGTGGACTGGTCGAAGCCGCCGCCTTTTTGTAGGAGCGCCTTCAGGCGCGATGGGCTGGTGGCCTGCGACGAATCGCGGCTGAAGCCGCTCCTACAAAATTCGTCTGCGCTGTCCCGCACCGCTGCCGGGGGCCGGGCGTCGGGCCGACGTCGGGCCCCGCGTAAATCAGGAACTCAGCGAATCGTCAAGCCCGGCGTCCCGGCCTGGATCGAGCCGATCACCGCGGCGCTGGCAAAACCCTGGGCGGCGAAGCAGCTGAGCACTTCGTCGATGCTGCCGGGCGAACACGAAACCAGCAGGCCTCCGCTGGTCTGCGGATCGGTCAGCAAGGCCAGATCGGCATCGGAGAAGCCCGCGGGCAGTTCGACTTCTGCGCCGTATCCGGCCCAATTGCGTCCCGATGCGCCGGTCACCATGCCCTGGCTGGCCATCTCGCGAACCCCTTCGATCAGCGGCACCTTGGCGTAGTCAATGACGACCCGGCTGTTGGCGCCGCGCGCGAGTTCGAGGCTGTGACCGGCCAGGCCGAATCCGGTGATGTCGGTCAGCGCGTGCACGCCGTCCATCGCCGACAAGGCAATACCGGGCTTGTTCAGCCGCGTGGTGTGCTCGATCATCTTGGCATAGCCGCTGGCCGGCAAGGCGTCCTTCTTCAGCGCCGCCGACAGGATGCCCACACCGATCGGTTTGCCCAGAATCAACACGTCACCGGGACGCGCGTCGGAGTTGCGCTTGATCCGGTCCGGATGCACCAGGCCCATCACCACCAGGCCGTAGATCGGCTCGACCGAATCGATGGTGTGACCACCGGCGATCGGGATGCCGGCCTCGATGCAGATGCTTTCACCGCCCTTCAGGATCAGGCCGATGGTTTCCAGCGGCAGCACGTTGATCGGCATGCCCACAAGCGCCAACGCCATGATCGGCGTGCCGCCCATCGCGTAGACGTCGCTGATCGCGTTGGTGGCGGCAATGCGTCCGAAGTCGAATGGGTCGTCGACGATCGGCATAAAGAAATCGGTGGTCGCGATCAGGGCCTGCTCGTCGTTGAGCTTGTAGACCGCAGCGTCGTCCGCGGTCTCGATGCCGACCAGCAACTCCTTCGGAATCGGCATGCCACGGGTGCCCTTGAGAATCTCGGACAACACGCCTGGCGCGATCTTGCAGCCGCAGCCACCGCCGTGCGACAGCGAACTCAGACGAGGGACGGGTTTCAGCTCGGGTGCATTCATCAGGGGTTCTCCAGGCAGTCGGTGACCAGCTGCTGCAGCGCATGCTGTTCCACCGCGGGTTCGAAAAGTTCGGCTCGTGCAACGGTGGCGCGCCGCAGCGTCTCCAGAAATCCGGGTTCGTCGGCGGCCCGTTCGATCAACGAGGCAAGGGCTTGATCATCGCCGAGTTCGAACAGACCCGCATGATCGGCACCGAGCATCCCCACGTTGCCGGAGATCCGCGAGGCCAGGACGGCGGTGCCGCTTTGCGCCGCTTCCAGGATCACATGCGCGCCGCCTTCCATCCGGCTGCAGTTGACGAGCAGCTGGGAGCGGCGGATCTTCTGCCGTGTCAGCGTGCGCGGCAGGCCACCCAGCCAACGCAGCGAGGCCTGCCCGGCTGCCGCCTGCCGCACCGCATCGCCCAGCGTGGCGTCGAGCGGGTCGCCGATCACGTCGAACCGGATATCCGAACGCGTGCGCAGACGGGCCGCTGCCCGCAGCAAGGTCAACGGATCCTTTTCGTCGCGAAGATGGCCGACGAATATCACCTTCAGGCCACTTGCAGGAAGTGGTGCCGGCGTCAGACGTCGCGCGGATTGGTAGATGACGACCGTCTTGTCGCGCAATGGCGCGGGCAGTGCCTCGATGCCCTGTGGCTGCAGCACGACCAGCCGGTTCGCGGTCTGCAACGAGGCCTGCGCGGCACGGTCGGTGGCGATATCGCGGTAAAGATCGGTACCGGTCAGCACGACGATGCACGGGCGATCGGGTCGCGCGGCAGCAAAGGCAGCCACTGAATCCGCCGAACGGCGGGCGTGCAGCGCGATCAGCAGATCGCATGGCTCGCCGTGCCACGTGCCGACGATGCCGGTGCGACAATGCCCCTTCAGCATCCGCGCCCAGCGCGAAGCGGTCTGCCAGTTGCCGTTATTGGCCCCGGCAAGCGCCGGACTGCAGATCAGCACCACGGGCAATCGGCGCCGCCTGCCCGGCATCGCGCCTGCGTCATCAGAGGAGTTTGGCTTGAGGGACATCGGGACCGCGGAAATCCACTCGCCGAAGATGCGACAGGCTGGTCGCGACTGGTTGTCGCTGGCCTTGATGGATGCCAGGAATCATACGTTGCGCTGGATCGGCGTCTATGAACAGGCGCTGGCGGCCAAGGCCTGGCAGGTGCCGCTGCTGGCCGAGATCAATCCCCCGCTGTGGGAACTGGGTCACCTGGGGTGGTTTCAGGAAACCTGGATTGCCCGCAATGTGCAGCGCAACCGCGGCGCTGCCGCCGATCCGCAGGCGCCTCGGCTGGCGTCGATCGAATCGCAGTCGGACCGCTGGTTCGACTCCAGCAACGTGCCCCACGACAGCCGCTGGACGCTCGATCTGCCCGATCTGCAGGCGACCAAGCAGTATCTGGCCGATTCCATCGAGATCACGCTGGACATGCTGGCCGCAGCCGATCCCGATGACGATTCGCTGTACTTCTATCGACTGGCGTTGTTTCACGAAGACATGCACGGCGAGGCGTTCGCCATCTCGGCACAGACGCTGGGCATCGCTCTGGGCGACGCGCCGGTGGTGGCTCCGATCCAGACGGCGGCACCGCGTGATCCCTTGTTTTTCCCCGCCACCCGCTGGACGCTGGGCAGCAGCGAATCAGGCTTTGTATTCGACAACGAACTCGGCAGCCACGAGGTGCGAGTGCCCGAATTCGAGATCGACGCACAGCCCGTGAGCTGGGCGCAATACTGCGAGTTCGTCGAGGACGGCGGCTACGATGAAGCCCGCTGGTGGACGCCGCAAGGCTGGGCCTGGGTGCAGCGCGAGAGCCGGCGCACGCCGCGTCATGTCACCCAGATGCGCCAGGCGGTATTGATGCAGCGCTTCGGTGTCGACACGCGTGTGCCGATGGCGCAGCCGGTTGTGCACGTCAGCGTTCACGAGGCCGAGGCCTGGTGCCAATGGGCGGGTCGTCGCCTGCCGGGCGAGGCCGAATGGGAGCTGGCTGCCCATCAGGGTGCGACGCGCGGCTTCCGCTGGGGTGATGTCTGGGAATGGACCGCCACCACCTTCCGGCCTTATCCCGGGTTCGAAGCCCATCCGTACCGCGACTATTCCCAGCCCTGGTTCGGCAGCCACCGCGTGTTGCGCGGTGCATCGTTTGCCACCGGCGGCCGCCTTCGCGACCCGAAGTTCCGCAATTTCTATCTGCCTGAACGCGACGACATTTTCGTCGGCTTTCGCAGCTGCAACCTGTAGCGCGGTGACCGGCAGGCTGGCGGCAGGATGGGTCGCCGGATTCGCGCTCGCACGGGGGAGCGCACGTCACATCGCGAAACATGACGTGTTCCAGACGGATTAAGCTTGGCCGATCCGTAACCGATTTCCGATTCATGCATGGCAAGGTACAAACCCGTTGTTTTCGAACCCAGTGGCTTTCGCCGCAAACGGCGTGGCTTGCGGCGCTGGCTGGTGTTGCTTCTCACTGGCATGGTGATCGGGGTCAGTGCGGTGATCTTCGTCCAGGAGCGTTATCTGCCGCCGCGGCTGTCGGCGGCCGCATCCACCGAATTGCGAGCAGCTCTGGATCAGGCGCAGGCTGAGCGGCAATCGCTGCGCACCGAACTCGACGCCACCACCGCCCGCCTGACCGAAACGCTCGACGGCAGGAAGGCGCTCGATACCGATCTGGTCAGCAGCCGCGAGACCATCGAGGGGCTGCGCGCGGACCTCGCATCGGTGATCGCTGCACTGCCGCCTGATCCGCGCGGCGGTGCGATAGAGGTCCGGGCCGGGCGGTTCAGCGTCGATGCGGGCAAATTGCTGTACGACGTGATGCTGACCCGCGATGGAAGCGGCAAGGCATTCAATGGCGTGATGCAGCTGGTGGTCGAAGGGCAGTCGAGCCGTTCGGACTCCAGCAGCGTCAACCTGAAACCGGTGCCGGTCTCGGTGGCCCACTATCAAAGTCTGCGCGGCAGCCTGCCGCTGCCAACCGACTTCCGGCCCAGCCAGGCGACTGTCCGGGTGCTCGATCGGGTCGACGGCAAGCAACTCGGCATGCGGGTGTTGCTGGTGAAATGAGCGCGATGTTCGAATTGCTGAACCGCCTGTGGTCGACGCTGATCCGCATTCTGCTGATGCTGTTCGGGCTGATGATGGTGGTCGGTGTGGTGGCGGTCGGCGCCGTGCTCGGCGTCGTTCTGGTCGGCTGGGCCCTGTTGCGCGGGCGCAGTGTTCCGCCGGTCGCGTTCCGATGGAATGGGCCGCTCGACTGGCGGCGTCGGCGCGACGCGGCGGCTCGGGCCTCGAAACCCGATGTCGTCGACATCGAGGTGCGCGAGATCGATCCGGCGCCCACGCGCGGCTCGCCGGAACCACCGGTGAATCTGCTACCGCGCTGATCGCGGTGCTGTCACGCGGTGATCGCGCCTACCGGACGGCCCGTCCAGGTTTGGCGCTGCGGTAAGTCCACCACGGCAGAACGCGTCGCAACGACAACACCTCGCCGGGCTGATGCGCCCGGTAGCCAGGGATTTCTTCGAGCAGGTCTTGCCAGGCCGGCGATGCGAGGATGGCGCGCAGTGCCTGCACCTGGGGATGCTGCAGACCGCTGCTGCGCGTGACCAGGAAATAATGCTCTTGCGCCAGTTCGACGAAGCCCAGCCCGTGCGATCGTGCAGCGGCCTCGATGCCAAAGGTCACATCGGCCCGCCCGCTGGCCACCGCTTCAGCGGCGGCATGATGTGACGACTCGGCCTGGGTTTGACCAGCCAACAGGTCGGCATCCAGCATGCCCGCTGCCAGCAGTTCGTCGAGCACGACACGTGTGCCGCTGCCGCGCAGGCGGTTGCAAAACCGCAGGCCTTCACGCGCCAGATCGACCAGCCCGCTGATCGCCAGCGGATTGCCGGGCGCAACGATCAGCCCCTGGGTGCGGCGGGCAAAACCGATCAGCTTGTGTTTGCCGGGTTGCAACATCGGCCGGTAGACCCGCGCCGTCGGCGAGCGGCGTGGTGCGGCGATCAGAGCGTGGAAGCCGGCCAGCAGGCAGCGGCCGTCGTTCAAGGCGGCCAGCGCGTCTACGGTGCCGGTGAACTGGATGTCGAGCAGCAGCCGATGGTCGGTCTGTGCCAGGTCACGCAGCCTGGGAAGTGCATCGTCATGGCTGGCCGACATCGTGACGACACCGGCACTGTCGTCGAAGGCGATCGCGAAGGCGCGTTCCAGTTCGCCGCGCAAGGCTTCGATCTGTGGCGCCAGCCGGGCTTGGGCGCGGCGTTCGGCCCACAGCAGCTTCTCGCCGAACGGTGCCAGCAGCGCGGACTGGCCCTTGACCCAGATCACCAGGGTCTGCCCGAGTTCGAGCTCCCAGCGTTTCAGTTCGCCCCACACATGACGGTAGGACAAACCGAGCTTGCGCGCCGCGCCCGAGATCGATCCGGTGGCATGGACGGCGGCCAGCATCGCCATCAGCGGGTGGTGCAGCGGCTGGTTCTCGGCTACGTGGCGTTCGTTGCCGAGTTGATAGGCGAGGTGAACCTTGTGCATCGATTGGTGATTGTGGCGCCGACAAACGGTCGCGGGTTTGCTTCGCGAAGGGTCGACCGCCTCGCGACTCCGGGTTGCCCTATGCAAGGGTCTACATATCGCCAAGACTGACCCCGGCGCCGACAATTTGCCGCGTCGATCGATTCATCGCCATTTGGACTTGCGCGATGCGACCCGGCTGCGAAGCGCTTGTTTCGCGATGCCCCGCAAGACCGCGTTGCGGGCTTGATCATTCCTCAACCGATCCGATTCGATCAACCCGTGCATGAGCGCATTTGCCGAGAGTGTGGCCACCGCAGGCCGACTGATTCTGGAAGCCGACGCCGCGCTGGTCCAGACCGTGCTGCTGTCGCTTTCGGTCAGTGCGGCGGCCTGCGCCTGTGCCGCCGGTTTCGGATTGGGCGGTGGCGCCTGGCTCGCGGTTGCCCGTTTTCCCGGTCACCGGCTGGTGGTGACGGCGCTTAACACCTTGCTGGCCTTGCCGTCGGTGGTGGTCGGACTGGTCGTCTACCTCTTGCTGTCGCGCAGCGGTCCCTTGGGCTCGCTCGGGCTGATCTTCACGCCCACGGCGATGGTGATCGCCCAGACCATCCTGGTGCTGCCGGTGGTTGCCGCGCTGTCGCGCCAACTCGTCGGCGACAGCCTGCGCGACGGCGGCGACCAGTTGCGCTCGATGGGCGCCGGCCCCCTGATGTGCGCCTTGCTGATGCTGGTCCACGACCGCTGGGCGGTGATCACCGTGCTGCTGATCGCATTCGGTCGCGCGATTGCCGAAGTCGGTGCGGTGATGATCGTCGGCGGCAACATCGAAGGTGTCACGCGGGTGATGACGACCGCGATCGCCCTTGAAACCAGCAAGGGCGATCTGCCATTGGCGATGGCGCTCGGCCTGATCCTGCTGGGCGTGGTCGGTGTCGTCAATGTGGCGATCGGCCTGATCCAGCGCGGTCAGGGGTCTGCGCTGGCCGGTGTCCGATGATGGATGAGTCGTGCAACCGCCGCGCAGCAGCGCCCTTGCTCGAACTGGACCGGGTGACGGTGCGTTTCGGCAGCGTGACGGCTTTGCGCGAGGTCAGCATAGGCATTGCGCGCGGCGAGGCGCTGGCACTGGTGGGCGCCAACGGTTCCGGCAAGACGACGCTGCTGCGCGCCTTGCACGGCGTGGTGGCGCACAGCGGACGGCGCATCCTGCACTCCGCCGATGCGGGAGGCCGCCTGCCGGTTCAGGGCATGGTCTACCAGCGGCCGTTCATGTTGCGACTGAGCGCGCGCAACAACCTGCGGCTGGCCGCGTGGTTGTCCGGCTTGCCCCGCGAACAGTGGCAAGGCCGCATCGACGCGGCCCTGAACCGGGTCGGATTGGGTGGCCTGGGTGACCGGCCGGCACGCGCCTTGTCGGGTGGGCAGCAGCAGCGCCTGGCGCTGGCGCGTGCCTGGATGCTGCAGCCCGACATCCTGTTTCTCGACGAGCCGACCGCCAGCCTGGACCCGACCGCGAAAAAGGAGGTCGAGGCCATCCTCGCCGGGTTCGGTCGCGACGGCATGGCCATGGTCATGAGCACGCACAACCTCGGGCAGGCCAAGCGTCTGGCAAAGCGGATCGTCTATCTCGAGGGTGGCTTGATCAAGGTCGATCAACCCACCGCCGTTTTTTTTGGTGGTGCCGCGCACGGCACCTTGGATCGGGTTGATCTTTTCTTGAAGGGAGAGCTGGCATGGGCTTTGGAATGACATTCGGGACGGCGCGCCGCACTGCAGTGAAACGTGGTCTGGGTTTGGCGATCGGCGCCTGCGTGGCGCTGGGTGGTTTGTCGGGAGGGATCGCCCGTGCACAGGCCGAGACGCCGTTCATCGTGATGGCTTCGACCACCTCGACCCAGCAGTCGGGCCTGTTTGCCCATCTGTTGCCGGCGTTCAAGAAGGCCAGCGGCATCGACGTGCGAGTGGTTGCGCTGGGCACCGGCCAGGCGATCGACCTGGGGCGACGCGGCGACGCCGACCTGCTGTTCGTTCACGACAGGCTTGCCGAGCAGAAATTCGTCGACGAGGGTTTCGGCCTGAAGCGGATGGAGGTGATGTACAACGATTTCGTCATCGTCGGTCCGAAATCGGACCCCGCTGGCGTCAAAGGGAGCGACGTCGTGAAGGCGCTCGCCATGCTCGGCAAAGGCCAGACCCCGTTTATCTCGCGCGGCGACAAGAGCGGCACCCACGCCGCCGAATTGCGTTACTGGAAGGATGCCGGCCTTGCCGACCCGGCGGAGAACTATGCCGGCTACAAGCAATGCGGCTGCGGCATGGGGCCGGCGTTGAACATGGCGTCCAGCGTGAACGGCTACGCCTTGACCGACCGCGGAACCTGGTTGAACTTCAAGAACCGCGGCGATCTGGCGGTGCTGGTCCAGGGCGACAAGCGGCTTTTCAACCAGTATGCTGTGATCGTCGTCGATCCCGCGAAGCATTCACATGTCAAGAAGGCGCTGGCGCAGACCTTTGCCGACTGGGTGATCAGCCCGGCCGGGCAGGATGCGATCGCCAGCTACAAGATTTCGGGCGAGCAGCTATTCTTCCCGAATGCGCAGCAATGAAGTGCCGTTCGCGGCGTGCGGCACCGCCAGCCTGGCCGACTTGACCCTCGAAAACCATGTACAGCTTCGAATACCTGCATCCTGTCGATCGTACTGAAGCGGTGCAGGCATTCGTCGGCGACGCGCGTTATCTGGCAGGCGGTCAAAGCCTGATCCAGGCGATGAAGCTGCGGCTGTCATCGAGCGAGCGGCTGGTCGATCTGGGCGGAATCGCCGATCTGCGCGGTATCCGGGTCGATCAACGGGGGCTGACGATCGGTGCGATGTGCCGCCATGCCGAAGTGGCCCGGTCGGCCGAGGTTCGCCGCGCAATCCCGGCCTTGGCCGAGTTGGCCGGCGGCATCGGCGACCCGATGGTTCGCACCATGGGCAGCCTGGGCGGGTCGATTGCCAACGCGGATCCGGCCGCGTGTTACCCGGCTGCGGTGCTGGCACTCGACGCCACCGTCCACACCGACCGCCGCACGATCGCTGCCGATGCGTTTTTCACCGGTGTGTTCGAGACGGCCTTGCAGCCGGGTGAACTCGTCACCGCGGTCAGCTTTCCGATTCCGCAGCACGCGGCCTATGTCAAGTTCAAGCAGCCAGCCTCGCGATTCGCGCTGGTTGGTGTGTTTGTCTGCCAGGCTGCAGGATCGGTTCGGGTGGCCGTGACCGGCGCCAAAAGCCATGTTTTTCGTGCCACTGCGATCGAGCAGGCGCTTCAGAACAGTTTTGTGCCGCAGTCGGCGACGGCAGTCGTCATCGCCAGCGACGATATCAACGCCGATCTCCATGCACCGGCGGACTACCGGGCAGCGATGATCAGTTTGATGGCGGGCCGCGCCGTGGCGCTGGCATTGACGCGCTGACCAGCGCCGTCACGGGTGCTCGGACCCGTTTTTCCGTGATGAAATTTGTTAGATTGGGAGCAGACCGCGCGTCAGGCTTGGCAAACGCCGCGCGGCGTGATAGAAACCTTTACTTACGCTTTTTTTGAAAGGATAGGCCTCATGAGAATTTTGGACAAACATGAAGTGGGCATGGTCAGCGGTGGCGGGCCCAAGTGGGAGAAGGCCGATCATCGCGCCGAGCCGGGCGAAGACGTGACGCCGGACCTGTCAGGCAATCGCACCGGCTGGTGTCGCGGTTATGGGAACATCAAGAACAGCATCCCGAAACACGCCGGGACCGTCTGCGAGCCAGTAGCGCAATAGGCCTGGCATCGAGACTTCGGCGTGCCGGCACGCCGCTTCGGGGAGCCATTGGCTCCCCGATTCATTTTCGGCCAGCGCGGGGGTCGTCGCTTCAGGCGTTGCTGGTCGCCCGCACTTCTTCCATCGTGGTGATGCCGGCGAGCATCTTCTCGATGCCGTCCTGGCGCAGCGTCCGCATGCCTTCTGACATCGCGGTGGCCTGCAGGTCTTCGGCTCGCGAGCCGGTCTGGATCAGCCGGCGCATCGGCCGCGAGATCACCATCAGTTCATGCAGGCCGGCCCGGCCCTTGAAGCCGCTGTCGCTGCAGCGCGTGCAGCCCGGGCAGTGAAAGCTCTGCAGCTTGCCGTTCTTGGCGTGCCGGGTCAGCCAGCCTTCGAGCACCTTCTCGCGTGCCACCGGCGCTTCGGCGTGGCCGAAAGCATGCATGTAGTCGTCGAGCCATTCCTCGACCTGCTGAGGAGCCGCATCCTTGGCCACCCGGCAACCGCTGCACAGCCGCCTGACCAGTCGCTGCGCCAGCACAGCGAGCAATGAATCGGCGAAGTTGAACGGGTCCATGCCCATGTCGAGCAGGCGGGTCACGGTCTCGGGCGCGCTGTTGGTATGCAGAGTCGACAACACCAGGTGACCGGTCAGCGACGCCTCGACGCCCATGTTGGCGGTTTCCTTGTCGCGCATTTCGCCGACCATGATCACATCCGGATCGGCGCGCAGAAAAGCCCGCAGCGCCTTGGCGAAGGTCCAGTCGATCTTGGGATTGACCTGCACCTGGCGCAGCCCGGGCTGGGTGATTTCGACCGGGTCCTCGGCGGTCCAGATCTTGCGCTCCGGCACGTTGATGAAGCTCAGCACCGAGTGCAGCGTCGTCGTCTTGCCGGAACCGGTAGGACCCACACACAGGACCATGCCGTAAGGGCGCTCGACCGCGAGCTTGAGCTCGCGCAGGTTGTATTCCGACAGACCCAGGTTGTCGACTGGCATCGGCTTGGCCGATGCCAGGATCCGCATCACCACATCTTCGAGGTTGTGCGCGGTCGGTATCGTCGCGACCCGCAACTCGAGCCGGTGCTGGGGCGAGAACTTGGCGAAATTGATCTTGCCGTCCTGCGGCTTGCGACGCTCGGAGATGTCGAGGTCGCACATGATCTTGATGCGCGCCACCAGCGCAGACCGATAGCCGGCCGGCAGTTCCAGGTAGGTGCTGAGCACGCCGTCCTTGCGAAAACGGATGCGCACCTTTTCCTTGCCCGGATAACTTTCCACATGAATGTCGCTGACGCCATCCCGGCTGGCCTCGACGATCATGTTGTTGATCAGCCGCACCAGCGAGTTGTCCGACTGCTCGATCTGCTTGTCATCGTCAGCGCCGCTGTGACCCTGGTCGACATCCTTTTCCAGGGATTCGAGCAGTTCGCCGGTGACCTTGCTGTTGTCGGTGACATCGTCCAGCTGCAGATCGAAATCGTCGGCGCCGGTGTCGCCGATGCGCCCGTACTCGCGGCGGATCGCCTGCTCAATGCTGCGTGCCTGTGCCAGCACCGGAACGACCTTGATCTGGGCAAAGAATTCGGCTTCCTCGACGGCACTGTGGCGGCGCGCCGGATCGTCGATCGCGACCACCAGCCGGCCATCCCGAAGCAGCAGCGGCAGCACCTGCAGGCGCTGCGCCATCTGGAAGCTGAGCGCCTTCAGCGCCGGTGCCTCGACCGGGAACGCCTCCAGGTCGACCAGCGGATAACCCATCTTGCGTGCCAGCGCAGTCTGAAGGTCGTCGCGCGAGACCGTTCCCATGCGGACCAGCACCTCGCCCAGCGGCACGCTGCGATCCAGCTTCTGCTGCTCCAGCGCCTCGCGGATCTGCGCATCATTGACCATGCCCAGCGAGGTCAGCGCCTCGCCGATGCGCACGATCGGCATCTTGCCCTGCTGCTCGATCGCGGCCAGCAGTTGCTCGGGTGTCACCACTTTTCGCGACAGCAGGATGTCGCCCAGCTTCTGGGTCCGCAGGTGCTGCTGCTGATCCATGGCCTGATCGACCTGCTCGCTGGTCACGATGTGTTGCTCGACCAGCAGTTCGCCGATGCGCTCGCCGATCTCGAAATTCCGGTAGGCCTTCAACGGGATGAACAGCCGACTGACCTTGCCACTGTCATCCAGCGGCGGATAGAGAAACAGGCCGTACGGGCTTTCGACGTGGCCGATCGTTTCGCCGTCGTAGGTGGTGCCGTCGTGCAGCGTCACCCGATAACGCGAGCTTGGACGCTGCGCCAGCAGCTTGGCATGCGGATCCTTGGCGTCGAGCGGCAGGGGCGCCAGCGGCGTCGTCAGCAAGATGGTGCGGAACTGATCGAAGCGCAGCGGCATCGTCGTGCGCGCCGGCGGCAGCTGCACGTGCAGCACCGATTCTTCCGGAACGAAAAACGTCAGCCGACCACGGGTGCGATGGCCATTGACGGCCTCGATTTCGCAGGGCTGCGACTGCATGTGCTTGTCAGGGCCCGGATAACACGCGAACGGTGGCGTGGGCCAGCGAAAGGGTTCGCGGCCGAGCTTCTCGTCGCTGCCTGCGTCGGGGGCCTTCGTCGGTTTCGGAATGGCCGACAGGCCAGCGCTCGACGCGGACTTCGGGTCGACCACTTCCCACTGGACAACATTCGACTGATTGGACATGACGCTCCGGGTGCTGTCGAGACCTGGTTCCTGCTGACAGCGCTGCTGATTTCGGCTGCAAATACCGATGCAGCCTTGACCACATGATGGCACTGCGCAACAACCCCACAAGCCACGAATAAGCGGGTTGCAGGACGCCAGTTCCGAGCATGGACACAGTGGTGCCAGATGGTCGGAGACGGTGAAATCGACCATGACGGGGCAACTCAGGCAACAATGCCGTGATCATCTCCCAACGAGCTGACACTTCATCGAGACCCGCACCGACCCATGCCGAGCCCTATCCACAGTAGAGCAGACGCCGACACTGCGGCCGGATCGGCGCCGGTCGGGCGCGGCTTCGGATCGCCGGTCTGATGGCCAACGTCATTCTGCTGACCGGTTTCGACGCCTTCGGCGGCGATGCCGTCAATCCGTCGATCGACATTGTGCGCACCCTCGACGGTGAGCTGGTCGCGGGTCTGAAGGTCGTGATCGAGCAGTTGCCCTGCGAGTTCGCCTCTTCGACCCGGCGCCTGTTCGATGCACTCGAACGCTGGTCGCCGCGGCTGGTGCTGGCCATCGGCCAGGCCGGCGGGCGCGCCGATCTGTCATTCGAACGGGTCGCGATCAACCTGATCGACGCCAGGATTCCCGACAACGCCTGTGCGCAGCCGATCGACGAGGCCGTTGATCCGGACGGCCCGGCGGCCTATTTCAGCACCTTGCCCCTCAAGCGGATGGTGGCGGAAGTCAGGCGCCAGGGCGTGCCGGCGTCGATTTCGTACAGCGCCGGCACGTTCGTCTGCAACCAGATCTTCTATGCGCTGCAACGCCGGCTGGCGCGTTACAGTGAGCAGATTCCGAGTGGTTTCATGCACGTTCCGCTGCTGCCGGCCCAGGCGGCGCTGCGCGCGGCCAGCGGGCAGGGGATCGTAGCCAGCATGGCCCTCGCCCAGATGGTGCTCGGCACACGTATTGCGCTGGAGGCGGCCCTACGGGATCCCGACTTCGACGCAGCAGAAACCGAAGTCAGCGAAGGCCAGTTGTCTTGATTGATCGCCCTCGCATGAGCGACTTTCTGCACTGTCGATGAAAGGTGTCACCATGCCGGTCGACACATGCCCTGTCACGCTCGCAACTTCCAGAACAACACCATGTCGCGAAGCAAGATCCTACTGATTGTCGGTTTCCTCGTGCTGGTCGGGCTGTTTTTTGCCTTCGACCTCGGTCAGTACCTGACCCTGGACTACCTGAAACGCAGCCAAACCGGGTTCGCCGAGTTGTATTCGCGCAGTCCGCTTCTGGTGCTGGCGTCGTTCTTCGCCATTTATGTGGCGGTGACTGCCCTGTCGCTGCCCGGGGCGGCCATCATGACCCTGGGAGCGGGTGCGTTGTTCGGCCTCTTGATCGGCACCGTGCTGGTGTCGTTTGCATCGAGCATCGGCGCGACGCTGGCCTTTCTGGTGTCGCGCTATGTGCTGCGCGATTCGGTGCAGTCCCGCTTCAGTAACCGCCTGGACGAAATCAACAAGGGCATCGACAAGGACGGTGCCTTCTATCTGGTCACGCTGCGGCTGGTGCCGCTGATTCCTTTTTTCGTGATCAATCTGGTGATGGGGCTGACCCGCATGAAGGCCGGGGTGTTCTATCTCGCCAGCCAGATCGGCATGCTGGCCGGTACCGTCGTCTACGTCAATGCCGGTACCCAGCTGGGGCAGATCGAGTCGCTGTCGGGCATTCTCTCGCCCGGCCTGATTGGCTCGTTCGTCTTGCTCGGCATCTTTCCGCTGATCGCCAAGAAGCTGGTCGACGCCTGGAAGGCGCGCAAGGTCTACGCCAAGTGGGCATCGGTCAAGCCCCGGCAATTCGACCGCAACATGGTGGTCATCGGCGCCGGCGCCGCCGGCCTGGTGACCTCGTACATCGCGGCGGTGGTCAAGGCCAAGGTGACGCTGGTCGAGAGCCACAAGATGGGTGGCGACTGCCTGAACTACGGCTGTGTGCCGAGCAAGGCCTTGATCAAGACGGCGACCCTGCTGTCGCAGATCCGGCATTCGACCGCTTACGGTGTCGCCGAAGCCAGCGCGAAGGTCGATTTCGGTGACGTGATGGATCGCATCGCGCGTGTTGTCAAACACGTCGAGCCGCACGACTCGGTCGAGCGCTACACCGGGTTGGGGGTCGACGTGGTGCTGGGCAAGGCCAAAATGCTGAACCCCTGGACGGTCGAGATCGCGCTCGACGATGGAGGCACGCAAACCCTCACCACCCGCAACATCGTCATCGCCACCGGCGCGCAGCCATTCGTGCCGCCGCTGCCGGGGCTGCAAGAGGTCGGATTCCTGACCAGCGACACCCTGTGGGGGCTGCGCGAGTTGCCGGAACGCCTGGTGGTTCTGGGTGGTGGACCGATCGGTTGCGAACTGGCGCAAAGCTTCGCACGCCTCGGCTCGCAGGTCACGCAGGTCGAGATGGCGCCGCGAATCATGCTGCGCGAGGATGAAGAGGTCAGCCAGCTTGCCCAGCGTTCGCTCGAGCGCGACGGCGTGCGGGTACTGACCAATCACAAGGCGCTGCGTTGCGAGACCGATCAGGTTGATGGCGTGACGCGCAAATGGATCGTGGTCGAAGCCGGTGGATCCGAGCATCGCCTGCCGTTCGACCAGTTGTTGTGCGCCGTTGGCCGCAGCGCGCGCCTGAAAGGCTTCGGCATCGAGGAACTCGGTATCAATGTGGGCCGCACCGTCGAGACCAACGAATACCTGCAAACCAAATACCCGAATATCCTGGCCGCCGGCGATGTGGCGGGGCCGTTCCAGTTCACGCACACGGCGGCACACCAAGCCTGGTATGCGGCGGTCAACGGACTGTTCGGTCGATTCAAGAAGTTCAAGGCCGACTACTCGGTGATTCCCTGGGCCACCTTCATCGACCCGGAGGTGGCGCGGGTCGGCCTGAACGAGCAGGATGCCAAGGAGAAGGGCATTGCCTACGAGGTCTCGCGCTTCGAACTCGAGGAACTCGACCGCGCGATCGCCGACAGCGCGACCACCGGATTCGTCAAGGTGCTCACGGTTCCCGGCAAGGACAAGATCCTGGGCGTGACCATCGTCGGTCTGCATGCCGGCGATCTGCTGGCCGAGTACGTGCTGGCCATGCGTCATGGCCTCGGGCTGAACAAGATTCTCGGCACCATCCACACCTATCCGACGCTGGCTGAAGCGAACAAATACGCCGCAGGCGAATGGAAACGCGCGCATCAACCCAAGCGCGTGCTCGAATGGATTGCGAAATACCACGCCTGGGAGCGCGGCTGATCCGGCCGCGCCTTCCATCCCTGATCAGCCTGTTGCTTGACTCATCATGACCACATTTGAATCGACCATTTCCGCAAGTTCTGGCGTCTTGCTGCGCCGGGTCCATGCCTTTTACCTGTCGCTGGTGGCGGTGCTTGCCCTGCTTCTCGCGAATCCGGTTCAGGCCCAGTTCGCCCATGATCACGCGGCCTGGGATGCGCTGGTCAAGCGTCATGTCAAATGGCTTCCCGACAACAAGCAGAGCCGGGTCGACTATGCGGCATTCCAGCGTGATCGCCCGGCATTGAAGCAGGTGCTGGACAGCTATTCGGCGGTCAGCCGCAAGGAATTCGACGGCTGGACCAAGCCGCAGCGCATGGCGTTCCTGATCAATGCCTACAACGCCTTCACGGTCGAGTTGATCCTGACCAAATTTCCGGACTTGAAGTCGATCAAGGACCTGGGCAGCGTATTCCAGTCGCCCTGGAAAAAAGATTTCTTCACGCTGCTGGGCGCCAAACATACGCTTGACTGGATCGAACATGAACAGCTGCGCCCGAACTACGCCGAACCGAGGATCCACGCGGCGGTCAACTGCGCCAGCATCGGCTGCCCGGCGCTGCGCGACGAAGCGTTCGTCGCTCCTCGAATCGAGACACAACTCGAGGACGGCATGCTGCGGTTTGTGGGCGACCCCACCCGCAACCGGGTTCGCGACGGCAAGCTCGAAGTCAGCATGATTTTCAAGTGGTTCCCCGAAGACTTCGAGCAGGGCCACCTCGGGCTGCGCAAGGTGGGGGACGTATTCGGCCGTTACGCCAAGGTCCTCAGTGACGACCCGGCTGTACAGGCCAAGCTGCGCGCCGGTTCGCTGCCGATCGAATATCTGGAGTACGACTGGTCGCTGAATGCCGTTGGCCGCTAGACGCGTTCTGGCCGCGGCGATCGTGGCCCTGTCGGGCTGCGCGGCGGCGCAGGCATCGAACGCACTGGCGCCTCTTGCGGCGCCTGCAGGCGATGGGCCGCCCAACCCGGCTTGGCGCTTCGAGCGGGTGCCCGACCAGCGCTTTCCCGATACGCGGTTCAGCGTTGCCGGAGTCGATGGGCGCCAGGCTGTCCGAATCGAGGCCCAGGCGTCGTACGGCAACCTGGTTCACCCGCTGGCGCGAACCCCGGCAGTTGCGACGACAACGCTGAGCTGGCAGTGGCGGGTCGACGAACTGAACCGGGCGGCCGACCTGCGGAGCAAGCAGAGCGACGACACCAGTGCCAAGGTCTGCGTATTGTTCGACATGCCGATCGATCAGGTGCCGTTCGTCGAGCGCCAGATCCTGCGGATTGCGCGATCACGCACCGGCGTGGAGCTGCCAGCGGCAACCATCTGTTATGTCTGGGATACCACGCTGGCGGTCGGCACGCGGATCGACAACGCCTATTCGCGGCGGGTGCGATACCTGGTGCTGCGATCCGGATCTTCGGCCGAGCGGCGCTGGCAGACGGAACGCCGCGTACTGGCCGCCGATTTCGCATCGCTGTTCGGCGATGAAAGTCCGAACCGGGTGCCACCGATCCAGGCGATTGCAATCGGCGCGGATGCCGACAACACTGGCGGTCGCAGCCTCGCCTTTGTCGCCGACGTCAGGCTCGAACCGTGAAGCGGCTGTTGTTGCTGGGCGGCGGCCATGCCCATGTTCATGTGCTGCGCGAGCTGGCTCGTGAGCCGATGCCTGCGACGCAGGTCACGCTGGTCTCGCCGTTTCCGAGGCAACTGTATTCGGGCATGGTGCCCGGACTCGTGGCCGGGCACTACGCAGTCGATGATTGCGTGATCCCGTTGCCGCCGCTCGCTTCGGCGGCCGGGGTGACTTTTGTGCAGGCCAGTGCGACCGCACTCGATACCGGCGCGCGCTGCGTGAGCTTGTCCAACGGCGATCGCCTGCGCTACGAGGCGCTGAGCCTGGATACCGGCCCGGTGATGCCGACCGGGGTGGTCACCGGTGCCGACGAATACGCCTGGCCGGTGCGGCCGATCGAGACTTTCATCGCCCGCTGGCAGGCGCTGCTCGACCAGCATACCGGCGAACTGGCGGGCAGCCTGGTGGTGATCGGGGGCGGTGCGGCCGGTGTCGAGCTTGCCATGGCGTTCAAATACCGGCTCGGGTCAGCCGTTGCGGTGGCGATCGTGACCGGCGGCGGTCCGGTTCTCGGCGGGCAGTCTGGCGGCTTGCAGCGGCGCGCGACCCGGGCCTTGAAGCGTTGCGGGGTCACGATCTTCGATGATGTCTGCGAACAGATCGGTGCCACCTGCTTGCAGCTGAAGAGCGGCCTGGAGCTGGCATGCGACTGGCCGATCTTGTGCATCGGGGCGGCGGCAGCGCCGTGGCTGGCGGGCAGCGGCCTGCAATGCAACCCGCAGGGATTTGTCGAAACCGGACCGACCTTGCAAAGTGTTTCGCACCCGCAGGTCTTCGCGGCCGGCGATGTCGCGACGCGACGCGATGTCTCGCATCCGAAAAGCGGTGTCTACGCGGTACGCGCCGGCCCGCCGCTGGCGGCGAATCTGCGCCACTTCATGGCCGGCGGTGAATTGCAGACCTACCAGCCGCAGCAACATAGCCTTGCCTTGTTGGCCTGCGGCGAGCAGCGGGCGATTGCCAGCTGGAATAGGTGGTCTTTCGAAGCCGACTGGGTCTGGCGCTGGAAGAACCACATCGACCGGCGCTTCGTCGAGAAGTATTTGCTCGACGGCGTCTGATCGACGTCGCCGCGGGATGCTATTCGCGCGGCCGGAACGCGATCAGCATGCTCGACGGTACCCGGCCGTCGACATCGCGCGGCAGGATTTCGGTGCGGTCGATCGCGCGTTGCACCGCCTGGTCCCATTCAGCGCTGCCGCTGCTTCGCACCAGCTTCTGGCTGATGATTCGGCCGTCCGGGGCCAGGCGCACCAGCACCTCGGCCTGCGGATTTTCGGTGAGCTGATCGACGAAGACGATGTTGGGCTTGACGCGTGCCTTGACCCGGCCGGCATAACCGTCCGATGGTGCGGCGTTCTGTTCCGCCTTGCCTTTCGACCCGACCTCGCCGGTGCTTCCGCCGGCCTGACTCAACATGCGCTTGAGCGCCTCTTCCCGGTTGTCGGCAATCCGCTTGGCTTCGGCCTTTTCTCGCGCTTCGTCCAGCTTGGCCTGGCGCAGTTCCTCCGCCTTGCGTTTCTTCTCCTGTTCAAGCTCGGCCTTGGCCGCTTTTTCGGCGGTCTGCCTGGCTTCGAGCGCCTTCGTGGCCGCCTCGGCCTTGGCCAGCTCGATTTTTTTCTCGGCCGCCTTCTTTTCCACGAGCTTCTTCGCTGCTTCCTTTTTCTGGCGCTCCTTTTCCTCGTCCTCGCGCTGTGCTTCAAGGCGGCGTTCGCGTTCCTCGCGCTTGGCCTTCTCGATCGCGATCTGCGGATCGGGCAACACCTTGGCCGGCTCAGGTTCGGGTTTCGGTTCGGGTTTTGGTGGCGGCGGCGCGGGCTTGGGTCTTTCGACCACCGGCTGCGGTTTTTCGGGCTTCGGTGGTGGCGGCTCGGGAGCGGCTGCCCGCGGCGCGGCCACCTGGGGCACGGCAGCCCACAACTCGGCCTGAATGCCCTCGGGATTGCTGGAGTTCCAGTTGACACCGATCGCCAGACCGATGATCAGCACCGCATGCACCAGCAGCGCCAGGATCAGGCCGCGCCGCATGCCACCGGGCGGCCGCGGCATCAGCGGATCGCGGCTGCTGTGTTTCAGCGGGTTTTTCACGCTTTGCTCAGCCTCCGCCTGATTTGACCGCGAGCCCGACACGCAGCACGCCGGCGCGTTGCAGGCTGTCCATCACCCGGACGACCGCCTCGTACTTGACCCCGCGATCGGCCGAGATCACGACCGGCGTATTGGCATCGCCGGCCTGCAGGTCGCGCACCCGGGCAGGCAGACTGCGCAGCGGCAAGGTCTGCGGATTCTTCTCACCACTGATGCGCAGGCGCAGCCCTTCGTCGGGTGCGACGATGATCTCGATCACCCGCTGCGGCTGCTGGGTGCTTTTGCCCACCGACGGCAGATCGACCAGGCCGGTGGTGATCAGCGGCGCGCTGACCATGAAGATGATCAGCAGCACCAGCATGACGTCGATGAACGGCACCATGTTGATCTCGTTGATGGTGCGACGGTGGCCGCGACCCCGTCCGCTGACACCCGGCATCTAGCGGCCCCCCACCGTGCTGGGCGATGCCACGCCGGGACCCTGTCCGGCGTTGCGGTGCAGGATGTTCGAGAACTCTTCGATGAAGGTCTCGAACTGGGTCGCGATGCGATCGATGTCGCGGGCGAATCGGTTGTAGGCGATCACTGCCGGAATCGCCGCGAACAGGCCGATCGCGGTGGCCACCAGGGCTTCGGCAATGCCCGGGGCGACGGTGGCCAATGTGACCTGCTGCAGGTTCGACAGGCCGACGAACGCGTTCATGATGCCCCACACCGTGCCGAACAGTCCGACATATGGGCTGACCGATCCGACCGAGGCCAGAAACGACATGTTGGTTTCGATCGTGTCGAGTTCACGCTGGTAGCTGGCCCGCATCGCACGGCGTGCACCGTCGAGCAGGGCACCGGCGTCGCCGGCCCGGCGTTCGCGAAGCTTCAGGAACTCTCGCATGCCGGACGCAAAGATGCGCTCCATCGGCGAGCCGTCGGGTTTTTCGGTGGCGTCGGCATACAACTCGGTCAGATTCTTGCCGGCCCAGAATTCGCGTTCGAAACGGTCACTGTCGGCGCGAATCCGCCGCAGGCCGAACAGCTTGCCGAAAATGACAGTCCAGCTGGCGAGAGAGGTCAGCATCAGGCCGACCATCACGAGTTGGACGACCAGACTGGCTTCGAGAACGAGTTTGATGATCGAGATGTCTTGGTTCATTCGAGCGCGGAAAGAAGATCGTTTGGGATGCGGCAGGGCCGGAAGGTTCCGGCATCGACGCTGGCGATGCGAATTCGGCCCTCGCAGAGCAGCTGCTCGGGCTGGCCAATCGGCCCGATCCGCCAGGCCTGCTGGGAAAGAACCATGCCGACGCGGCCGCCGTGGTCGCGCGCCACGGTGATTTCGAGCTCGTCGTCGAGGCGCGCCGGCAGCAGGTAGCGGCATTCGGTTTGCGCGACGATGAACATCACGCCGCGGTCGACCCGCAGGCGTTCCTGTGAAAAACCGGCGGCGCGCAGCCATTCGGTGCGTGCGCGCTCGAAATATTTGAGGTAATTGGCGTAGAAGACGATGCCGCCGGCATCAGTATCTTCCCAGTACACCCTCAGGCGGCTGCGGAAGACGATGGCTGCGACGCCGCTCATGTGCGCTGCAACCGCGGCAGCACTGTCGCCAGCCGCTGCAGTGCCTCGTCGAGTTGCTCCAGCGAGTTGGCGTAGGAAAAGCGCACGAATCGGGCGGTGTCGTGGCGGCCGAAATCCCGCCCGGGCGTGGCGGCCAGGTGCGCCTCGCGCATCAGCGTGAAGGCAAATTCCCAGCTGCCGCCAGCGGCCGGATCGGCGAAGCGGCTGCAATCCGCCCACGCATAGAACGCGCCATCCGGCATCACCGGTACCGGCAGGCCGAGCGCTTCGAGCGCTGGCACCAGCCGATCGCGGCGCTTGCGAAACTCGGCGCGCCGCCGTTCGTACTCGGCAATCGACTCGGGCTCGAAACAGGCCAGCGCGGCATGTTGTGCCAAGGTCGAGGGGCAGATGAAGAGGTTTTGCGCCAACTTCTCGATCGACGGGATCAGCTGGCGCGGTACCACCATCCAGCCGAGCCTCCAGCCGGTCATGTTGAAATATTTCGAGAAACTGTTGATCGAGATGACATCGTCGCCGTGGTCCTGGCCGTGGACCAGCGCACTTTGCCCGAAACGGTCGTCGAAACTGAGGCCGAGGTAGATTTCGTCGACCAAGGTGAACCCGCCGCGCTGGCGCACCACGTCGACGATCCGGGCCATCTCGGCCGGGTCGATCGAGGTGCCGGTCGGATTGGATGGTGATGCGAGTAACACGCCACGCGTGGCCGGTCCCCAGGCCTCCGCCACGGCCCGCGCACTGAGCTGGAAACGTTCGGCCGGACCGGCCGGCAACAGCACCGAGGTACCGTCGGCGGCGGCGACGAAGTGCCGGTTGCACGGGTAGCTCGGATCGGGCAGCAACACCTCGTCACCGGCCTCGATCAGCGCGAGACAGGCCAACTGTAGCGCGGCCGATGCGCCGGCGGTGACGACGATGCGATCGGGCTCGACCTCGAGGCCGAAGCGTTCTTGGTACCAGTGGCCGATGCGTTCGCGCAGCGCGGGCAGACCGGTGGCGTCGGTATATTGGCTGCGGCCCTTTTCGATCGCCAGCGCGGCCGCCTGCCGGACCAGCGGCGGCGCGGTGAAATCGGGCTCACCGATGTTCAGGAAAATCATCGGCGATCCGCCCTGGCGCGGATCACACGCGGGCAGGCGTGCCATCTCGGCGGCCGCCTTTGCGAATTCCATCACGTAGAACGGCTCGATCGAACCCAGGCGTTTGGCCAGTTTCATTGCTGTCAGAAAGGACCGGAGACAGGACCGGAGACGCCAACCATGAGCAACATTGCGATGTCTTGGGCCTTGACCGGCGAGAGGCTCGAAAGATCGCAGTTTAAGCCGTGGGGTCGACGGGACAACGCGTGCACGGATCGGTGCTCGATCACAAGTCCGGTTTGATGGCTCGCGACGGGCCCGTACCCGGACGCGCCACCTTCACTTGAGGTGCCTGGCCAGAAAGGTCTCCATGCGCCGTGCGAAGTCGACGCGGTTGGCTTCTCGCAGCCAGCCGTGGCCCTCCTCGGGATAGACCACCCATTCCGGCGCATTGCCCGCGTCGGTCAGCGCAGCGCGCATGCGTTCGCCTTGCTCCAGTGGCACCCGGCGATCGAGTGCGCCATAGGCCATCAGCACCGGTATCTTCAGTCGCTTGGCCTGGCGCAGGGCCGATGCGTCTGCGAGCAAGGCCGCATCCTTGACCGGATCACCCACCAGTTCAGGCCAGGAGAAACGCCGCGCCTCGTCCGAAAAATCGCTCCAGCCGCTGCTCTGCATCATCAGAGCCGGCTCGCTGACACCGACCCACGACACGGCACAGCGGTACAGATCGGGGTAGCGGATCGGGCCCATCAGGGCGGCATAACCGCCATAACTGGCGCCGGCTATGCAGACGCGTTTCGGATCGACCATTCCCTTTTCCACGGCCCATTTGAGTGCATCCGCGACGTCGTCCTGCATCGCAAGGCCCCACTGCTTGAAACCGGCACGAAAGTGCCGAGCGCCGAACCCGGTGCTGCCGCGGAACTCGGGCTCGATCACCACGTAGCCGCGCGATGCCAGGAACTGCGCATCGGCTCGCCAATGCCAGGCTCCGCTGTTGGCCCAAGGTCCCCCATGCACCAGGACCACGGCAGGCCGCGGGGCTGACTTGCTGGCGGATGCTGCCGGGTCGGCGGCCACGGGGGTCGGCAGCGTGATCCACACCGGGATTTCCAGCCCGTCGCGGGTGGCCACCCGGTGCAAGTCCAGGGTCGCCATGTGGCGCGGGTCGATTTCCTTGCGCAGGGCGCCAATTCGATCCCAGCGTGCGGTGGTGCGCGTCGGCCGCAGGATGAACAGCTCGCCCGGATGCCGATCCGACCAGGAGTTGATCAGCAGGACCGGGTCATTGTCGCGACAGCGCCGGCAGTCGATCCGGTTGATTCGCCCAGGCAAGGCCTTGTCGGCTTCGGCCTGCCATGCCGCGAGGCGTTTGTCGAACCAGACTGTTGCCAGCGCATCGGTGGTGACGCGCATGCCCAGCACGGCACCCGCGCGATCGTGAATCAGGTCGCCGTTGAAATCGAATCCGGGCGTGCTGACCAGTGATTCGGTTGCCGGTTTGCCGGTCTTGAAATCGAATCGCTTGAGCACGCTGGTGCCAGCCGGCCCTTCCGGCACGCTGACATACAGACCGTCGGACTCGTCGATATCCTCCGGGATCCAGCTTCGCGCCTGCGCTGGCATGGTTGCCAGCAGTTTCCAGTCCTGATCGTCAGCGGTGCGTCGGAATACCGACACCTTGCCTTGTTGCGACAGTGTGCTGACCACGCGGGGCTGTCCCCGACGGTTGAACAACCAGCGGGCTGCATGGTCGGGAATGCCTTCGCCCAACGATTGCAGCGAGACGTTGTCCACGTTGAGCCGCATCGGAACCACTGCGGTCAGCTCGCCCAGGTTGTTGAACGACATCTTGCCGACGATGATCTCGTTGGCGTCGGCATCTTCGGTCTCCGGCACGTGCAGCAGGATGTGGTTCCATTCGAGCGCCCGATTGCGAATGTTGGTCGCCACCCGGACGAAGTCGTTTCGGGTGTTCACCAGGGCGCGCTGGCTGCTGCCATCGGCGCGCACCGCGAACAGCCCGGGCGCGAAGTCCTGGTCTCCCGAACCACGCTGCAGGTTGATCAGGCTGTAGATCAGGCGGTCTTCGCCGACCCACGCGAAGTTGCGCACATCGGCATCGCTGTAATGCGCCACCACCTTCGGCGGCGAGCCGCCCTCCAGGTCCAGCACTGCCAATGCGACACGCTCGCCGGCGCTCAGCGCGAGCGCCAGACGTCGCCCGGTTGGCGACAACCTGACCTGACCCATCTGGGGATGGCGGTAGAAGTCGATCGCTGAAGGGGGGCCGGCCACCGCGTTCTGTGTTGCGTCTTGCGCCATCACCGGACCGGTGATCAGTCCTCCCATAAAAACGCCCAGACCGACGGCCAAGCGCCGCAGGAATTGGGTGATTGCAGCTGTCGCGGGCGCAGTCCGGCACGGGCGAGTGTGCGCAGGTTTGGTCATGAATCGATTGGCTGTGTGGAACATTCAGAAAGGGCCGAACGCGATGAATTCGACCAGATGGCAACGGACCGGTGCGCCGCGGCGATCGACTCAGCGCTGTGTTTCGCGCGCCGCACGTGCGGCATTCACCTCAACCTGACGCAAATCCATCGCCACCTTGTCCAGCACGCCATTGACGTATCGGTGGCCATCAGTGCCGCCATAACTCTTGGCCAGCTCGACTGCTTCGTTGATCGCCACCTTGTAGGGGATGTCGATGCAGTGTTTCAGCTCATAGGCACCCAGCAGCAGAACACCATGTTCAACTGGCGACAAGTCCTTGGTCGGACGGTCGACGTGGCGCGCCAGCACCGCATCCAGATCGGCTGCCTCGCGGATGCAGCCATGCAGCAAGGCGTCGAAGTGGGCAGTGTCGCAGCCTTCGTAGAACTCGAGTTCGCGCATGTGGGCATCGATCACGCCGCCGTCCGATCCGCCCAGCAACCACTCGTACAGTCCCTGTAGCGCGGCCTCGCGCGAGCGCCTTCGCGGTGATTTCTTGCCGGGGGCGCCGCTGCCGCGTCGGCCGCCTGCGCGCCGCGGGGCTGTTGCTTTGTCGGCTGCGGCGTCGGGCTTGGGATCGTCGCTCAAAACAGTTCGTCCATCAGATTGGCCATTTCGACCGCCACCCGCGCCGCGTCACGGCCTTTTTCTTCAGCACGCGCCCAGGCCTGCGCTTCGTTCTCGACGGTCAGCACCGCGTTGGCGATCGGGACACTGTGATCGAGCGAAACCCGGGTAACGGCGGCGCCGCTTTCGTTGGCCACCAGCTCGAAGTGATAGGTTTCGCCGCGGATGATGCAGCCAATCGCGATCAAGGCATCGAAGTCGTCGCTCTGCGCCATCGCGAGCAAGACAACGCCGATTTCGAGCGCGCCCGGCACCTGCACATGTTTCACATGTTTGGCGGCCACGCCGAGCTCGGTCAGTTCAGCCAGGCAGGCTTGCCAGCACTGGTCGGTCAGCGCCGAATTGAAGCGGGCCTGGACCACGCCGATTCGCAGATCGCGGCCATCCAGATCTTGGGCCCCGCCCGTATCAGCGCCTTGCATGGATCATCCTTGCCCGCTTGATGATGGTGCGTCGGCCCGAGTCGGCCGGATGGATCGGTGGTGCCGCGCTCATGCCGTGGCCTGGGGTGGTTCGAAGCCGAGGATCTCGAGGCCATAACCGACCATGCTGGGCATGCGGCGCGGGCTGCCGAGCAGCGTCATCTTGTAGATGCCGAGATCGCGCAGGATCTGGGCGCCGATGCCGTAGGTGCGCAAATCCATTTGCGGGCGCCTCTTGACGATCGGCGCATCGTAAGTTTTCAACCTGGCATCGAGGTCGGCGGCACTTTCGCCGCAATTGAGCAGGATGGCTGCACCAGCCGGCGCTCGCTGCAAGGCTGCCAGCGCCTTGGGCAGCGGCCATGAATGTCCGCAGGGTCCGGTGTCGAGCAGGTCGAGCACCGAAAGAGGTTCATGCACCCGGACCAACACCTCGTCGTCTGCCGTCCAGTGGCCTTGGCTCAGTGCCAGGTGCAGACCGCCGGTGCGATCACGGAAGGTCACGCAATCGAAGGCGCCCTGGGCGGTGGTGATGATGCGTTGCCCGACGCGCTCGATCAGGGTTTCGTTGCGGCTGCGGTATTCGATCAACGAGGCAATGGTGCCGATCTTCAATCCATGTTGCTCGGCGAAGATCTGCAGATCGGGCAGCCGTGCCATCTCGCCATCGTCGCGCATCACCTCGCAGATCACCGATGCGGGGCTGAGCCCGGCCATCGCGGCGAGGTCGCAACCGGCTTCGGTGTGGCCGGCGCGCATCAGCACGCCGCCGTCCTGTGCCTGCAGCGGAAAGATGTGGCCGGGCTGGACCAGGTCTTCGGCCTTGGCCTCGCGGGAGACGGCTGCCGCCACCGTGCGTGCCCGGTCGGCGGCCGATATGCCGGTACTGACGCCGCTGGCCGCTTCGATCGAAACCGTGAAGGCCGTGCCGTGCTGGGCGCCGTTGCGGCTGGCCATCGGCGGCAGCCGCAGGCGCTCGCAGCGTTCGCGGGTCAGGGTCAGACAGATCAGGCCGCGGCCGAACTTGGCCATGAAATTGATGGCCTCCGGGGTCACGTGATCGGCGGCCAGGACCAGGTCGCCTTCGTTCTCGCGGTCTTCCTCGTCGACCAGGATGACCATGCGACCGGCCGCCAGTTCGGCAACGAGTTCAGGGACGGGAGAAATCGACATGTCTGGATTGTAGGTGGGGGTGCGGCGAGTTTCTCCGCCAGGCCGCTCGCGAGGCTGCCTCAGCCGCCGCGCGTTGTGAGCCGCTCGACGTAGCGCGCGACCTGGTCGATTTCGAGGTTGACCGCGGCCCCGGGTGCGAGGCGCCCCAGCGTGGTGTTGGATACGGTGTGGGGAATCAGGTTGATGCTGAATTCGCAGCCGCCGCCATCCGTTTCGGGCAGGTCGAGCACCCGATTGACCGTCAGGCTCACGCCGTCGACGGTGATGGATCCCTTGTAGGCCAGAAAGCGTGCGAGGTCGCGTGGCGCGCGTACCCGCAACTCCCAGGATTCTCCGACCGCAGCGAAATGGCTCACCTGGCCGACACCATCGACATGGCCGCTGACCAGATGGCCACCGAGGCGCTCACCGGCGCGCAGTGCCTTTTCAAGGTTGACCGGTCCCGGCTCGGCCAGGCCGCTGGTTTTCGACAGACTTTCCGCTGAAATGTCGAACTCAAACCAGGAGGCCGCGGCATCGAAGGCGGTGACGGTCATGCAGGCGCCATTGATGGCGATGCTGTCGCCGAGTTGCACATCGGCTAGGTATCCAGCCGGAGCATCCAGGTGCAGGCGTCGCCCGTCGGACGCGCCGGCTGGTCTGCCCGACTCGCCGATCGGCGCGACAACGGTGATGCGGCCGATGCCGCTGATGATTCCGGTGAACATGCCGCAATTGTCGGTCCGCGACCGTTTCGCCGCTTCGAGGAGGAAATTGAGGCAGATGACGTCCGGCAGACCGCCCGGGCGCTATTCGGCCGGCCGTAACAGCAGGCGCAAGTCGTCGCCGATCAGGGTCACGTCGGTGAAGCGCAAGCGTGGTGCGTCCGAGAGACTGGTCAGGCGACCGAAATCGGCCAGTCCGCGCCCATCGCCGATCAACATTGGCGCGAGGTAGATCAGGTATTCGTCGACCAGCCCTTCGCTCACCAGCGAGCCGTTCAGGCGATGGCCGGCCTCGACATGCAACTCGTTGATGCCGCGTTCGGCAAGGTCGCGAAGCATGTCCGGCAAGTCGACCTTGCCACGCTCGCCGGGCTGCCAGGCGATCTCGGCGCCGCGCTTGCTCAAGGCGTCGGCGCGCGCCTTGTCGGCTGCAGCGGCATAGATCAAGACCGCGCCCGAACTTTCGAAGATGCGCGCCTGTGGCGAGATGTCCAGGCGAGAGTCGACCACGACACGAAGCGGCTGGCGTGCGGTCTCGACCAGTCGCACGTCGAGACGCGGGTTGTCGTCCCTGATGGTTCCGGCGCCGGTCAGCACGGCACCGGCGCGGCGGCGCCAGGCGTGGCCGTCGCGCCGTGCCGGCTCCGCGGTGATCCATTGGCTGATGCCGTTGTCGAGCGCACTGCGGCCGTCGAGCGACGCGGCTACCTTCATCCTGACCCAGGGCCGGCCGCGTTCGATGCGCGAGAAAAACCCGATGTTCAGCTCGCGCGCGGCGGTCGCGAGATCGCCTGCCTGCAACACCTGAACCTCGATGCCGGCTGTGTGCAAACGCGCCGCACCCTGGCCGGCCACCTGGGGATACGGGTCTTCGAGCGCGTAGACAACCCGGCCAATGCCGGCCGCGATCAGCGCGTCGCAGCAGGGCGGCGTGCGGCCATGGTGGGCACAGGGTTCCAGCGTGACGACGGCGGTGGCGCCTCGAACCGCTTCACCAGCGGCTTCGGCATCGCGCAAGGCCATCACTTCGGCGTGCGGGCCACCCGCCTGCTGCGTATGGCCGCGCCCGATCACCCGGCCATCGGGGGTTACGAGCAGACACCCGACCCGCGGATTGGGCTCGCTCAGACCAATCGCGCGCGCCGCGAGGTCGAGCGCCTCGCGCATCAGAAGATCGAAGGACATCGTGGAGAAACATCATCAAGGCTGATGTGGCACTGTAGCGGGATTGCCGTCGAACCA
>JANNNE010000174.1:0-10958 GCA_031398385.1 Ideonella sp.
TCGTGTTCGGCATCGGCACAGGCCGGGTTGTCGCGCAGCGCGGCGATGCGCCAGCTCACCTCGTCCCAGCTGCGCTGCAGATCGGCCAGCGGCGCGTTGAAGATCGATTTTGCATCGCGCCAGATCTCGACGATGCCGCGCTGGTTGGTCTTGCCGATGAAGTGTGAATGTTTGCTCAGGCCGTGGCTGCGCAGCGTCTGCATCACCTCGTTGCGCACCTCGGTCGGCACCTGGATCACGGCGCCGAGTTCCTCGTTGAACAGCGCCTTGAACGTCAGTTCCTGGCGGCGGGCACTGACTTGCGTGGCCCAGTTTTTCGAATCACCGTATTCGGCGCGGCTGTCGGTGATGCCGTCGCTCTCGGTCACCAGCATGTCGATGTTCAGGCTGACGCCGAGGTGGCCGGCAAAGGCCATTTCGCACACCGTGGCCCACAGGCCGCCATCGCTGCGGTCGTGATAGGCCAGCAGCTTGCCTTCGCCGCGCAGCTGGTTGATCGCGTCGACCAGGCTCTTCAGCAACTGCGGATCGTCCAGATCGGGCAGGCCGTCGACCGACGCGCTGCCGAACTGGCCCAGCACCTGCGCCAGCATCGCGCCGGCCATGCGCTTCTTGCCCTGGCCGAGGTCGATCAGCACCAGCGTGGTGTCGCCGGTGCGCAGTTGCGGCGTCAGCGTGGCCCGCACATCGGCCAGCGTTGCAAAGGCGGTGACGATCAGCGAGACCGGCGCGACGACCGAGCGCTCAACGCCCGCCGGCCAGCGCGCGGCCGCTCCGGAGCGGCCGGCGGCAGCCCCCGCGGGGGGCGATGCCGTTACCCCGTCACCTGCGCTGTCGTTCCAGCGGGTGCGCATCGACAGGCTGTCCTTGCCGACCGGCACGCTGATGCCGAGCGCCGGGCACAACTCGAGGCCGACCGCCTTGACGGTGTCGTACAGCGCGGCGTCTTCACCGGCCTCGCCACACGCTGCCATCCAGTTGCAGCTGAGCTTGACACGCGACAGCTCGAACGGCGCGGCCAACAGGTTCGTGATCGCCTCGCCGACCGCCATCCGGCCGGATGCCGGCGCATCGAGTGCGGCCAGCGGCGTGCGTTCGCCCAGGCTCATCGCCTCGCCGCGAAAGCCCTGGTAATCGGCCAGCGTGACCGCGCAATCGGCCACCGGCACCTGCCACGGGCCGACCATCGGATCGCGGTGGCTGAGCCCGCCGACGGTGCGGTCGCCGATGGTGATCAGGAATCGCTTGCTGGCCACCGTGGGATGGCGCAGCACGTCGAATGCGACCTGCTGCAGATCGGCATCACCCAGGTCGAGGGCCGCCTCCTCGCGGGCCACGCGCTCGACCACGCGGTGCATCTTCGGCGGCTTGCCGAGCAACACATCCATCGGCATGTCGATCGGGCGGTCATCGCTGTCGGGCTGTTCGAGCAGCAGCTGCGGCTCGGCGGTCGCGACACCGACGACCGCGAACGGGCAGCGCTCGCGCCCGCACATCGCCTCGAACAGCGGCAGCGCGTCGGGCGACACCGCCATCACGTAGCGCTCCTGGCTCTCGTTGCACCAGATTTCCTTCGGCGCCAGGCCGCTTTCTTCCAGCGGCACCTGGCTCAGGTCGAAACGGGCGCCGCGCCCTGCCCCGTCGACCAGTTCCGGAAACGCGTTCGAGATGCCACCCGCGCCGACATCGTGAATCGCCAGGATCGGATTCGCGTCGCCGAGCGCCCAGCAGTGGTTGATGACCTCTTGCGCGCGGCGTTCGATTTCGGGGTTGCCGCGTTGCACCGAATCGAAATCCAGCGCGGCTGCATTGGCGCCGGCCGCCATCGAGCTGGCCGCACCGCCGCCCATGCCGATGCGCATGCCGGGGCCGCCGAGCTGGATCAGCAGCGTGCCGGCCGGAAACTGGACCTTGTGCGTCTGGCCGGCCGCGATGCTGCCCATGCCACCCGCAATCATGATCGGCTTGTGATAACCCCGGCGCACGCCGGCCACGTCCTGCTCGAAGACGCGGAAATAGCCGGCCAGGTTGGGCCGGCCGAATTCGTTGTTGAAGGCTGCGCCGCCTAGCGGGCCGTCGATCATGATCTGCAGCGGGCTGGCAATGTGGGCCGGCCGGCCGATCGGGTGGCGCTCCCAGGGCTCGTCGGTGCCGGGCAAGGCCAGGTTTGAGACGCTGAAGCCGGTGAGGCCGGCCTTGGGCTTGGAGCCGCGGCCGGTCGCACCTTCGTCGCGGATCTCGCCGCCGGCGCCGGTCGATGCGCCGGGAAATGGCGAAATCGCGGTCGGGTGGTTGTGCGTCTCGACCTTCATCAACACGTGCATGGTGTCGCGCGTGCCGACATATCTCGGCGCGTTGGTGAAGCCTTGCGGGCGCCACGATTCGATCTCGCCCCCTTCCATCACCGAGGCGTTGTCGCTGTAGGCCACCACGGTGTGCTGCGGCGCCTGCTGGTGGGTGTGGCGGATCATCTGGAACATCGATTGCGGCTGCGCGGCGCCATCGATGGTGAACTGCGCGTTGAAGATCTTGTGCCGGCAATGTTCGCTGTTGGCCTGCGCGAACATCATCAGCTCGACATCGCTGGGGTTGCGTTGCAGGCCGATGAAGGCATCGACCAGATAGTCGATCTCGTCGTTCGACAGCGCCAGGCCGAATTCGCGGTTCGCCGCCACCAGGCTGTCGCGACCGCCGCCGAGAATGTCGACCCGCACCATCGGCTGCGCCGGCTGCTCGTCGAACAGGTGGATGGCGGCCTCGCGGTGCGGCAGCACCGATTCGGTCATGCGATCGTGCAGCAGCGCGGCCAGCGCGGTGCGCTGCTTGGCATCAGGTAGCTTGACGCCGCCGAGCAGGCCGGATTTCAGGCTCAGCACATATTCGGTGACCCGCTCGATACGGCGGATCGGCAGGCCGCAGTTGTGGGCGATGTCGGTGGCCTTGCTGGCCCAGGGCGAGACGGTGCCCAGGCGCGGCGCGACCACGATGACGAGACCATCCTTGGCCGCTGCGGCCGGACCTCGGTACGGATCGCCGTAACGCAGCAGGCCTTCCAGGCTGTCGGTCGCTGAACGTTGCAGCGGCGCATCGCTGCGCACCCAGTGCACGAAACGCGCATGCACCGCGGTGATGCCGGCGAACGCAGCCTGCAGGCGCGGCAGCAGCGCACGGGCCCGGAACTCGGAGAGTGCGTCACCGCCCTCGAAATGAAGCAGGTGCTGGGGGCTGGACATTCGCGGGATGGTGGCGACAGCGGGCGCAAGGGCCGCAGGTGATGGAAACCGACAAGGCCCGGGGGCAGATCGGGGTAAGCCCGAATTTTAGCGGGCCGGTGAGATAATCCGAGGATGACGATCACCATCAAAAACTCCGCCGATATCGAGGCGATGCGAGTCGCCGGGCGGCTGGCGTCGGAAGTGCTCGACATGTTGACCGAACATGTGAAGCCCGGCATCAGCACCGAGGCGCTGGACAAGCTCGCCCACGACTACATCGTCGGGGTGCAGCAGGCCATTCCGGCACCGCTCAACTACGCGCCGCCGGGCTATACGCCGTACCCGAAATCGATCTGCACCTCGATCAATCACCAGGTCTGCCACGGCATCCCGAACAACCGGGCGCTGAAGAACGGCGACATCGTCAACATCGACGTGACCGTGATCAAGGACGGCTGGCACGGCGATACCAGCCGCATGTTCGTGGTCGGCGAGGGTTCGATCGCCTCCAAGCGCCTGTGCCAGTTCACGTATGACGCGATGTGGCGCGGCATTGCCAAGGTCAAACCGGGCGCCACGCTGGGCGACATCGGCCATTCGATCCAGACCTTCGCCGAGAACAACGGTTTCTCGGTGGTGCGCGAGTTCTGCGGCCACGGCATCGGCCAGAAATTCCACGAAGAGCCGCAGGTGCTGCACTACGGCCGCCCGGGCACGCTGGAAAAGCTGGTGCCGGGCATGGTGTTCACGATCGAGCCGATGATCAATGCGGGCCGGCGCGAGATCCGCGAGGCGGGTGATGGCTGGACCATCGTTACCAAGGATCGATCCTTGTCGGCACAGTGGGAGCACACGGTTCTGGTCACCGAGACCGGTTACGAGGTTCTGACCGTATCGGCTGGCACTCCCGCGCCGCCGGCCTTCGCCACCGCAGCAGCCGCGCTGTCCCCCGCGACCGCAACCGCGTGAAACCAGCGGACTGATGATCAACGAAGAAGCCACCGTCCGCTTCGACACCAGTCTGCCGCAGCCCCCGGACGCTTCGATCGCGCGAATCGATCCCGCAACCGCGCCGGTGGTGGACGCGCTGGATGTGGCCGGCCTGCGCAGCCAGTTTCGCCAGGGCAAGCAGACGTTGATCGACCAGTTCTCGCGCGGCCGCCCGACCGCGCGCGCAGCCACCGGCCTGATCCGTCAGCTGGCCGCGCATGTCGACAAGGCGTTGATGCAGCTGTGGCAGGTGCGCGGCATGCCCGGCGATGCCGCGCTCGTGGCAGTCGGCGGGTTCGGTCGCGGCGAGCTGTTTCCGCACTCCGATATCGACGTGCTGTTGCTGCTGCCCACACCCACGCCATCGGTGATCGGCGACGACGACCTGACGCCGAAGGTCGAGGCCTTCATCACCGCCTGCTGGGATATCGGCCTGGAAATCGGCTCGAGTGTGCGCACGGTCGAGGAATGTGTCGAAGAGGCGCGGCGCGATGTCACGGTGCAGACCGCGCTGCTGGAATCGCGCTACCTGTGCGGCGACAAGCGGATCTACAGCCACTTCCGCCGCGCCACCACCCAGGCGATCGACCCGCCCGCGTTCCTGCGCGCCAAGACGCTGGAGATGCGCCAGCGCCACCTCAAATACGAGGACACGCCATATGCCCTCGAACCCAACTGCAAGGAAAGCCCGGGTGGCCTGCGCGATCTGCAGGTGCTGATCTGGATTGCACGTGCGGCGGGTATCGGCAAGACCTGGCGCGACCTGATGGCCAAGGGCCTGATCACCGAGTTCGAGTGCAAGCAGTTCAATCGCAACGAGGGTTTGCTGCGCCTGATCCGCGCCCAGTTGCACATCATCGCGAAGCGCCGCGAAGACCGGCTGGTATTCGACCTGCAGACCGCCGTGGCCGAGCAATTCGGCTACCTGGCGACGCCAGGTCAGCGCAGCTCCGAGGTGCTGATGAAGCGCTACTACTGGGCGGCGAAGGCGGTCAACCAGCTGAACCAGATCTGCATGCTCAACATCGAGGAGCAGATCGAAGGCTCGCGCGACGCGCCGATGCGGCCGATCAACGACAAGTTTCTCGAACGCGGCGGCATGCTCGAGGTTGTCAGCGACGACCTGTACGAGCGCGACCCGCACGCCATCCTGGAAACCTTTCTGGTGTACCAGCAGAGCGTCGGAACCAAGGGCCTGTCGGCACGAACGCTGCGCGCCCTCTACAACGCCCGTGACCTGATGAATGCCGAATTCCGGCACGATCCGGTCAATCACTCGACCTTCATGCAGATCCTGCTTGAGCCGGAAGGGCATACCCACGCGTTCCGGCTGATGAACCAGACCTCGGTGCTCGGCCGTTATCTGTGGGTGTTCCGGCGCATCGTCGGGCAGATGCAGCACGACCTGTTCCACGTCTACACGGTCGACCAGCACATCCTGATGGTGTTGCGCAACATCCGGCGCTTCTTCATCCCGGAACACGCACACGAATATCCGTTTTGCTCGCACCTGGCGTCGGGCTGGGACAAGCCGTGGATCCTCTATGTGGCCGCGCTGTTCCACGATGTGGCCAAGGGTCGGGGCGGTGATCACTCGGAGCTCGGCGCGACCGAATCGCGGCGCTTCTGCCGCGACCACGGTATCGGTGCCGAAGACGCCAGGCAGATCGAATTCCTGGTGCGTGAACACCTGACGATGTCGCGGGTGGCGCAGAAGGAAGACCTGTCCGACCCCGACGTGATCAAGAATTTTGCGGCACGCGTGGTCGACGAGCGCGGGTTGACCGCGCTGTACCTGCTGACGGTTGCAGACATCCGCGGCACCAGCCCGAAGGTCTGGAATGCCTGGAAAGGCAAGCTGCTCGAAGACCTGTACCGCCTGACCTTGCGCGCGCTGGGTGGTGCCTTGCCGAACCAGGCCGCGCAGGCCAATACCCGCAAGCAGGAGGCACGTCGCCTGCTCAATTTGCGCTCGGAGCCGACGGGCATCGAACATGCACTGTGGGATACGCTCGATACGCGCTATTTTTCGCGCTACGAGGCGGGCGATATCGCCTGGCATGTGCGCACCCTCGAAGGCCGCACCGACAGCAAGGAACCGATCGTCCGTGCCCGGCTGTCGTCGATCGGTGAGGGGCTGCAGGTGCTGGTCTATGCGCCGCCCGATCGAACCGACTTGTTCGCGCGCATTTGCGGTTATTTCGACACCGGCAGTTTCGACATTCTCGACGCCAAGGTGCACACCACGCGCAAGGGTTATGCACTCGACACCTTCCAGGTCACGAGCCCGCTGCTGGCGCAGGAGTACCAGCACTACCGCGACCTGATCCTGCTGGTCGAGAACCAGCTGGCGGTCGCGATCAATGCCGACGGGCCGTTGCCGCAGCCGCGGCAGGGACGTGTGTCACGGCGCGTCAAGTCGTTTCCGGTCACGCCGCGGATCACCTTGCGGCCCGACGAGCGCGCGCAGCGCTGGCTGCTGACGGTTTCGACCAGCGACCGCTCCGGCCTGTTGTATGCCATCGCGCTGGTGTTGTCGCAACACCGGATCAATCTCCAGCTGGCCAAGATCACCACACTCGGCGAGCGGGTCGAGGACACCTTTCTGATCGATGGCGAGGAGTTGCAACAGAACCGCAGCCAGCTGGCGATCGAGACGCAGCTGCTCGATGTGATCAGCGCGCATTGACGCGGCCTGCAACATGCCAGTGAATGCGGTGGCGGCCGAACGCGTCTTGCATCAGCTCGACGACTACGATTGCATCGTCGATGCGCGCTCCCAGAGCGAATATGCACTGGACCGGCTGCCCGGCGCAGTCAACTGGCCGACCCTGAACGACGAACAACGCGCCGCAGTCGGCACCGAATACAAGCAGATTTCGCCGTTCGATGCGCGCAAGCGCGGTGCCGCGCTGGCGGCGCGCAACATCGCGGCCCACATCGACCGCGAACTGGCCGACAAGGGCCGCGACTGGCGGCCGCTGGTCTACTGCTGGCGCGGTGGCAAGCGCAGCGGCTCGCTGTCGCTGGTGCTCGACCAGATCGGCTTCAAGGTCGACCTGCTCGAAGGTGGCTACCAGGCCTTTCGGCGTGCCATGCTGGGCGCCCTGGATGAGACGATTGCCGGTTTGCACTACCGCGTGTTGTGCGGCACCACCGGCTCGGGCAAGAGCCGTTTGCTGCAGGTGCTGCAGATGCAGGGTGAACAGGTGCTCGATCTGGAAGCGCTGGCCGAACACCGCGGCTCGGTGCTCGGGCTGGTACCGGGTGTCGAGCAGCCGAGCCAGAAGGCATTCGATACCCGCATCTGGGATCAGCTGCGGCGCTTCGATCCGAAGCGACCGGTCTGGGTCGAAAGCGAAAGCAAGAAGGTCGGTGCGTTGCGGGTGCCGGAGGCCTTGATCGTCGCGATCCGGCAATCACCGTGCTGGCGCATGGACCTGAGCCTGGATGCAAGGGTCAGCCTGCTGATGGAGGACTACGATTTTTTCGTCACCGACATCGAGGCTTTCTGTGAACGGCTCGATGCCTTGCGCGAACTGCGCGGCCATGCGGTCATCGCCGGCTGGCAGCAGGCGGCGCGATCGGGTGCGGTCGAGGATGTCGTGCGGCAGTTGCTGGTGGAGCACTACGACCCGATCTACCTGCGATCGATCGAGCGCAATTTTGCGGGGTATGGGGAGGCGGTGGTGTTGCGGCCGGCGGATGGATCGGAGCACGCATTGGCGGACGTCGCGGCGGGCCTGAGGGCTTCGTAGGAGCGGCTTCAGCCGCGCTTACGCGCCCGGCGCAAGCCCTAAGCGCGGCTCAAGCCGCTCCTACGGGGAAAGCGAGGCCTCGACTTCACCTGGCGCGCGATTTTTTGTAGGAGCGGCTTCAGCCGCGATTCATCTTGTGCTGCGGGGAAATCGCGGCTTAAGCCGCTCCTACAGGGGAAAGCGGCGCCATCGCACGTTTCGCTCTGGCTGTTATCCCATATGCAACCCGCCGTTGACCGAAAAATCGGCGCCGGTGGCGAAGCCGGATTCTTCGGAGGCGAGCCAGGAGACTATCGAGGCGATGTCTTGCGGGGTGCCGAGGCGTTTGACCGGGATGCCGGCGACGATCTTGTCGAGCACGTCCTGGCGGATCGCCTTCACCATGTCGGTGGCGATGTAGCCGGGGCTCACGGTGTTGACGGTCACGCCCTTGTTGGCCACTTCCTGCGCCAGCGCCATCGTGAAGCCGTGCATCCCGGCCTTGGCGGCTGAATAGTTGGTCTGGCCGAACTGACCCTTTTCGCCGTTCACCGAGCTGATGTTGATGACGCGGCCCCAGCCGCGGTCGCACATGTCGTCGATGATCTGCTTGGTCACGTTGAACAGGCTGGTCAGGTTGGTCTCGATGACCTCGTGCCAGTCGCTGCGGCTCATCTTGCGGAACATGCCGTCGCGGGTGATGCCGGCGTTGTTGACCAGCACGTGCACCGGGCCATGTTCTTCCTTGACCTTCTCGAACGCGGCGACGGTCGAATCCCAGTCGCCGACGTTGCCGACCGAGGCAATGAAGCTGTAACCCTGCGCCGTTTGTTCGCCCAGCCATTTGTCGAAATCACGGCTCGGACCACAGCCGGCGATCACGGTAAATCCATCCTGGTGCAGGCGTTGGCACATCGCGGTGCCGATACCGCCCATGCCACCAGTCACGTAGGCTACTTTTTTCGTCATCGTACGACTCCATAAGCATTCGGACGCCACCGGCAACTGCCGATGGCGTCCGAGTTCAATCAAGCCCCTGTCGGGGCAGCTTGTCTCAGCGCTCGATGGTCAACGCAACACCCATGCCACCACCGATGCACAGCGATGCGATGCCCTTCTTGGCGTCGCGACGCTGCATTTCATGCAACAACGAAACCAGGATCCGACAGCCGGACGCACCGATCGGGTGCCCGATCGCGATCGCGCCACCATTGACGTTGATCTTCGAGGTGTCCCAGCCCATTTCCTTGTTGACTGCGCAGGCCTGCGCAGCAAACGCCTCGTTGATCTCGAGCAGGTCGAGGTCGGCGGCCTTCCAGCCGGCGCGCTGCAAGGCTTTCTGCGAAGCCGACACCGGGCCCATGCCCATGAAGGCCGGATCGAGCGCGGTGGTGGCGTAGCTGGCGATGCGACCCAGCGGCTTCAGTCCCAGCGAAGCAGCCTTGGCGGCGGTCATCACCATCACCGCGGCGGCGCCATCGTTCAGGCCTGATGCATTGCCGGCCGTCACGCTGCCTTCCTTGTCGAAGGCGGGACGCAGCCCGCTCAGGCCATCGGCGTTGGTCTTGCGGTTTATGAATTCATCGGCCGAGAAGACGATCGGATCACCCTTGCGCTGGGCGATGCTGAACGGGACGATCTCGTCCTTGAACTTGCCGGCGTCTTGCGCCGCGGCGGCCTTCTGCTGCGAGGCCAGCGCGAAGCCGTCCTGGTCGCCGCGCGTGATGCCGTATTTCTTGGCCACGTTCTCGGCGGTGATGCCCATGTGGTACTTGTTGTACACGTCCATCAGGCCGTCGTTGATCATCGTATCGATCATCTTCCAGTCGCCCATGCGCTGGCCGTCGCGCGAACCCGCCAATACGTGCGGGCTCATGCTCATGCTTTCCTGGCCACCGGCGATGATGATGTCGCTGTCGCCGTCGCGGATCGCCTGCGCGGCCAGCATCACGGCCTTCAGGCCCGATCCGCACACCGCGTTGATGGTCAGCGCGGGCACACCCTGCGGCATGCCGCTCTTGATCACCGACTGGCGCGCCGGGTTCTGGCCGGCGCCGGCTGTCAGCACCTGGCCGAGAATGACCTCGCCGATCTGATCGCCGCTGACACCGGATCGCTTCAGCAACTCGGCGATGACGGCAGCGCCGAGTTCGGGTGCGGAAACCTTGGCCAGCGTGCCACCGAACTTGCCGACGGCGGTGCGGGTGGCGGCGACGATCACGATATCTGTAGTCATGGAAATCTCCTGTCGAAAAAGGGTTGAACTGATTCTTCGCGCGGTGGGCCTGATCGATCAGACCTTCTGTTTGACATAGCGACCCGGTGCGGGCTCGATGGCCTTGTATTGTCGGCTACCCGGGTTTTTCGGTGCGGCGACTCGCTTGCCGGCATGTGATTCGAGCCAGCCGGTCCAGTCGGGCCACCAGCTGCCGGGATGCTCGCTGGCACTTTCCAGCCACTGTTGCGCGTCGTCGGGCAATGCCGCGCCCTTGCCGATCCAGTGGCTGCGCTTGTTCTTGGCAGGCGGGTTGATGACCCCGGCAATGTGGCCGGATGCGCCCATCACGAATCGGACTTTTCCCTTGAGCACCTGGGTGTTGCGATAGGCCGCCTCCCAGGGCACGATGTGATCCTCACGCGAGGCATAGACGAAGGTCGGCACGTCGATCTTGCCGAGGTCGACCGCTTCACCACACACGGTCAGCTCGCCCGGCACCGCGAGCTTGTTCTCGAGGTACAGGTTGCGCAGGTACCAGCAATACATCGGACCGGGCAGGTTGGTGCTGTCGCTGTTCCAGTACAGCAGATCGAAGGCCGGTGGTTTCTCGCCCTTCAGATAGTTGCCGACCACGTAGTTCCAGACCAGCTCGTTGGGACGCAGGAAGCTGAAGGTGGACGCCAGCTCCTTGCCCTTGAGCATGCCGCCGCCGTTCGGGCTGTCGGGGCCCATCGTCATCTCGCGCATCTGCACCATCGCCTCGTCGATGAAGATGTCGAGGATGCCGGTGCTGCGGAA
>JANNNE010000004.1:0-13014 GCA_031398385.1 Ideonella sp.
TCGGTCTGGTCCTGCGTGGCGTCGCCGCGGCCGCCGGTGAAGGGCACGTCGCACTTCGCGCCGGCATCCTTGATCGCCTTCTCGAGGCCGACCACGCCGCCGAGCACGATCGCATCGGCCAGGCTCATCGAGCCGCGCAGGCCGTTCAGCGTGTCGAGCACCTTGGCCAGCATGGCCGGCTCGTTGACCGCCCAGTCCTTCTGCGGCGCAAGCGCCACTCGCGCGCCATTGGCGCCGCCGCGGAAGTCGGATTTACGGTAAGTCGAGGCCGATGCCCAGGCGGTCTTGACGAGCTGGCTGACGGTCAGCCCGCTGCCGGCGATCTTGTTCCGCACCGCCGTGATGTCGGCGTGCGACGGCTTGGTACCGGCCGGGATCGGGTCCTGCCAGATCAGGTCTTCCTTCGGCACCTCCGGGCCGAGGTAGCGCACCTTGGGCCCCATGTCGCGGTGGGTCAGCTTGAACCAGGCGCGCGCGAAGGCGTCCTTGAAGGCCGCATGGTCGGTTCGGAATTTTTCCGAGATCTTGCGGTACGCCGGATCACGCTTGAGCTGCATGTCGGCGGTCGTCATGATCGTTGGCACCTTCTTCGACGAATCCCAGGCCGCCGGGGCCATGTCTTCCTGCTTCGGGTTGACCGGGGTCCACTGGTGGGCGCCAGCCGGGCTCTTGACGAGTTCGTACTCGTAATCGAGCAGCAGCCGGAAGTAGTTCTCGGTCCATTGGTCGGGCACGTTGGTCCAGGAGCCTTCGATGCCGCTGGTCACCGTGTGTTCGCCAATGCCGCCATGATCCTCGGTCGACACCCAGCCGAAACCCTGAGCGGCAAAATCGCCGCCCGACGGTGCCTTGCCGAGCGTCGACGCGTCGCCATTGCCATGGCACTTGCCGAAGGTGTGGCCACCGGCCGTCAGCGCGACGGTTTCCTCGTCGTCCATCGCCATGCGCTTGAAGGTCTCCTTCATGTCGCGCGCCATGCCGGCGTCGTCGTGCGGATTGCCCCCCGGGCCTTCCGGATTGACGTAGATCAGGCCCATCTGGATCGCGGCCAGCGGGCCCTCGATCTCGTGCAGGCCGTGTTCCGGCGAGATTCGGGTCTGCACGCCCTGGTTGACCCACTTGTCCTCCGAACCCCAGAAGATGTCGCGTTCCGGCTCGAACACATCGGGGCGGCCGCCGCCAAAACCGAACACCGGCCCACCCATGCTTTCGATCGCCACGTTGCCGGCCAGGATGAACAGATCGGCCCAGCTGATGTTCTGGCCGTATTTTTGCTTGATCGGCCAGAGCAGGCGGCGCGCCTTGTCCAGGTTGCCGTTATCGGGCCAGCTGTCGAGCGGTGCGAAGCGCTGCTGCCCGCTGTTGGCACCGCCACGCCCGTCAGCGGTGCGATAGGTGCCCGCGGCGTGCCAGGCCATGCGGATGAAGAACGGGCCGTAGTGCCCGTAGTCGGCCGGCCACCATGGCTGGCTATCGGTCATCAGCGCGGTGAGGTCGGCTTTCAGCGCGGAATAGTCGAGCGCCTTGAAGGCCGCGGCATAGTCGAAGTCGGCACCCAGCGGGTTGCTGGCGCCGTTGGGGCTGAGGATCTCGGTCGCCAGCATCTCGGGCCACCAGTCCTTGTTGGTGCGACCCAGCAGCGATCGGGTTTCGCCGTGGCCCATCGGGCAAGCGCCAAGCGTCCCGGTTTTTGCGTCCATCGTTGTCTCCTGTGAATTCATCGAGAGCCGCAAGCTTGAAGCCAAGCGGCGCATAGGGCCAATCTGAAATCTTCATGTCGGTCATTGGCGCTGCCTATGCGGCCGCGCGCAACCGGACCCGCACCAATTGTGCGGGGTGCGTCGCGCGCCCCGCCCCTACGCATCCGTGCTGACCGAAAGGGACGATCCGTTCCCGAAACACGCATCGCGCATCGCGCATCGCGCATCGGACCGATGATGCGCCCATTCGCCTGCGGGTGTTGCTCATGCCGAACTGGTGGCGCAGTTGCCGCATGGGATCCCCCGCCTCGACGCGCAGTATGCGGCACCCGGAACGCCGACATCAGCAGCGCCACAGCGCCTGCCACCCAGGTCTCGGTTTCGCCAGCCGTTGGTGCACAATCCTGCAGCGTGGACACCGTCACTGCATTGGCTGCACCCAGGGTAGCGCTTCTATACCCCGGTGACCGGATCGCTCGCGAACGCGCCGACCCCGCGGCAAGCCGCTTTGCGGCGCTGTTCGAGGCCTTCGCGGCGGCCGGCGTGCATGCGGAGCCAGCCATCTACCACGACGACTTCGCCGATGAAGTGCGCGGCCAACTGCGCAGCGTGCAACTCGTGCTGGTGTGGTGCAACCCGATCGAGGATGGACGCAGCCGCGAACGACTGGATGACCTGTTGCGCGAAGCGGCACAAGCCGGCGTGATCGTCAGCGCGCACCCGGATGCCATCTTGCGCCTGGGCACCAAGGACGTGCTGTTCGACACCCGTGGCCTGCCTTTCGGCACCGACGTTCACCGCGTCGACAGCCTGGCGCAGCTCAGGTCCGACCTGCCGCAGCGACTGCGCCACGGAGCCCGCGTACTCAAGCAGCACCGCGGCCACAGCGGCATCGGTGTCTGGCGCATCGCACAGTCCGACAACGGCGCTCTGACCGTGCAGCATGCCCAGCGCGGCAGCACGCCTCAATGCATGACGATGGCGATGCTGCAGGCCACACTGGCGCCGTATTTCGAGCCTGCCGCAGGCGGCCACATGATCGACCAGGCCTGGCAGCCGCGCCTGACCGAAGGCATGGTGCGCGCCTACCTGGTCGACGACCGCGTGACAGGGTTCGGCCTTCAGGCCATCAACGCCCTGCATCCCGATGCACCGCTGCCGGGGCCGCGCCTGTACCACGGTCCCGAGCTCGAGGCATTGCAGCCGCTGCGGCAGCAACTCGAATCGAGTTGGGTCAGTCTGCTGTGCGAGCGTGTCGGTCTGGCACGCGACCGACTGCCGCTGCTGTGGGATTGCGACTTCATGCTCGGCGAGCCGATGGCCAACGGTGCCAAGCGCTTCGTGCTGTGCGAAATCAATGTGAGCAGCGTGTCGCCGTTTCCGCCGTCGTCAGTGGCACCGCTGGTGGCCGCGTCGATCCGCAGACTCGGATCGACGGCTGGTACGGGCCCGTCTGATCCGCATTGAGCGGCCGCGGCTGATCGTGACGGCAGGCTTGCGCGTACGGCGTCTTCAGCCCGATCTCCTCTTTGCCAACACCCCCCGCGTCACCTTCGACCCCGGCTGCCGATCCAGCTGTGCGGAAATCCACGCTGAGCAATCGACCAATGCGTCGAGGTCGATGCCGGTCTCGGCGCCGAGGCCGTGCAGCAGGTAGACGATGTCTTCGGTCGCGACATTGCCCGATGCACCTTTGGCGTACGGGCAGCCGCCGAGCCCGCTGATCGAGCTGTCGAACACGCGCAGTCCGAACTGCCAGGCCGCGTAGGCATTGGCGGCCGCCATGCCGTAGGTGTCGTGAAAGTGGCCGGCCAGCAGATCCACCGGAACATGCGCGGCAACCGCACCGAGCATGCGGCCGACCGAAGCCGGTGTGCCGACGCCGATGGTGTCGCCGAGCGAGACCTCATAGCAGCCGCGCTCGAACAAGGCGCGCGACACCTCGGCCACCTTGGCCGGTGCGATGTCGCCTTCGTACGGGCAGCCGACCACACACGACACGTAGCCGCGCACCTTGACGCCTTGCAGCTTCGCGGCGGCCAGGATCGGTTCGAAGCGCGTGATCGATTCGGCGATCGAGCAGTTGATGTTGCGCTGCGAAAACGCCTCCGACGCTGCGGCAAACACCGCGACCTCGGTGGCGCCGGCCGCAACCGCCGCTTCGAAACCCTGCATGTTCGGCGTCAGCACCGGATAGTTGACGCCGGCACGCCGATTCAGACGCGCCATGATCTCGGCGTGATCGGCCATCTGCGGAACCCATTTCGGCGACACGAACGACGCGACCTCGATGTCGCGCAGCCCGGCCGCGCCGAGCCTGTCGATCAGCTCGAGTTTGGTCTCGGTCGCCACGGTCTGTTGTTCGTTCTGCAGACCGTCACGCGGACCGACCTCGACGATTCTGACCCGGGTGTTTGATGTGACGGACAGGTTCATGGCGTGGGCTTCTCATCCGGTTGGGCGGCAGACGCCAGTCTGATTCTCGGCAGGCGACTGATCGATGTCATCGTAACGCGCGGCGTCCCCGCAGACCACATCCGGACGTCAGCGCTGTTAGGCTCGTGCGATGAATAAGCCTCTTCCGGCGCGCAGCGACGCCGATGCCCGCAAGGCCGGTCTGCTGTGGGGTTTGCTCGCGGCCACGATCTGGGCCAACTACACGGTGCTGGCACGGCTCGGCGTCAAGGCCGGTCTCAGTCCGGGCGACCTGACACTGTTGCGTTTTGCGCCCGGCGCGTTGCTGATGGTGCCGCTGATGTGGCGCTGGGGCTGGCGCGATCTGGCCGGCATCGGCTGGCGCCGCGGCGTGATCCTGACGCTGCTCGCCGGGCCGGGCTTCAGCCTGTTGTTCATGACCGGATTCACACTGGCGCCATTGGCCCATGGCGCGGTCATCGCGCCGGCGTTCCAGTTGCTGACCGGACTGGTGCTGTCGGCGCTGATCGCACATCAGGGCTTCACCCGTGACAGCCTGTTCGGCGCTGCGTTCGTCGTGATCGGCTTGGCGTTCATGGGCGGCGACAGCCTGAGCCAGCGCGAAGGCGGGTTGACGCTGCTCGGCGATCTGCTGTTCGCCACCGCTGGCATCTGCTGGGGAACCTTCGGCGCGTTGTCGCGGCGCTGGGAGGTCGACCCGCTGAGGGTCACGACGGTGGTGGTGGTGTTGTCGTGCCTGATGTTCGCGCCGGTATTCGCGGTCGTTGCCGATTTCGATCGGCTCGCATCGGCTGGCGTCGGCATGCTGATGATGCAGATCGTCGCGCAAGGGCTGGGCGCCGGGCTGCTCGCGGTGCTGGCGTTCAGCCGCGCGGTCGAGCTGCTCGGTTCGGGGCGTGCGGCGTTTTTCGGCGCGCTGGTACCGGGTGCGGCGTCGCTGCTGGCGATACCGGTGCTCGGCGAGGTGCCGAGCACCTTGCAGATCCTCGGCATTTTGGCAGTCGTGACCGGCTTGCTGATCGCGTTCGGCGCGGCGCGGTTGTTGTTGTCGCGCAAGAACGCCTGACCGGAGCAGATCCAGATAACCCGCCAGGCCCGCGCCGTACAGGGTGCGGGCGTCGCGTACCGCATCGTCGGCCTCCTGAACGGCGCGCCGCTGCGCCTGCAGGCGCAAGCGGCTGTCGTCGCCCGCCCGCAAGGCCGCCTCGACATCGGCGAGCGAGGCCGCCGACGAAGACGGGGTGACCATCTTCCTGACCGACGCCACCGACCTCGACTGGTCAGCCGCGCGCTGCCGGCACAAGGCTTCACCGTGCTGTCGGCCAAGCTGGGCTACAAGCCCAAGAACCCGGTCGACCCGGCCAGCCTCAGTGCCGAGCAGCTCGAAGAGGTGGAGAGCTTCCTCGCCGCGCTGGACGCGAACGAGGACGTGCAGAACGTGTTCGCCGGGCTGCAGGGCTGAGCACGCGACCAGCCCGCCGCGCTACTTCAGCGGCCACACCATCATCAGCATCGGTACGCTGACCAGCACCACGATGAAAGACAGCGGCAGGCCGAGGCGCCAGTAGTCGCCGAAGCGGTAGCCGCCGGGGCCCATCACGAGCGTGTTGCACTGGTGGCCGATGGGCGTCAGGAAGTCGCAGCCGGCTCCGATCGCCACCGCCATCAGGAACGGCTCCGGCCGGAAGCCGAGCTGGTTGGCGAAAGTGGCGGCAATGGGCGCCATCACCAGCACGGTGGCGGCGTTGTTCAGGAAGGGCGTCACCGCCATCGCCGCCACCAGGATCAGCGCGATCGCGCCGGCCGGCGGCAGGATTTGCGCCGTGGCCGAGAGCTGGGCGGCGATCAGGTCGGTGGTGCCGGTTTTGCGCAGCGTCTCGCTGATGGGGATCAGCGCAGCCAGCATCACCAGGATAGGGGCGTCGAGCGCGCCATAGGCTTCTCGCAGCGGCAGCGAGCCGGTGGCGATGATCACCAGCGCCGCCGCGAAGAAGGCGGCGGCCACTGGCACGCCGCCGAACGCGGTGGCCGCCATCGCCAGCGCCAGCACGCCCACCGGGACCAGCGCGTTGCGCACCCGGCCGAGCTTGACCTCGCGCTCCACCAGCGGCAGGCAGTCCCATTCGCGCAGCAGCTCGGGCAGGGTGTCGAGCGGGCCTTGCAACATCACCACGTCGCCGTTCTGGATCTCGATCTCGCCCAGCCGCTCGACGAAGCGGATGCCGCGCCGGCTCACCGCCAGCAGCTCCAGGCCGCTCACGTGGAACAGTGAGCTCTGCTTCGCACTCATGCCCAGCAGCGGCGAGTTCTGGCCCACCACGGCCTCCACCGCGCTGTGTTCCACGCCCTCGGCGCGGCCCCCGGCGTGGCGGTCGCGCAGGCTCAAGGCCCCCAGGCTCACCACCATGTCCAGCGCTTCCTGCTCGCCCTCCAGCAGCAGCACGTCACCGGCTTTCAGGCGGGTGTCGGGCAGCGGGGTGCGGCGCTTGCCGTTGCCGCCGATGATGGTGGTGATGATGGCCTGCCCGCCGCCCAGCTTCAGCAGCTCGCTGACGGTTTGTCCGACCGTGGGCGACCCGTCGCCCACCGAGGCCTCGGTGGTGTAGTTGTCGATCTTGACCGCGGCTTCCAGCGAACTGGTCTCACGCGTGCGCTCGGGCAGCAGCCGGTAGCACAGCACCAGAAAAATCAGGCCCACGGCGGTGAGCGCGGAGCCCACGGGCGTGTAGTCGAACATCGTGAAAGCCTGGCCCGTCATCTCCTGGCGCACCCGCGAGACGATGATGTTGGGCGAGGTGCCGATCTGCGTCATCAGCCCGCCGAGCAGCGAAGCGAAGGACATCGGCATCAGGAACAGCGAAGGCGAGACGTTCGACTTGCGCGCGAGCTGGATGGCCACCGGGATCATGATCGCCAGCGCACCGATGTTCTTGATGAAGGCCGAGAGCAGCGCGCAGATGGCCACCAGGATCAGCAATTGCGTGCGCGGCCCGCGCTTCTCCGGTCGGAAGCGCCGCAGCGCCACGTCCATGATGCCGGAGCGCGAGATCGCCGCACTCACGATCAGCGCGCAAGCAACGATGATCACGATGTCGTCGGAGAAGCCGGTGAAGGCGTCTTTCGGCGCGACCAGCCCGAGGGCGAGTGCAATCACCAGCGCGCCCGCAGCCACGAGGTCGTAGCGGTACTTGCCCCACACGAACGCCGCCATCAGCGCGGCGATGAGCCCAAGGGCGAGCAACTGGTCAGTGCGCATGCAGGAATCCGGGTCTGGGGGCGGGCAAGGTCGATCTGCCCGGCATCTGCGTCACCGGGACAGACGATGCTCCGTGACGCGTCCCCTGGCCGCAGCCGGACGGCACCGTATCAGTGCTGTCGGCGCGGTCCTACAGCGCGCGCAGGCCGCCACGTGAGTCCTCAGTCCGCCGTCGCTCCCGAGACCTGCACCACCCGCGCCACCCCGCGCTGCAACGCGATCGCATCGGCCAGCTGGGTGCGGTCGACCAGCGCCTCGCGCCAGGCCACATAGGCGCGCGCCGTCAACGCGGCGATCGACAGCCGGGTCGCACGCTGCAAGGCCTCGGATTCACCGAGCCGCGCGGCTGCTGCGGCTTCGGTCGATGCCAGCTCGCCCCACAGATCGGCATCCCAGTCCAGCGTCAAGCCGACGCTGGTTTCGATCCGCCGGCCCTGGCCCGCGGCGCAATTGCGTGCCACCAGCTGCGCCTGCCCGCCAAGCTGCGGCGCCCGCCCGGCCTGCGCCGCGCGCAGCAAGGCGCGGGCTTCATCGACACGGGTTCGGGCCAATGCCAGATCGAGGTTGCGCGACAGCGCGCGCTCGATCCAGACGCTCAGCGCCGGATCATCGAAGCGCTGCCACCACGCCAGATCATCGGGGCCGTCCGGTCTCGTTGATCGCAGACGCAGGCCGGGACCGCTCAGAACACCGAGATCCCGGTCTGGGTGACGAACTGTTCGAGGGCGTGCCGCCCGGCGACCGAGTTGCCGACCGCGTCGAGCGCGGGCGACCAGACACACAAGGTCAGCCGTTTCGGTGCGATCGCGACGATGCCGCCACCGACGCCGCTCTTGCACGGCAGACCGATGCGGAACGCGAATTCGCCGGCCGCATCGTAGGTGCCGCAGGTCAGCATCAGCGAATTGATGCGCCGGGCCTGGCGTGGCGTCACGATGCGATCGCCGCTGCCCGGCTGAACGCCTTGATTGGCGAGGTAGCCAAATGTGCGCGCCAGCTGGGTGCAGGTCATCGCCAGTGAGCACTGATGGAAATAGACATCGAGCACGGCATCGACCGGATTGCGGATGCGGCCGAAACTCTTCATGAAGTTGGCCAGCGCCACGTTGCGGAAACCGGCGTCGCGTTCGGACTGCGCCACTTCTTCGTCGAAGCGGATCGGCTCGCCGCACAACTGGTTCACGAGCTGCAGCAGCGCCGCCTTCGGATCGGCATAGGCCGACACCAGCTGATCGGCGATGCAGATCGCGCCGGCATTGATGAACGGGTTGCGTGGCAGACCGTGTTCGTGTTCAAGCTGGATCAGCGAATTGAACGGGTCGCCCGACGGCTCGCGCCCGACAAATTGCCACAGCTCGGAGCCGATGGCCTGCAAGGCCAGCGTCAGCCCCAGCACCTTCGAGACACTCTGGATCGAGAACCGCGTCGAAGAATCGCCCGCGCATGCTTGAACGCCGTCGATGCCAGACAGCGCCATGCCGAATTGTCTGGCCGGTACACGGGCCAGCGCCGGGATGTAGCTGGCCACCCGACCCTCGCCCAGGCCGGGCCGCAGTTCCGCATCAATGCGGTCGAGCTGGGATTGGGCTTCGGCCTGCGTCAGCATCCCGGACTCCAAGTCTTCGGCGAGGTGATCGTCATGGCATTGGCACCGCCGCCACGTCGACCCAGCGGCCGCTGGCCTGCGATCGAACACAGGCCTCGATGAAGGCCATCGTGTGGGCGCCCTCCTCGATCCGGGGATACGGCAGATCGGGCGCGGGGTCACCCAACGAAGCGGCGATGCGGGTGCGTGCCCATTCCGAATAGATGTTCGCGAATGCCTCGCGCAAGCCTTCGGGGTGACCGCGGGGCGTGCGCCCGAGCGCCAGGATTGCCGCCGGAAGGTCGGGATCACCTCGCCCGATGGTTCGCACCGCACCACCTTGCATCGCGAGCCGCAGATAACTGGCATCGCGATGCGACCATTCGATCAGGCCCAGGCTGCCGACGATGCGCAGGCGGATGTCGTTCTCGCCACCGGCGGCCGCCTGCGTCGCGGTGAAGGTGCCACGCGCACCGTTGTCGAACTCGAGCAAGGCACTGACATGATCACTGACCCGCCGACCCGGCATCAAGGCACCGGCATCGGCCACCAGCCGCGCGACATTCAGGCCGGAGACGGCACACGCCAGATGCTGCGCATGACAGCCAATCGCGCTCATCACCAGCAGCTGGCCGCCACGCTCGCCATCGAACATCCAGCGCAGGCGGTTGTTCTGAGGACCCTGCTCGATCGGCACCGCAAGCCCGCTCTGCACATATTCGACCTGCACAAATCGCAGCTCGCCGATGACGCCGTCGCGGATCAGCTGACGGGCGTGTCGGGTCATCGGATAGGCCGAGTAGGCATGCGCGATCGCGAACAGCCGGCCGCCGGATCTGGCGCGCGCGACCAGGTCGCAGGCCTGCGCGAAGTCGTGTGAAACCGGCTTGTCGCACAACACGTCGAGCCCGGCATCGAGTGCAGCCGCAGCCAGCGGATAGTGCGTATCGTTGGGCGTCATGATGCTGACCGCCTCGATGCCATCGGCACGCTTCGCTTCGCCGGCCAGCATCTCAGCCACGTCGCCATAACTGCGCGCCGGATCGAAACCCAGCACCACACCGGCTGCTCTGGATCGCGCCGCGTCGCTCGAGAAGACGCCAGCGGTGGTGCAGAACCAGCCGTCCATCCCGGCCGCTCCACGGTGCAAGTTGCCGATCCATGAATCCGGACCGCCGCCGACGATGCCGAGCCGTAGCGGTCGGCCGAAACGCTCGCGCAAGCCTGTCATGCCATCTCCGCAAGGCCGCGAATGCGCAGCTGGGACGGCGATGCTAACGCCCTGATCCGAATCGATGCATCGCAATGTGTCGTGGCCGCATCAAGCCGCGAGTCCGCCCTCGGCGCGACGGCGGATTCTCCTACAGAGGATGGCGCTGCGTCGACCTAGATTGCTTGGTTGGACATCAGACAGGAGCGCACCGTGAGCAGTAGCAAGAACGACCCCAATGCAGCGAAATTCACCACCACCGATGCTGGTATCCTGGCCCTTTCGTGGCGCGGCCCAACGCCGCGCACGGCTGGCAGCGGTGTGCGGCTGCGGCCGGATGCTGCCCTGGTCGGCCGGATCTTTCCATCGTAGGAGCGGCTTCAGCCGCGATTTCGTAGCCGTCCACAAGCCCTCCGGCAGCCCGCGTCGCAACGCCACCCCAGACACGTCAGCCCATGGCGCGCTATCGTCGACACTCCGCGTCGATTGCGCCCTATCCGCCGGACCCATGCTCACCACTCGAGACCCACTTCCAGCAGCAGCCTATTCGCTGCACACCGAACCGCAACACTACCTCGCGAGCGTATTGACCCGAGGCCCCTGGAATCCGGACCATCAGCACGCCGGCCCGCCGACCGCGCTGGTGTGCCGCGAGATTGAGCAGCTTGCCGCGAGCCACGGCATGGGCCATGTTTCGCGCCTGACCGCAAACCTGTTGCGCCCGGTTCCCATCGGCGAGCTGCAGGTCGAGGTGTCGAGCGACTACATCGGCCGCAATGCCGGGCACTTCTCGGCCCGGCTGATGGCGGGCGCCAAGGAAATCGGCCGCTTCACCGCGCTGGCCCAGCGCGAACAGGGTTTCGAGCTGCCCGATTCACTGCCTGGCCATCCGCTGCCAGCGCTGTTCCCATCACCCGACGATTCGCCCGACGAACCAATGCCATTCGCCGGCACGCAGATCGGTTATGCCGACCTGGTCGAAACCCGCAGCGCGCGCGGCAAGGCATTCGCCGGTCCGTGTGCGATCTGGTTCCGGCTGCGTCATCCGCTGCTGGATGGCGAAGCCGCCAGCCCCTATCAGCGGGTGGCCGTGGCCGCCGATTCGGGCAATGGCATCAGCGCGGTACTCGACTATCGACAGTTCCTGTTCGTCAATTCCGATCTGACGATCCACCTGCTGCGCCGACCGGTCGGCGAATGGATCGGCCTCGATGCACGCACACACCTGAGCGCCAGCGGCATCGGCCTGGCCGAGTCTGCGCTCTACGATGCCCAGGGCCTGATCGGGCGATCGATGCAGAGCCTGTCAGTGCGCAAACGTTGAAAGCCCTGGAAACGGACAATCGGCCGATGAACTGGAACCTTCCCCTCGACTCGGGCGACCGTCGACGGCGTGATTGCCAAACCACCGCCGCGCGCCCTGATCACCGCGCTGGGCGATTCGAATGTTCAGGTGCGCTTTCACGGCTGGGTCAATCAGCGCAGCCACGATTTCGGCCTGGTCAAGAGCGAGGCGATCCGGCGCGTCAAGCTGGCCCTCGAAGCCGCCGGCATGGACATGCCCGAACCGATCTAGCGGGTGCAACTGAAGCGCTACCGTGACGGCGTGGAAGCGTCCGCGCCGAGGACGACGCCGCCGAGGCCGGCGCGCAGCATGGCCGTGCCGGACACCCGCGCGCTGAGCGACATCGAACTGCAGATCGAGGCGGACCCGCAGCGTGGCGGCGATCTGGTGAACCCTGCCGCCGCCAAGGAATAGCGTCGAGGCTGCCGGCACGAGTACGGCTTCTATGCTCCAATTGGATTCCAAATAGATTCCAATTGGATTCCAAATGACCTTTCAGCTCGACACTCGAACGAAAGCCGGCGAGACCGAAAAGATGACCATCAATGTCGGCGTGGTCGATCTCGGCCAGGTCGACCTGCTGGTCCAGGAGGGCTTCTATTCGAACCGCTCCGACCTGATCCGCACCGCGCTGCGCAACCAGCTGGCGGTGCATGCCGATGTGGTCAAGCAGACCGTGTCGCGGCGCATGCTGACGATCGGCCTGCAGCACTACAGCCGCGCCGACCTCGAGCAGGTGGTCGCGGCCGGACAGCGGCTGCAGGTGCAGGTGGTCGGACTGGCCCGGATCGCTGATGACGTGAGCGCCGAACTGGCGCTCGCGGCCATCGAATCGGTGACCGTGCTCGGCGTCTTTCAGGCCAGCGTCGCAGTACGCCGCGCGCTGGCCGACCGCATCCGCTGATGTCACTCACCGACCCATTCTTCAACAGACCACACCCCATGATCAAAACCCCCTTCAAGCTCGGCAATTATCCAATCGACACCCGAGCCATCACCGCGACCATCGAGCGTGCGCTGGCCTCGGCCGGGCTCGACAGCCAGAGCGGTGCACTGCGCGGCATGACCGAGACGCTGCGCCGCACGCTCGGAACACATGCCGCACACACCGCGGCCGATCGCAATCCAGCAACCGCGTCCGACGATTCGATCGTCGATGTGCAGGCGCGCTTCGTCGATGCCGGCACGTCGCCCGCTGACGCTTGTCAGCCTGCGCCATCAACCGGCGACACCAGCGCCAGCCGCTTCACGACTCACCGATTCAGCAACGCCGCCGGAACCCGCACCTACAAGCTCTACACCCCCGCGAACGGCTCCGGGAAACCGCGGCCGGTGGTGGTGATGCTGCACGGTTGCACCCAGTCGGCCGACGACTTTGCGATCGGCACCCGCATGAACCGGCTGGCCGATCAATACGGCGTGCTGGTGGTCTATCCGGAACAGGGCAACCAGACCAATCCATCGAAATGCTGGAACTGGTTC
>JANNNE010000223.1:0-3270 GCA_031398385.1 Ideonella sp.
GTGCAATTCGGCTTCATGCAGGCCGGGCGCGACCTCCGCCCCCAGGCCATCTGCGCTCAGCAGGACCTCGACCGCCGAACCGTAGGCGCGTGCCAGGCGCCTGGCCAGGGCCGGATCGAGCTCGGGACGGCGCTTGGCGAGCGCCTGCACAAACAGCTCGAAATCGCTGTCGGGCTGGCTTGGCGGACCGATCCAGCCGCTCAGGTCGCCACCAGGCAGGAATGCTTCGCGGGTCCACGCCGCACGACGATGCTGAAGCGGCCCGGCCAGCAGGTCGGCCGCTTCTTCGGCCAGCTTGCGAAAGGTCGTGATCTTGCCGCCCCAGACCGACAGCAGCGGCGCTGCGCTCGTATCGAGCTCGAGAAAATAGTCGCGCGTGATCGCCGACGGATCGCCTGCCTCGTCGTCGAGCAGCGGACGCACGCCCGAGTAGGTCCAGACCACGTCGGCAGGCTTGACCGGCTTCTCGAAATAACGGCTCGCCTGTTCACACAGATAGTCGATTTCCGAGGCGTCGATCTGCGCCTTGCCGACCGGGCCCTGGTATTCGACATCGGTGGTACCGATCAGCGTGAATTCGCCCTCGTACGGGATCGCGAAGATGATGCGTTGGTCGGGATTCTGGAAGATGTAAGCGTGGTCGTGCTGGAAGATCTTGCGCACGACGATGTGGCTGCCCTTGATCAGACGCAGATTCTTGACCCGCGGCGAATGCGCACACTCGCCGAGAAATTGCGCCGCCCACGGGCCGGCCGCATTGACCAATGCACGGGCCTGGACCAGGCACGGTTCGCCGTTCTCGGTCTGCAAAGTCGCCGACCAGCCCTCGGGCCTGCGTCGGGCATCGATGCAGCGCGTGCGGGTGAAGATGTCTGCGCCGTGCGCTGCGGCGTCCATGGCGTTCAGCACGACCAGGCGTGCATCCTCGACCCAGCCGTCGGAATAGACGAATCCGCGCGTGAAAAAAGGCTTCAACGGCCCGCCGGCCGGATGCCGCCGCAGATCGATGGTCTTCGAGCCCGGCAGCACCTCGCGCCGGGCCAGGTGGTCGTAGAGAAACAGGCCGGCGCGGATCATCCAGACCGGACGCATGCCGGGGTCGTGCGGCATCACGAAGCGCAGCGGCCACATGATGTGGGGTGCGCTTTTCAGCAGCACCTCGCGCTCGGCCAGGGCCTTGCGAACCAGCGAGAACTCGTAGTACTCAAGGTAGCGCAGCCCGCCGTGGATCAGCTTGGTCGACGACGACGAGGTATGGCCGGCCAGGTCGTCCTTTTCGCACAACACCACCTTCAGGCCGCGGCCCGCCAGGTCGCGCGCGATGCCGGCGCCGTTGATGCCGCCACCCACCACCAGCACGTCGCATGCAAGGGCCTCGCCGCTCGGCACGGCGACGCCTGGCGCGCTGGCGCCTGACGGCAGGGGTGACGGATGTTCGGGGGCCATTTCGCTCATCTTCGGCTGGCTGAAGCGGAGTTTGACTTCACGGATGGTGCTCGCTTGGATTCGCTGTTATGTTCGTTTATGCGCTTCTTTTTTCGTTTTAAGCTAAAACCGAACTTTACACAAGAGCGAAAACCACCATGCCCGGTGCGCCGCCGCGCGCTAACCTTGAGGCGTCTTTCATGCGTTGCGATGACACCGAATCCCCGCCAGTCGAAACTGCTCGAGCAAGTCCGGGCCCATGGATCGGTCACGGTCGAAGCCTTGGCCGAGCAGTTCGGCGTGACCTTGCAGACGGTGCGCCGCGATGTCGCGCTGCTGGCCGATTCCGGGCTGGTGGTGCGCTTCCACGGCGGTGCGCGGGTGCCGGGGTCGACCACCGAGAACATCGCCTACCGGCAACGACAACAACTCAACGAGGCCGCCAAACTGCGCATTGCGCGTGATGTTGCCAAGGCGGTGCCGGCCGGCAGTTCGCTGATCATCAACATCGGCACCACCACCGAAGCGATTGCCCGCGAGTTGCTGAACCATCAGGGCCTGCGCGTCATCACCAACAACCTGAATGTCGCGGCGATCCTGAGCGGCAACGCCGATTGCGAGGTGATCGTGGCCGGCGGCGTGGTGCGTGGCCGCGACCGCGGCATCGTCGGCGAGGCGACGGTCGATTTCATCCAGCAGTTCAAGGTCGACATCGCACTGATCGGTATCTCCGCAATCGAGGCCGACGGGAGCTTGCGTGATTTCGACTACCGCGAAGTGAAGGTGGCGCAGACCATCCTCGCGCAGTCGCGTCAGGTCTGGCTGGCGGCCGACCACAGCAAATTCAACCGGCCGGCGATGGTCGAACTGGCGCGGCTCGATCAGGTCGACCGGCTGTTTACCGATCTGCCGCCGCCGCAGCCGTTTCCGCGCCTGCTGGCCGATGCCGGTGTCGTTTGCACGACTTGCGAAGGAGGCCCCCAGGACCCGCCATGACCAAAGCCAACTACATCCTGGCGCTCGACCAGGGCACCTCGAGCTCGCGCAGCATCGTGTTCGACCGCGACGGCGCGATCGTCGCGATGGCGCAACGCGAATTCGAGCAGATCTATCCGAAGTCCGGCTGGGTCGAGCACGACCCGCGTGCCTTGTGGGCGACGCAACTGGAGACGGCGCGCGAGGTGCTCGCGAAGGCGAAATTGAAAGCCGCCGACATTGCGTCGATCGGAATCACCAACCAGCGCGAAACCACGGTGGTCTGGGACCGCCGCAGCGGCGAGCCGATCCACAACGCGATCGTCTGGCAGGACCGCCGCTCCGAGCCGATCTGTGCCGGCTTGCGCGAGCAGGGCCTGGAGCCGCTGTTTCGCGCCAAGACCGGACTGATCATCGACGCCTATTTTTCCGGCACCAAGCTGCAGTGGTTGCTCGACCATGTCGATGGTGCGCGCGCGCTGGCCGAAGCCGGGCACCTGGCCTTCGGCACGGTCGACAGCTGGCTGCTGTGGCACCTGACCGGCGGTGGCACGGCTGCCACGCGCGCCCAGGCGGTGCATGCCACCGACGTCAGCAACGCCTCGCGCTCGCTGCTGCTGGATGTGCACCGCAACCAATGGGACGACGAGTTGTTGAAGCTGCTGCGGATTCCGCGCAGCCTGCTGCCGCAGGTGCTGCCGTCCAGCCACGTCTACGGTCACAGCCTGCCGGATCTGCTGGGCACGGCGTTGCCGATCGGTGGCATTGCAGGCGACCAGCAGAGCGCCTTGTTCGGCCAGGCCTGTTTCACGCCGGGGCTTGCCAAGAATACCTACGGCACCGGCTGCTTCATGCTGATGCACACCGGGC
>JANNNE010000242.1:0-2433 GCA_031398385.1 Ideonella sp.
CGCGTCACCTCCGGATCACCGTTGATCGCGGCCAGCTGGTCCAGGTCGGTTTCGTCGACGCCACGCAGAAGCAGGCGCGGCGTCGTGATCGAGTCGATGGGTCGAAGGGGCATGGCTGGCTCCGGTCGAAAAAGAGATGGCCGAACAGGCTGTCAGATCGCTGAAGCCCTCAAGCCAGGACGCGATGGCGAAACCTCGGCGGCTGCAACCGCGGGCGCATCGGGCCAGGCGGTGCCAGTCAGCAAGCCGGCAGCAAGCCGCGCCAGCCCGGGCGCCATCTGGATGCCATAACCACCCTGCCCGGCCAGCCAGAACAGGCCATCGACATCGGCATCGAAACCGGCTACCGGCGATCGGTCGGCGACAAAACTGCGCAGACCGGCCCAGCGGTGGCTGATGCGCTCGACTTGCATAGTCGTCGCCCGCTCGAAGCGATCGACCGCCAGCGCCACATCGAGCTCTTCGGGCATGACGTCGCACGGCGGCATCGGGTCTTCGTTGGCGGGCGACAGCAGCAGCTGGCCGGCATCGGGCTTGAAATAGAAGGCCTCATCGACGTCGACCACCAGCGGCCAGTGCCGGATGTCGTGACCCGGCGGGGCCGGCAGCAACACCGCGGTGCGCCGCATCGGCTGCAGGCCGACCGGCCGGGCGCCGAGTTGCACGGCCACCTGATCGGCCCAGGCGCCGGTGGCGTTGACGACGATCGGCGCCTCGACCGTGCCGGCATGTGACTCGACCACCCATCGGCCGGCGCGGTGCTCGATGCGCAACTCGCCCGCCGCAAGGAGCAGCGTGGCGCCGGCGCGCCTGGCCAGCCGCAGATAACCCTGATGCAAGGCGGCGACCTCGATGTCGTGGCCGCTTTCATCGATGAGCGCGCCAGCCAGCCAGTTGCGACGCATGATCGGCACCATCGCCAGCGCCTCGGCAAGGTCGACACGGCGCAGGGTGCCGGCCGCATCCGGTGCGTGGAACATGGCGTCGATGGCCGGCAGGCGCGGCGCATCAGACACGAACAGGCAGCTGCGCGGGCTCAGCAACGGCAGCTCGGCCAGGTCATCGGGCGGGTGTTCGAGAAAGTGGCGGCTGGCGCGAGTCAAGGCGCGCACCGTGGCGTTGCCGTAACTCTCGAAGAACATCGCCGCCGATCGCCCGGTCGAGTGCCGGCCGGGTTGATCTTCGATCTCGACAATGGTGACCCGCCGCGCCCCGCCCGACGCCAGCTCGTAGGCCAGCGAGGCACCGGCCATGCCGGCGCCGAGGATGATCACATCGCTGTCAGCGCTGCTCATTGCGGCAGCGGCAATGCGCTGGTGCACTTGATTTCCGACAGGCACACACTCGAGCGCATGCTGTTGACGCCCGGCAGCAGGATCAGCCGCTCCATCAGGAACCGGGACAAGCTCGGCAGGTCATGGGCGACGATCTTGACCACGTAGTCGAAATCGCCGGTGACCGAGTGGCACTCCAGCACCTCGGGCATCGCCACGATGGCGTCGGTGAAGCGCGACAGGTCGCGTATGTGGCCTTTTTCCATTGCGATGTGGATGAAGGCGACCACGCCCAGACCGATCCGGCTGCCGTCGAGCCGCGCCTCGTAAGCAAGGATGAAACCCTGTTCCTCGAGCCGCTTGTGACGCCGATGGCTCTGCGCAGGCGACAGGCCGACCGCCTCGGCCAGTTCGAGGTTGGATGCCCGGCCATTCAGCTGAAGAAAATCGAGCATCTTGCGATCGATCCGATCGAGTTGGATCCCGTTCAATCATTTCTCCTCGCTTCACACTTTGGGCGCAATTTTATTTCCTATTTTCAGCTTTTTGCCGGAATTCTGAAACCCTATTGCGCGCCAGTTGCTGCAAACTGTTGGCCGTGATGGCACCGTCTTCGCAGTGCCCCCATGCCGATTGCGCACACTGCAACGGCCGCCTGACCCGAGCGCGTGATCTGGTGCATGCTTGAACCCGACGAACCGGAAGGAAACGAGATGAGCGATCTGTACGAAAACCCGATGGGCCTGATGGGCTTCGAATTTGTCGAATTCGCCTCGCCGACACCCGGCGTTCTGGAGCCGGTGTTCGAGAACATGGGCTTCACCAAGGTGGCCGTGCATCGCTCCAAGGATGTCGTGTTGTACCGCCAGGGTGACATCAATTTCATCGTCAACAACGAACCGCGCAGCGCGGCCGCCTATTTCGCGGCGGAACACGGACCGTCGGCCTGCGGCATGGCGTTTCGGGTGCGCAATGCACACCAGGCCTATGCGCGTGCGCTGGAACTCGGCGCGCAGCCGATCGAGATCCCGACCGGCCCGATGGAATTGCGCCTGCCGGCGATCAAGGGCATCGGCGGTGCACCGCTGTACCTGATCGACCGCTTCGAGGACGGCAAATCGATCTACGACATCGACTTCGACTGGATCGATGGCGTCGA
>JANNNE010000277.1:0-1964 GCA_031398385.1 Ideonella sp.
CCTATATCCTGCGCGCCATGCCGAAAATTGGTAACCGATCATTACAAGCAGCGGCGCTCTCCTACATGCTCGCGGCCATTCTCGGCATCGCCGCGGCGTCGGCGTCGGCGACACCGACCGACATCGCCGACCCGGTTGCCAAACTTCTGGCTGAACGAGGGATTCGGCCCCTGTCTACCGCAGCGGGTGAGCCGATGGCCGTCAAGGCCGGGTTTGCCGAGTCGGTACGTGATCACGCGTCCGACATGGTGCTGACCGCGATGAATTTTCTGGGCGTACCCTACAGCCGGGGTGGCCAGTCTGAAGAAACCGGATTCGACTGCAGCGGCTTCACGCGTTACATCTTCGAGCGCAGCATCGGCCTGATGCTGCCCCGGCGGGCCGACGAACAGGCCAATGCAGCGGGTCTGATCAGCATCCGGCGCGACGAACTGAAGCCCGGTGATCTCGTCTTCTTCAACACCCTGCGCCGCACCTTTTCCCATGTCGGCATCTACGTCGGCGACGGCAAGTTCATTCACGCGCCGAAGCCCGGTGGCGAAGTCCGGGTCGAAAGCATGGGTATCAGCTACTGGAGCGCGCGCTTCACGGGCGCCCGCCGGCCACAAGCCAACTGAGACCCGCCGTCAGGCGGGCCCACGGCCCGGGCAGCAAAGGCGCTCCGTGTGATTTGCCGTGCCGACCCCGCTTCGAAACCCGAACCCAGCCACGGCCATCGACGGCCGCCTACCGTGCCGCCCGGGCGGACAGGCACAATCCGCCCATGGCCGAGAAATCCATCCCCCTCGTTGATCAGCGCTACCGGGCCAGCGTCCCGCTGGTGCCGACCGAGTTGCGGCCGGCCAGCGGCTTCTTGAGCGATCGGCTCGCCCGGCCACTGCACGACTTGCGGATATCGGTGACCGACCGCTGCAATTTCCGCTGCTCGTATTGCATGCCCCGTGAGGTATTCGACAAGCACTATCAGTTTCTGCCGCACGACTCCTTGCTCAGTTTCGAGGAAATCACCCGGCTCGCCCGCATATTCGTGGCGCACGGTGTGAAGAAGATCCGCCTGACCGGTGGCGAGCCGCTGCTGCGCAAGAACCTTGAAATCCTGGTCGGAATGCTCGGCCAACTGCGCACGGCGGCCGGTGTGGCGCTCGACCTGACGCTGACCACCAACGCATCGGTGCTGGCCCGCAAGGCACAGGCGCTGAAGGATGCCGGCCTGCAGCGTGTGACGATCAGCCTCGATGCGCTGGACGATGCGATCTTCCGCCGCATGAACGATGCCGATTTTCCGGTCGCGGCGGTGCTGGACGGAATCGAGGCCGCCCGGCGCGTCGGGCTCGGGCCGATCAAGGTCAACATGGTGGTCAAGCGCGGTGTCAACGATCAGCAGATCGTTCCGATGGCGCGCCACTTCCGCGGCAGCGGCATCGTGCTGCGCTTCATCGAATACATGGATGTCGGCGCCAGCAACGGCTGGCGCATGGACGAGGTGCTGCCTTCGGCCGACGTGCTGGCACGCATACAGGCCGAATTTCCCTTACAGCCTCTCGCTGCAAGCCAACCGGGCGAAACCGCCGAGCGCTGGCGCTATGCCGATGGTGATGGCGAAATCGGCTTGATCTCGTCGGTCACCAAGGCGTTCTGCGGCGATTGCAACCGGGCCCGCCTGTCGACCGAAGGCAAGCTGTTTACCTGCCTGTTCGCCAATCGCGGGCACGATCTGCGCGCGCTGCTGCGCGGATCGTTTTCGGACGAGCAGATCGCTGCAGCCATCGGCCTGATCTGGAACCAGCGCGAGGACCGTTATTCCGAACTGCGCAGTCTGCAGACGACCGACGCGGTCGACGCCGATGGCGCCAGGCGGGTCGAGATGCATTACATCGGCGGCTAGGCCGCTTTCACCGAGGCGCAGCTTCGGCTATCACCCTCCAGCACAACAATCTGAGCCATGAATCTGGCATCCAACGGTC
>JANNNE010000294.1:0-26014 GCA_031398385.1 Ideonella sp.
CAGGCCATTTTTTAGGCGCGCCCCCCCCGCCGGGGGATTCACCGGGCCCGGCTTCTGGCTAAAATAAATCCGCCCTTAGGGCGCTCCTACCGTAAATTTGTTTGGTGCGCATTCTGGCGCGATTTCCCAGAGGTGCCCTCGCGGACACCGGCATTCAGCGCAGACTGGCCAATACCCGATCGACCATCACCCCCGATTGCCCGAGGTAATTGCTTGGATCGCACAACTCGGCCAGCGCAGCACGATCGAGGTGCTTGTTGATCTCCGGATGCTCGGTCAGCAAATCGATCAACGGGCGCTGCTGCTTGACCGCTTCGCGGCAGATGTCATAAACCAGGTCGTGTGCATATTCTCGGCCGATATACGGCCCCAGGCCCATCATCACGGCTTCGCTCATCACCAGGCCACCGGTCATGTCGATGTTGCGGCGCATGGCCTTGGCATCGACTTCCAGCCCTTCGACGATCACACGCGCCTGCTTCAGCGCGCCGGCCAGCAGGCAGAAGGATTCCGGCAGCACGATCCACTCGATCTGCCACGGGCCGGTCGAACGCTCATGGTCGGCGACCATCGCATCCATCAGCGCCGCCGAATGCTGTCGCACGACGCTGATCGCGCCGTGGATATAGGCGCTGCTGATCGGATTGCGCTTCTGCGGCATCGTGCTGCTGCTGCCGCGGCCGTGGTAATACGGCTCCTGCACTTCGCCGACCTCGGTCTGCATCATCAGCTTGACGTCCATGCTGAGCTTGCCCAGCGTGCCGCCGATCAGGCCGAGCAGCGCGCCGACTTCGGCGATGTTGTCGCGGATGGTGTGCCAGGCGATCAGTGGCTGGCCGAGGCCCAGTTCGGCGCACAGGCCCGCTTGCGTTTCCATCGCGCCTTTGTCGAGCGACGCCAGCGTACCGGCGGCACCGGCGAATTCGCCGACCTCGACCCGCGGCCGCAGTTGCGACAGGCGCTCGCGATGACGCTCGACGGCGGCCAGCAGGCTGGCCATCTTGAAGCCGAATGTGATCGGGATCGCTTGCTGCAGGTTGCTGCGGCCGATCATCGGTGTCAGCCGATGTTCCTTGGCCAGCTTGGCCAATGCGGCGGAAATCGCGGCCAGTTCACGGTCGACGATGTCCAGACCCTCACGGATCTGCATCGAGGTCGCGGTATCGGTGATGTCCTGCGTTGTCGCACCCCAGTGAACGAATTCGCCCAGCTTGTCGCGGCACAGCAGGTTGATCTGCGAAACCACGCCGAGGATCGGGTAACCGATGCGTTCGGTCTGCGCACGCAGCTTGACCATGTCGATCTGGTCGAGCTTGCAGTGGCTGATGATCTCGTCGGCCGCTTCCTTCGGGATCAGGCCGAGCTTGCCCTGCACCTTGGCCAGCGCCGACTCGATATCGAGGTATTTCTGCGTGCGGTTTTCGTCCGACCAGACATGACGCATTTCTTCGCTGCTGAAGATCCCCTGGAATATTGCTGAATCGATGATGGTTGAAGCCATGATTGGTTCTCGCTAAAAAGTTTGGGTAATTGGGTCGGCTTGCAATATCAACTGCCGGCCCGCTGCAATGTGCGCCGTGCCTGCAAGACGACGGGTCGATCGATCATCCGGCCGTCGAGCTTGGCCGCACCCGGCGAGTCGGCCTCGGCGGCCAGCACGCGCCGCGCCCAGTCGAGTTCCTGCGCGCTCGGCGCCAGAGCCGCATGGATCGAAGCAACTTGCCTGGGATGGATGCACAACTTGGCGCCGAAGCCGAAACGGCGCGCCCAGCCCAGGTCGGCGAGCAAACGTGCCTCGTCGTCGAGTTGCGGCGTGACACCGGCCACCGGCGACGCCAGATCGGCCAGGCGCGATGCGATCGCAAGGCTGCTGGCGGCGTAGACCAGCGCCTCGGACTGCTCGCCGATATCGAGGTCGAGGTCGAGCGCAAAATCCAGCGTTCCGAAGACCAGCCGATGGACGTTTTTGCTCGCAGCGACGGCGTCGGCATGGGCGACGCCGCGTGCGCTTTCGATCAGCGCCAGTACCTGCATGTCGGGCAATACCGCTCGAACCGCCGTGATGTGTTCTGGCGATTCGGCCTTCGGCAACATGGCGCAGCCGATTCCGGCGTCGCGCAACAGCTTCAGGTCCTCGGCAAAGGCTGCCGATTCGGCATCGTTGATGCGCACGACGATTCGGTCCAGATTGGCCGCGGTGGCTGCCCAGTCGGCGATCGCGTTGCGGGCATAGGCCTTCGCATCGGCGGCCACCGCATCTTCGAGGTCGAGCACGACCCGGTCGGCACCGCTGGCCAGCGCCTTGGCAAAACGCTCCGGCCGGTTGCCGGGTACGAACAGATAGGTCCAGGCGCTCATACGGCTTCGGCGGCACGAAGGGCTTCGATGCCTTTGGAATCGAGGCCCAGTTCACGCAATACCGCATCGGTATGCTCGCCCAGAGCTGGCACCGGGTCCATTCGCGGGCCTTCGTTCCATGTGCCCGGCGGCAACATCGCCGGGATCGGCCCGGCGGGCGTGCCGACTTCGCGCCAACGGCCTCGCGCCTGCAACTGCGGATGGGCCCACACCTCGTGCATGGTGTTGACCCGGGCGTTGGCGATCTGGGCCGCTTCGAGCCGCTCCACGACCTGCGGCGCGCTCAGCGTGCTGAAGGCCTCGACGATCAGCGCGTGCAGCGCATCGCGCTCGGCAACCCGTCTGGCGTTGCCGGTGAATCGTGGATCGGTGGTCAGCGCCGGTTGCTGCAGAACGACTTCGCAGAACTTGGCCCATTCGCGCTCATTCTGCAGGCCCATCATCACGGTGCCGCCGTCGCCGGTAGGAAACGGTCCGTAGGGATAGATGGTTGCATGCGAAGCGCCGGTGCGTGGCGGTGGCGGTGCGCCGTCGAAGGCGTAGTACAGCGGATAACTCGTCCACTCTGCCAGCGACTCCAGCATCGACACATCGATATGCTGGCCGCGGCCGGTCTGCGCACGCTGCATCAGCGCGGCCAGGATATTGGTATAGGCATACATGCCGGCGGCAATGTCGGCGATCGACGGACCGGCCTTGCTCGGTTCGTCTGGTGTACCGGTGACCGAGACGAAACCCGCTTCACTCTGGATCAGCAAATCGTAGGCCTTCTTGTCGCGATACGGGCCGTTGGCGCCGTACCCCGAGATATCGCAGACGATGATGCCGGGTTTCAGCTTGGACAATCGCTCGTAGCCAAGGCCCAGTCGTGCGGCGGCACCGGGCGCCAGGTTCTGCACCACGACATCGGCTTTCTCAATCACCAAGCGTTCGAGCACCTTGGCGGCCTCGGGATGCTTGACGTCGAGCGTGACACTTTCCTTGGAGCGGTTGGTCCAGACGAAGTGCGACGCCAGCCCCTTGACCCTCGAGTCGTAGCCGCGCGCAAAATCACCCGAACCGGGACGCTCGATCTTGATGATGCGTCCACCCAGGTCGGCCAGTTGACGGGTCGCGAACGGCGCGGCAATCGCGTGTTCCAGGGTGACGACGGTGATGCCTTTGAGGGGTTGCATGGTGAGCCTTCAGTTGGGAACCGGTCAGGTTCGGTAGCTCAGTCGGCCACCAGCTTGGCGCGCTGCACCACCTGCTTCCACTTCGCCAGCTCGGTCTTCACCAGCTCACCGAGCTGTTCCGGTGTGCTGCTCTCGACGTCGGCACCATGGTCTTCGATGCGTTTGATGATCTGCGGGTCGGCGAGCACCTGATTCAGTGCCGTGTTGAGTTGCGTCAACACAGGTTTCGGCGTCTTGGCCGGCGCGAACAATGCATACCACTGCTGCACCTCGACACCGTCTACACCGGCTTCCTTCAGCGTCGGCACGTCGGGCAGCAACGGCGATCGTTTGGGGCCGGCGATCGCCATCGCCTTCAGCTTGCCGGACTTGACATGCGGCACAGCGGTGAACAGACTCGGAAACATGAATTGCGTCTGACCCGCGATGGTGTCGTTGATCGCCGGCGCCGACCCTTTGTAGGGAATTCCGAGCATCGTGACGCCGACGTTGACCTTGAAGAGTTCGGCAGCGAAATGGGGCGCCGTTCCGTTACCGGCCGACGCATAGCTGAACTTGTCGGGTTTGGCCTTAAGCTGGGCGATCAGGTCCTTCACGTCCTTTACTGCTACAGCGGGATTCGCCACCATCAGTGTCGGTGAATAGCCGACCAGACCCACTGGTTCGAAGTCGGCCTGCGGATCGTATCGAAGCTTCTGCAAGGCCGGATTCATCGCGTGGGTGGCTATGTAGCCGAGCATCAGCGTGTGACCATCGGGTTTCGCACGCACCACGTATTCGCTGGCAATCGCGCCGTTGGCGCCGGCTCGATTGTCGACGATCACGGTCTTCCCGAGCAGGGCCCCGAGCCGTTCGCCGATGGTGCGGGCAATCGCGTCGTTGCCTCCCCCTGCAGCCGTCGGCACGACGATGGTGATCGTCTTTTCGGGAAAGGCCGCAGATGCACTGGAAGCCGTCAGGATGGCGGCGCCGGCGAGAACGGTGGTGATCAGGTTTTTCATGGCGAATGCTCCAAGATGTCTCGTTGTTAATGGGGTTTGATTGATTTGGCAGCAAGTTCAGCTGCGCAGCGTGGCCACAGCGTCCATCGTCAGCCAGCCTTCGTGGTCCTGTGCCCACAGCCTCACGCTCTTGCCGTCTTCGGACGGCTGGCCGTTGACCTGAAAAGGATGCAGGTCGAACGTCGGGCGCACCGCCTTGAACTTGAAGGTCGCGACCTCGGCACCAGGTGCCTGGCGGCGCATCAGGTCCATCAACAGCGTCGCGATCAACGGGCCGTGAACGATCAGACCGGGATAGCCCTCGACCTCGGTGACATATTTGCGGTCGTAATGGATGCGATGGCCGTTGAATGTCAGCGCCGAATAACGGAACAGAAGCACATCGTCAGGCACGATCCTGCGCTGCCAGACGGCACCGGTTTCGGCTTTCTGCGGCGGAGGTTCGATGTCAGTGGGATTCTTCGCTTCGCGGTAGACGATGTCGTGGAATTCGACCAGCGCCGGATCGGCGGTGCCGTTGCAGCGCAGCTCGTGCCTCACCTTGACGAACACCAGCTTGCCGGTACGACCTTCCTTGGTCGTCACGTTGTCGATCGTCGATCGGCGCTCGACTGCATCACCAACGCGGATTGGCGTTCGGAACTCGAACTGGCTGCCGGCCCACATGCGGCGCGGCAGCGGCACCGCCGGCAGGAATCCGCCTCGCTTGGCGTGGCCGTCCGGGCCGATTTCGCTTTGCTGGTGCAGGGGCAGGAAATAGAGCCAATGCCAAAGCGGGTGTAGCGGCGTGCCATCAGGCACATCGTTCTGTGGGTGATCCAGCGTGACGTTCAGCGCCTTGATCGGCGTTGGGCCGACGTGGTCGTTGACGGTTTCACTGCGGCCGATCCATGCGGCCAGATCGAGGTCCTGGGTCATCGTTGCACTCGCTTGGCGTCGCCCCGGGAATCGAGGCATCTGGTATGCAATGAAGTGTCCGACCCTTTGCGTTGATGCGGAAGTGCAAGATTCGAATCGATTGATGTGTGTGTTGCATGGGCGGAGAATTTGTCACATCGGCGAGGAGCGGGATGGCACACAGCGCCGTGGTGACCGCGGACAACCTGCACGACAAGCACCCGATCTGTCACACGGCATTCAGCAACGCGGCTTCGTTGTCGGCTGGCTGGTGGAATTCCGGGCTACAGGCGCGCGGCGGCGCCTCTACACTGCCGGCATGAATTCCAATCTCGTGCGGCTCGCCGCCTGCCAGGGCCTGCTGATGACCAACAATGTCATCTTCATCGCAATCAACGGGCTGATCGGATTCAGCCTCGCGCCGGCCGGCTGGATGGCGACACTGCCGGTGATGGGTTATGTGGTGGGCGGTGCGTTGAGTACGCCATTGGTGGCACGCACGCAGTCGGCCTGGGGACGCAAGGTGTCGTTCCAGATCGGTCTGATGGTGGCGGTCTTGTCGGCGCTGCTGTGTGCGGCGGCGGTCTTCCTGCACAGCTTCTGGCTGCTGGTGGCGGCCACCGTGATTGCCGGCTACTACAACGCCAATGGCCAGTTGTATCGCTTCGCGGCGGCCGAGCTGGCGCAGCCCGAGTTTCGCGACAAGGCGATCTCGCTGGTCATCGCCGGCGGACTGATCGGTGCGGTGCTCGGACCGAACATCGCGTCGCGCACCCGCACATTGACCGAGACGCCATTCATGGCGGCCTACTTCGCGCTGGTCGTGGTTGCGCTGATGGCGATTCTGATCATGGCCGGTATCAGGTTTCCACCGGTGCCACCGCGCACCGCGGGTGCATCGCGTGGCAGGCCGCTGGCACAGATCATGATGCAGCCGCTGTTCATCGTGTCGACGCTCGGCGCAGCCCTGGGTTATGGCGTGATGAATCTGCTGATGGCGGCCACGCCGCTGGCGATGCAGGTCTGCAGCCTGCCGTTCGACGATGCGGCGCTGGTGTTGCAGTGGCATGTGATCGGCATGTATGCGCCGGGCTTTTTCACCGGCCACCTGATCCGTCGTTTCGGCACCTTGCCGATCATGGGTGTCGGCGTCCTGTTGAATGCGGTGTGCATTGTGATCGCGCTGTCTGGTGTCGAGCTGCAGCATTTCGTGGTCTCGCTGTTTCTGCTGGGCATCGGCTGGAATTTCCTGTTCACCGGTGCAACCAGCCTCTCGGTCAAGGCCTATGAACCCGAGGAGAAGGATAGAGCCCAGGGTGCAATCAATTTCTGCGTCTTCGGGGTGATGGCGCTGACCTCGTTCGCCTCCGGCGCGCTTGTCACGACCCAGGGCTGGCGGCTACTCAACTTCGGCTCGCTGCTTCCGATGGCCGTGCTGGCGCTGGCGCTGGCCTGGCTGGCGATGAGCCGCCGTCGCGAGCGTCGGTTGGCGACTTGATCGGCTGATTCCGGGACAATCGACGATGCTCGGATCCCTGCGTCGAACGTCACCGATGCGGCGCATCTTCATCAGCTACCGGCGCGACGATTCGCAATGGTTCGCGGCGCGACTGGCCGATTCGCTGTCGGCCTATTTTGGCGACAAACGGGTATTCCGGGATGTCGAAGGCATTGCCGGCGGGGCCGATTTCGGTGCCGTCATCCACGATTCGCTGAAGGCCTCGGATGCGGTGATTGTCGTGATCGGCAAATCATGGCTGGATGCCCGCGACCCCGATGGCGCACGCCGTCTCGAGGCGGCCGATGACTGGGTGGCGCAGGAAGTCGGCACCGCTCTGGCCAAGGGTGTGCCGGTCTATCCGGTGCTGGTCGAAGATACCCCGATGCCGCGAAGCGAAGAGCTGCCAGCTGTCCTGCAGCCGCTGCTTCGCTTCAATGCCATCTCGATCAGCGACCGGCGCTGGGATGTCGATACCACCCGACTGGCCAAGATCGTCTCGCTCGATATCCCGTCCTCCACTGAGCGCCGGTTGCGTGCGGTCAACCTGGCCGCCTGTTCGGCGCTGGCCCTGTCGACTGCCTACCTCGTCACGATGCTGATGGCGCTGTTGTTCGATGGTCCGCTGAAGCCGCCGCCCGGCCCCGATCGCGCGTCCTGGTGGCAGGTCTTCTATGTGGTCGACCCGGCAGGCGTGTCGTGCCGGTGGCCACCGGCCGGTGGGTCGGAATTGATGGTCAACGCCTATCCGGCTGTGGTTTTCATCGTGCTGTCCATCGTGGCGGCATTGTTGTTCACCAACCTGCGCCACATCGATGCTTCGGGTCGCCCATTCTTCCGCGCGGCGGCGTGGGTCGCGGCGACCGGAACGCTGGGCAGCTTCCTGCTGTATTTCGGCGTCTGTCCGGAATACGAGGCGATCGTCAATTTCTATATGGCGATGCTGATTGCGCCGACCGTGCTGGCGCTGATGTGTCTGTCAGGCTTCCGCTCGAAGTAGGAACGGCGCGGTCTGCGTGCCAGCTGATCAACGCGGGTTTCTGGACACCTCGCTGCCCAGGCCGTGCGTGCCAAGGACATGCTGCTGACTGGACGATGCGTCGGCCCGAACCGGTTCGTCCAGATCCTTCAGGATGCCGCAGTCGGCCGCAGCGCTCGCGGTCTGGCACTGGCTGCGCAGCGCCACCAGCTGCTTCTGCAACGCGCGAAGTTCCTGGATGCGCTGAGCGACGTGTCCCACGTGCTCGTCGAGCAGTTGATTGACGGCGCCACAATCCTGTTCCGGCGCATCCTTGTAGCGCAGCAGCATCCGCACCTCGTCGAGCGCCATGTCCAGGGATCGGCAATGGCGAATGAATTGCAGCCGTTGCACATGGCTGTCGTCGTAGATGCGGTAGTTGGCGTCGCTGCGACGCGGCGCTGGCATCAGGCCATCCCGCTCGTAGAAGCGCACGGTCTCGACAGCGGTCGCAGTCGCGGCGGCCAGTTCGCCGATCTTCATGGCATGCCCGCCCGGGACCGGCCGACCAGCCAGGCTGCCCGACCCATGAACGGTCTGATCACCACGGCATCCTCCCAATGTGTATCAATGGTCGCAGCCGGGTTGTCGGGCGACCGGCTTGACTCTACACCCGCTACAGGGTTTCCAATTTCTGCATGGACATCACCACTGCTGACAAGACGCGCACGCAAGACGCCTGCTGCGCGGGCGCACCGCCGCCGTCGGACGCCACGATCGCCCCGGGCGACACCCGTTTTCGGATCGCCGCGATGGATTGCATCGCGGAAGAATCGGAGATCCGGCGGGCGCTCGATCGGCTTCCCGACATCGGCAGGCTGCACTTCGATCTGCCGCGTCGAATCCTGACCATCGCCGCGCCCGAGACCGTATTGCCTCAGGTCGTCGCAGCCATCGGCCGGGTCGGCTTCAAAGCGGTGAAGATCGAGTCTGCCGACCGGGTCGACCCCATGCCCGCTTCCGGGCATGACCAGTCACATTCACATTCGGACGAGCACGGGCATGAACACGCCGATCACGGCGGGGCTGGCATGCCACGGCTCGTGGCCGCGCTGCTGTTCGGCATCGGCGCCGAGCTGTTGTCGTTCCTGGCATTCGACTCGACGCTGTCGAGCATCGCCGGCATGGGGTTGGCAGGGATTGCGATCGCGCTCGCCGGTTTCGATACCTACCGGAAAGGTCTCACGGCGCTGCGTCACGGCCGGCTCAACATCAACGCGCTGATGACGGTTGCGGTGACCGGCGCCTTCCTGATCGGCCAGTGGCCCGAGGCGGCGATGGTGATGGCCCTGTATGCGATCGCCGAGCTGATCGAGGCGCGCGCGGTGGGGCGGGCCCGCAATGCGGTCAAGAGTCTGCTGGCGATGGCGCCCGAGGATGCAGAGGTTCGCCAGTCCGACGGCCGCTGGCTGCGCGTGCCGGCCGACGCGGTTGCGGTCGGATCGGTGATCCGCCTGCGTCCCGGCGAGCGTGTGCCGCTCGACGGGGTCGTCAGCGTCGGTAGCGGTGCGGTCGATGAATCGACGGTCACCGGCGAAAGCCTGGCGGTCGACAAGTCGCCGGGCGATGCGGTCTTCTCCGGCACCATCAACCAGGCCACGGCGCTGGAAATCCGCACCACCGCCCGGGCTTCGGACAGCACCTTGGCGCGCATCATCCATGCGGTCGAGCAGGCTCAGGGCTCACGCGCGCCGACCCAACGCTTCGTCGACCGCTTTGCGGCGATCTACACACCGGCGGTATTCGTGCTGGCAGTCGCGGTCGCCGTGTCGACCCCCTGGCTGATGGACTGGACCTGGTCGATGGCGCTGTACAAGGCGCTGGTCTTGCTGGTCATCGCGTGCCCGTGCGCGCTGGTGATCTCGACGCCGGTGAGCGTAGTCAGCGGCCTGGCCAGCGCTGCCCGGCGGGGCATCCTGATCAAGGGCGGCGTCCATCTCGAAGCGGCGCGCAATCTGAAGGTGCTGGCGCTCGACAAGACCGGCACCATCACCGAAGGCCGGCCGCAACTGGTGGCGTTCGAGGTCATCGATCCGGACGCCGACGAGGGCCGATTGCGTGAACTGGTCAACAGCCTGGCGGCGCGTTCAGATCATCCGGTTTCCGTTGCGATTTCCCGCGGAATCGATGCGGCCGCACACGAAGTCGCCGAATTTGCCGCGTTTGCCGGGCGTGGTGTATCCGGTCTTATCGATGGTGCGGAGTATCTGCTGGCCAATCACCGGTGGGTCGAGGAGCGAGGCCAGTGTTCACCCGCCGTCGAGGCTCGTCTTCGGGTCCACGAAGCAGCCGGGCGCTCGGTCAGCCTGCTGGTCGGAGTGGGCGGCGTGCTGGCGCTGTGCGCGGTCGCCGATCGAATCCGGCCGTCGGCCAAAGCCGCGATTGCAGAATTGATCAGACTCGGCGTCAGGCCGGTGATGCTGACCGGTGACAACCATGCCACTGCGCGCACCATTGCCGCCGAGGCCGGCATCGCCGAGGTTCATGCCGGGTTGCTTCCCGAGGACAAGCTGGCGGTGATCGCGGATCTGCAAACCCGTTTCGGCGCCACCGGCATGGCCGGCGACGGCATCAACGATGCGCCGGCGCTGGCCAAGGCCGACATCGGCTTCGCGATGGGTGGTGCTGGCACGAATACGGCGATGGACGCTGCCGACATCGTCGTGATGAACGACGAATTGCCGCGGATTGCCGAGACGATCCGGCTGTCCCGTCGGACCCATGTCGTGTTGTGGCAGAACATCGGGCTGGCGATGGGCATCAAGGCGCTATTTCTGCTGCTGGCCATCTTCGGCAACGCCACCATGTGGATGGCGGTGTTTGCCGACATGGGCGCCAGCTTGCTGGTGGTCTTCAACGGCTTGCGCCTGCTGAACGTACCCACGGAGTCCGGCGCGGGCAGCGTGTCCGGCCTGCCACAGGGCAGGCCGCATGGACCAGCCTGACGCCAGCAGGCGGCCCCGGCTTGGTGCACACTTCAGCCATGCCACCGCCGACCCGCGCTTCGACTGACCCGCTGCCCGACGCGACCGACCGTTCCGCGTCCGAATCGAACTGGTCGCGCCGGGTCGCTCTGCTGCTGAATATCGGCCATGCGGTCGACCACATGTTTCTGCTGATTTTTGCGACTGCCGTCGGCGCCATCGCGGCCGAGTTCGGCTTCGCGCATTGGGAGGACCTGCTGCCATTCGGGGTCGGCGCGTTCGTGATGTTCGGGCTGGGCTCGCTGCCGGCGGGCCGGCTCGGCGATCTGTGGGGACGCCGGCGCATGATGCTGCTGTTCTTTTTCGGCATCGGCCTGTCGGCGCTGCTTGCCGCGCTGGCGCGCAATGCATGGGAGCTGGCCGCGGTGCTGACGCTGCTTGGCGTCTTCGCGTCGATCTACCACCCGGTGGGCATTCCGATGCTGCTGCAGACCACCAACAAGCCCGGCGCGGTGATCGGCATCAACGGCTTGGCCGGCAATCTGGGGATCGCTGTGGCTGCCTTGAGCACCGGCTTTCTGGTGCAGTGGCTGGGCTGGCGCGCGGCCTTTGCGGTGCCGGGGCTGCTGGCGATCGGCTGTGGCGTGGCCTTCGCCCGCTGGTGCCCCCACGAACTGGAGGCGCCCGCCAAACGGGCCGGGAAGGCGCGCGTCACCTTGCCGCCGGCGCTACTGGCGCGGGTCTTCGCGGTGATGACGGCGGCTTCGGCCACCGGCACCTTGTTGTTCAATTTCACGACCAACGGCAACGCCCAGCTGCTGAACGAGCGGTTCCGCGGCATCGTCGAAGACCCGGCGTCGCTCGGCATGTTGCTGGCCGCCGTCTACGCGGTGGCATCGCTGGCGCAGGTGGTGGTCGGGCGCCTGATCGACCGGGTGCCGATGAAGCCGCTTTATCTGGGCATCGTGCTGAGCCAGATTCCACTGCTGGCGCTGGCCAGTCAGGCCACCGGGTGGTGGCTGCTGGGCTTGCTGCTGGCGGTGATGGTCTTCATCTTCGGTGCGATTCCGTTCACCGATGCCATGATCGTGCGGTATGTCGATGACCGCATCCGCTCACGGGTCGCCGGTGCCCGGTTGACGATTTCGATCGGCATCAGCTCGCTGGCTGTCTGGCTGCTCGGGCCGTTCGTCAAGGCTTCGGGCTTCGATTCCTTGTTCCTCGGCATGGCGGCCATCGCGGTCTGCACGCTGGCCGTGGTGGCCTGGCTGCCCGATGAACGCAAGGTGGTGCCGGCGGTCCAGCCGTCCTGAGCGTCGATCAATTGGCGGATTGGCCCTGCTTTTCGGGCGATCGGGGGCCAAAGCAGATGGCATTCTCGGGCCACGATCGGTCTGCCTGATCGCGGGCCCGGTGATCCCGCGCGGGGGGGGGCCGCCCCAGCCTTCGCGACGGATTCTTCATGCCCGCCCTGACCGACGAACAAGCCCGCTCCTACATGAACAAGCTGCTGACGGCGATGAGCCAGGCCGGCGGCTCGGACCTGTTTATCGCGGCCGACTTTCCGCCCAGCATGAAGTCCAACGGCAGCATGAAGCCGCTGACCGAGCAGAAGCTGAGCGGCGAAGTCACCCGCCAGCTGGCCCGGGCGATGATGAACGAAACCCAGCGCGAAGAATTCGAACGCGAGATGGAATGCAACTTCGCGGTGAGCCTGGCCGGCGTATCGCGGTTCCGGGTCAACGTCTACGTTCAACAGCAAAGCGTCAGCATGGTGATCCGCACGATCGCCTCGGAGATACCGAATTTTGAGAAGCTGAAGCTGCCGGAGATCCTGAAGGACGTGGTGATGAACAAGCGCGGCCTGGTGCTGGTCGTCGGCGCGACCGGCTCGGGCAAGTCGACCACGCTGGCCGCGATGATCGATCACCGCAACCGCACCTCGGCCGGCCACATCATCACGGTCGAGGATCCGGTCGAATATGTGCATGCATCACGGCTCTCGCTGGTGACGCACCGCGAAGTCGGCGTCGATACCAAGTCGTGGCATCACGCGTTGAAAAACACCCTGCGTCAGGCCCCCGATGTGATCCTGATCGGCGAAATCCGCGACGCCGAAACCATGGAACACGCGATCTCGTTCGCCGAAACCGGCCATCTGTGTCTGGGCACCCTGCACGCCAACAGCGCCAGCCAGACCATCGAGCGCATCATCAATTTCTTCCCCGAAGAGCGGCGCAACCAGTTGTTGATGGACCTGTCGGCCAACCTGCGCTCCATCGTCTCGCAGCGGCTGGTGCGGCGCGAAGACGGGTACGGTCGTTCGGCTGCGATCGAGATCCTGCTGAATACGCCGATCATCGCCGAGCGCATCTTCCAGGGCCAGTTTCACGAGCTGAAGGCGATCATGTCGAAATCGCGCGAGTTGGGCATGCGCACCTTCGACTGGGCCTTGTTCGAACTGTACGACCAGGGCCTGATCGCATTCGACGAAGCGATCCGCAATGCCGACTCGGCCAACGAGCTGCGCCTGCACATCAAGTTGAAGAGCAATCGTGGCGAGCCCCAGGCCTCGGGCTTCATGGACCTGTCGATCCAGGAGGACCCGAAGCCCGAAGACGTCGAGGAACTTCGCCACCAGGAAAAGCTGGTGCAGCAAGAGAACCGCCGCAAGTTCGAAGAGGCCGAACTGGCCGGCCTGCGCGAGAAAAAGCGTGCGGCGGAGCTGTCCACGCAGGCCGCTACCACCTGACAGAGGGGTGGATTTTCGGACCCAGGTCGCCGATAGTCGCGAGTGTTGCTTGACTCGCGGTCGACAGCGCGACACCGGCCACGATCCCACGGGGAAAACGATGTGGATTTTGAGATGCCTGCTGGTCACGATAATGGCAATGCTTGTTCCGGTCATCGGCGCGGCAAGCGAAAAAATCGACTGCTCGCGCCCGCTCAGTCTGGCATTGCATGAACATGGGCTGCTTTACTCCAGCCAGACCGGCGAGGGCATCGACCAGGATTTCGCCCAGGAGCTGATCCGGCGCAGCGGGTGCAGGATCAGCACCACCTTGATGCCGCGCGCGCGGATCTGGCAGCTGATCGAATCCGGCGCCCTCGACTTCAGCCTGTCGGGCATCACCAACGAGGCGCGGGATCGTTTCGCGTCTTTCGCCTGGTATTTTTCCAACAAGTACTATCTGCTGGTCAGAAATGATGCCGGGGTTCGCAAACTGGCCGATTTCGAAAGCAACCCGGCGTTGCGCCTCGGCGTCATCCGCAGCTTTCGCTACAGTCCGACTGCCAATCGCCTGGTAGATCGGCTGGACGCCTTGTCGAGGGTCAACTATGCGTCGAGCCTGGAGCCGCTGTACCAGGTTCTGCTCGACAATCGGGTTCACGCCATGATCATCGAACCGTTCGATTACCCGGCGCTGCAAAGCGGCAGACTGCGCGAGCAGACTCAAATTCTCGAGTTCGATGATCCGCCGGTGCCGCACGGCCTGATCATGTCGAAGAAGGCGCTGTCACCCGCACAGCAGCAGGCCTGGCGCCAGTTGGTCAACGAAATGCGGGAAGACGGCACCGTCGAAAAGATCTTCGGGAAATATTTCAAGCCCGAACTCGCAAAGGCGATGACGAACTTCTGACGGCCGACCGACGTGCGACGCGCTCCAGCCTGGATCTGGCCTCTACTCGTCGCCTCGATGTCGCTGCTGGTGACTGCCTGGTTATGGCATCACGAACGCGAGAGCCGGCAACTCAATCTGCGTACCAGCTTCGATTTCGGCCTGCGTCAGGCAAGCACCCGGATCCAGTCGCGGCTGACCAGCTACGAGCAGATCCTGCGCGGCGCCGGCGGCCTGTTCGCTGCGTCGGATCTGGTCACTCGGGATGATTTCTCGATCTATGTCGACGCGCTGACCAGCGGGCCCGATTTTGCCGGCTTGCGCTCGCTCGGGTATGCCCCGATCAAGCGTGCTCCGGCTTCGACGACGGCGCCATTGACCTACGCCGCGCCGGTGGTCGGCCCCATCCTGGGCGAATTCGGTCAGGATCTGCTGGGCGAGCCGATTCGGCGCGCTGCGTTGACGCAGGCCATGGAATCCGGGGCCATCACGGTCACCCGACGGCTGCCGATCGGCCGCGCGGCCGATGCCGATTGGGGATTCTTGATGTGTCTGCCGATCTACCGCAAGGGTGCGCCGGTCGCCACTGTCGAGCAGCGTCGGGCCCAGCTCGAGGGCTGGGTAGTCGCCAGTTTCCGCGTTGCCGACCTGATGTCGACCTTGTACGGCGAGGGCACGCCGGGCCTGAACGTGCGGATCTTCGATGGCGTCGACATGAGCGAAGCCAGCCGCCTGTATGCAACCGGCTTGGCCGATGCCGCCGATCCGGCATTCGAGGCTCAGGAATACGTCGGATTCGCCGGCCACTCGTGGACCCTGCTGGTGCGCAGCACGCCGGAATTCGAGAAGCGCTTCAGCAACGACTCGGCGTTGATCATTGCCGTCGCCGGCAGCGGCCTGGGACTGGTGCTGTCGTTGCTGACCTGGCAATTCCTGACCGGCCGAGCCCGGGCACTTGGCACCGCCCGCGACATGACCCGTCAGCTGCGCGAGCGTTCCGAGCAATATCGCCGGATTGTCGAGACGGCCGATGAGGGCATCTGGATGGTCGATGCGCGCGGCCACACCTCGTTCGTCAATCCGAAGATGCAACAGTTGATCGGTTATTCCGCCGCCGATCTCGATGGCCGGCTGTGGACCGATTTCATGGACCACCAGGGCCGGCTCGACGTCGAGCGATTTATGACCAGTGCACCACAGGGCGACCGGTCGCAGCTGCTGGACATCTGCTTTCGTCGAAAGGACGGTGCCGAACTGGTCGGCAGCCTGTCCGCCAGCACGATACGCGACGACGCTGGCGCGCTGGCAGGCTGCCTGGCCATGGTGACCGATGTCACCCGGCACAAGCAGGCCGAGGCGAATCGTGCGCAACTGGAGAATCAACTGCGCCAGTCGCAGAAGATGGAGGCCATCGGCACCCTGGCCGGCGGCGTGGCGCACGACTTCAACAACATTCTGGCGTCGATTCTGGGCAATGCCGCATTGGTGCAGCAGGATGTCGGATCCGATCATCCGGCGTCGTTTCGTCTCGAGCAGATCCGCCTCGCGGGCATGCGCGGACGCAGCCTGGTGCAGCAGATCGGCGCCTTCAGCCGACGCGAGCCGCAGGCCCGCGTCATGCAACCCTTGCGACCGTTGCTCGATGAAGCCGTCGAGCTGTTGCGCTCGACACTGCCGGCGCAGGTCGAGATCGACCTTCGGCTGGGCGACGCCTCATTGCAGATCAGCGCCGACGCCACCCAGCTGCAGCAGGTGCTGATCAATCTGTGCACCAATGCCTGGCATGCCATGCACGGCGGCAAGGGGTGCATCGTCATCGCGCTCGACAGCATCCGCGTTGATACCGTGAAATCCGAACGGCTGGGTGGCTTGGCGGCCGGTCGCTATGCACACCTGCGGGTGTCCGACGACGGTTGCGGCATGGACGAGTCAGTGCGCCTGCGCATCTTCGAGCCGTTCTACACCACCAAGGCGATCGGCAAGGGCACCGGCTTGGGTCTGTCGGTCGTGCACGGCATCATCGCCTCGCATGGCGGCGCGATCACTGTCGAGAGCCGGGTCGGAGAGGGCAGCACCTTCGACATGTACTTTCCGCTGGCCGATGCTACCGCAGCCGCCACCCGGCAATCAGACGACGCGATCGATCCGGGGCCGGGTGGCGTTCGCGGCAGCGGTCAACATGTTCTGTACGTCGATGACGACCAGGTGATGGTGGTCATGGTGGAGGCGCTGCTGGAGCGTGCCGGGTATCGGGTGACCAGCCTGTGCGACCCGCGCCAGGCCCTGGCGCGCGCCTGCGCATCCAACGATCCGATTGAACTGGTGATCACCGATTTCAACATGCCCGATCTGTCGGGAATCGATCTGGCGCGCGAGCTGAGCCGGCGCCGCCCGACGCTGCCGATCGTCATCACCTCCGGCAACATCACCGATGCGCTGCGCAGCGATGCGCGGCAGCTCGGTGTGCGCCATTTGCTGCAGAAGGAGTTCACGCTGGAGCGGCTTGGCACGCTGGTGCACGCGGTATTCGGAATTGGCGAAGGATTGGCATCGGCAATCGAAAAAGTGCCGTCCGAGCAGTCCTGAGGTCAGCGGGATCGGCAGCCGCCGTAGCAGGCGCGGCCGCGTGCGGTAGCCTCAGGGATACGACCGCGACGCCAGCGCCTTGCCGCAGTCCACGGCGACGATCTTGTGCAACTGTGAACTGGTATAGGGCTTGAGCAGCAGGGCGTCCATGCCCACCGCCCTGCATTGCGCTTCGACGTCGAGTCCGGCCTGCCCGGTCACTGCGATCACCGGGATACGCTTTGCTCCGCGACGTGATTCGGACAGCCGCAGCCGTCGGGTGGCCTCCAGACCGTCCATGTCCGGCATCTGCAGATCCATCAGGATCAGGTCGAATGTCTCGGCGTGGGTGGCTTCGACCGCTGCTCGTCCGTTGCCGACCAGCTTGACCTCGGCGCCGATCAACTCGAGCATGGCCTTGCCGACGATCTGGTTGACCGGATTGTCATCGACCAGCAATACCCGCAAGTTGGCCGACCGCGCCGCCGGTGGGTCGACATCGTCCCGCGCGCTGAAGGCCCAGAGCAGGGCCTCGCGCATCGATATCCAGCGCGGCGGCCGGAACAGCTGCCAGACTGCATCGAACACACCGAGCGCGGCATCCTGGGCGACGCTGTTGATGACGATGACGCGCCGGTTGATGTCGCCCAGGCCACCCAGCAGCGACGGCAGCAGATCGACGCGTCGCCCGTGCCCGACCCAGGCGTCGATCATGATGGCCTGCGGCTGGCTGGCGCCTTCCGACCACTCGGCAGCGCTCGGCAAGTGGTCGACAAAACGAGCGTCGACATCCATCTCGCCGAGCAGAAACTCCAACTGGATCTGCAGCGGGGCGCTGGCGCCGACCACCCAGACGCGTCCCGGCGGTGGTTTTTCCGGCCTGGCCAGACCACCATCTGCTGCGGGGTCCCCGGCTTCGCAGGCCAGTTCGAAAACGAAGCAGCTGCCGTTGCCGGCTTGACTGCCGGCCGTGACATCGCCACCCATCGCGCGCGCGAGTTCGCGGCAGATCGGCAAACCCAGTCCGGTGCTGAAGGCCCGTTCCGCGGCGGGAGCCGCGCTGACGAAGCGATCGAAGATGGTGTCGATATCGGCTGCGTCGATTCCCGCGCCGGTATCGTGGACTTCTACCCGCAGGCGGTCCGGCGGACTGGTCAGCAGCCGCACGTGAACCACGCCGTGCTCGGTAAACTTGACGGCATTCGACACCAGGTTGGACAGGATCTGGCGGACCCGCATCGAGTCCCCGAGCAGAACATGCGGAACCTCGGGCGTGGCGGTCCAGATGACTTCAACCCCCTTGCGATGCGCCTGCGGTGCAAACAGTTCGATCACTTCCGAGGTCACCTGCTGCAGCGAATAGGCTTCGCGCCGCGGCGGCGGTGTCGGGCCGGCCTGCGCCTTCGCCTCGTCGAGCACGGCAGTCACCAGGTTCAGCAGGCGTTCGGCGCTCTGGCGCTGGATCGACAACAGCTGCTGCTGCACCGGCGACATCGATTGCCGGGCCAGCAGCTGGGCGGCGCCGACGATGCCGGTCATCGGCGTGCGGATCTCGTGACCGAGTTCGGCCACCGTTCGTTCACGCCGTTCGGCGAGGCGGCGAGCGTCGTCGCGTTCGGCCTCGGTCAGTTCGAGTGCCGATTCGAGCAGGGCCTCGAGCCCGCGCCGGCGGCTCTGGCTGATCCGAGCGGCGCTGCCGATCAGGATGATCGCCACCAGCAGCGCCAATACCCGCGCCTGATCGGCACCGAAGGGGTTGTCTGCGGCGTTGCTGATGAGCCCGGCCGACGTGGCCCAGGTGACGGCCGCCGTCCACACGGCCAGCCAGGCGCCGAACAGCGAACCGACTCGCACGAATCCGGCGATGAGGACCACGGCGACGGTGGTCAAGCCGTAGATGACGGCAGCCGCATTGCTGCCGCGCTGGACCAGGATCACCGCGCAGATGCCTGTCAACATCAGCGCCGCCAGCATGATGGTCGCCGGCCCGTAGCGGCCGCTGCTGCGCGCCCACCAGTGCAGGCCGAAACCCGCCACCAGGGCGCACGAGACCGGCCACAACAGCGCCGACTGAGGCGTGCGCCAGAGGATCATCGCCACATACAGCGCGCACACGCTGATCAGCGCAACCGACAGCAGCATGAAGAACTGGCGATTCGCCCGATCCCGGACGACCTCTGCCTGATCGCGGAACCGAGCCAGCAGGCGCTCCAGCGAACCGTCGTCGAAGGGGATCGTCATGCTGGCTGATAGAAGGGGTCGACGTCTGTGGCGGATGCGTGCGTTCAGGTGATGACCGTCGGCTGCGTGCGACCGGTGCGTTGCCGGATGCCGGCCAACTGGTCGGCCAATTCGATCAGTTCGGCCAGCGCCTGTTGGGTCTCGGTCGCGTGACGGGTCGGGTCGGGCTCGAAACGCTCGAGATAGACGCGCAGCGTGGCGCCTTCAGTGCCGGTTCCGGACAACCTGAAGACGACGCGCGAGCCATCTGCCAGGCCGATCCGGACGCCCTGCGCGGTGCTGACCGATCCGTCGATCGGATCGGTGTACGAAAAGTCGTCGGCGCTCACGATCTGCTGCCCGGCGATGCGGCTGCCCGGCAATGTCGGCAGGGATTCACGCAAATGGCTCATCAGGGCGTTCGCCGCGCCGCTGTCGATGCCTTCGTAGTCGTGGCGCGAATAGTAGTTGCGACCGAACCGGCGCCAGTGATCACGAACCATCTGCTCGACCGCCAGGCCACGCGCGGCGATGATGTCGAGCCAGAACAAGACCGCCCAGATGCCGTCCTTTTCCCGCACGTGATCCGAACCGGTGCCGGCACTTTCCTCGCCACATAGCGTCACCTGTCCGGCATCGAGCAGGTTGCCGAAGAATTTCCAGCCGGTGGGGGTTTCGTGGCACGCGATGCCGAGCGCCTGTGCGACCCGATCGACTGCGGCGCTGGTCGGCATCGAGCGTGCAACCCCTTTCAGGCCGGCGGCGTAGCCCGGCACCAGATGCGCGTTGGCGGCCAGCACCGCCAGACTGTCACTCGGCGTCACGACGAAATGGCTGCCAACGATCATGTTGCGGTCCCCGTCACCGTCGCTGGCGGCCCCGAAGTCGGGTGCCTCGGCGCCGAACATGCGGGCGATCAGCTCCTTGGCGTAGGTCGGATTGGGGTCGGGGTGGCCGCCACCGAAGTCCGGCAGCGGGACGCCGTTGATGACACTGGATGGATCGGCACCGAGCCGGTTGACGAAGATCTCGTGCGCATACGGACCGGTGACGGCGTGCATGGCATCGAAGCACATCCTAAAAGCGCCTGAGCGCAGCAGCTTGCCGATGCGGTCGAAATCGAACAGGGTGGCCAGCAACTCGACATGGTCGACCACCGGGTCGATGACCTCGACCGTCATCTCGCCGACGCGGCTACTGCCGAGCCGGCTCAGGTCGATGTCAGGCGCATCAAGGGTCAGGTAACGCTTGATCGACTGCGTATGGGCATGGATCTCCTCTGTGATCCGCTCGGGTGCCGGCCCGCCGTTGCCGATGTTGTACTTGATGCCGAAATCGCCTTCCGGCCCGCCGGGGTTGTGGCTGGCCGACAGGATGATGCCGCCGAAGGCTTGGTACTTTCGAATCACGCAACTGGCCGCCGGTGTCGACAGGATGCCGTGCTGGCCGACCAGCAAGCGGCTCAAACCGTTGGCGGCCGCCATGCGCACGATGATCTGGATCGCCTGATCATTGAAGAAGCGCCCGTCGCCGCCGACCACCAGCGTCTGGCCGGCGATCCCGGGCAGCGCGTCGAACACCGCCTGAACGAAATTCTCGAGGTACGGTGTCTGCGCAAAGGTGGCGACCTTCTTGCGCAGGCCCGAGGTGCCTGGGCGCTGATCGGCAATCGGCTGCGTGTCGACGCTGCGTGGATTCATTCGGCTCTCCTGAATGAACGAATTGTGCCCGCCACCTCGCCTGGCCGATGCCCCTGCCGTCGCGTCGCCGAAATCGGCTTGGCTAAACTCGCTGTTCCCTGATTCGCGTCTGCGCCATGTCCGGTCTGAATGCCAGTTCCAAGAAGAGCCCGCCGCAACCGACGGCATTGACGGTTCACCAACAGTCGAAGGTGCTTGAAGTGGGTTTCGCCGATGGCCGTGAGTTTCGCATCCCGTTCGAGCTGATGCGCGTGTATTCGCCGTCGGCCGAAGTGCAGGGCCACGGTCCGGGGCAGGAAGTGTTGCAGACCGGCAAGCGCAATGTCGGGCTGGTATCGCTGGAGCAGGTCGGCAACTACGCCGTCCAGCCGCTGTTCTCCGATGGCCACAACACCGGCATCTTCTCCTGGGACTATTTGTATTTTCTCGGATCGCAGGAGGCCGAGTTGTGGCAGCAGTACGAGTCGCGGCTGAAAGCGGCTGGCGCCGAGCGTGATGCACCGATGGCAGCCGCGGGCGGTTCCGCTTGCGGCACGCACCAGCACTGAGCCGGTCGGAGGCGCCCATGAGCGATACCCATTTCGGCTTTCAGACCGTCGACGAGAAGCAGAAGGCCGGCCGCGTGCGCGGTGTCTTCGATTCGGTCGCCTCGAAGTACGACGTCATGAACGACCTGATGTCGATGGGGCTGCACCGCGCGTGGAAGGCCTACACGGTGGCGGTTGCCGATGTGCGAGATGGCGACAGGGTGCTCGATCTTGCCGGTGGCACCGGCGATCTGGTGCGTGCGTTTGCGCGCAAGGTCGGCAGCCGCGGCATGGTGGTCCACACCGACATCAACGAGGCGATGCTGCGCCAGGGCCGCGAACGCCTTGAAGACGATGGCCTGTTGTTGCCGACCCTGCTGTGTGATGCCGAGACCCTGCCGTTTGCGAGCAGCAGCTTCGACCGCGTGACCGTGGCCTTCGGTCTGCGCAACATGACCCACAAGGATCGCGCGCTCGCCGAGATGAACCGCGTGCTGAAGCCGGGTGGTCGCCTGCTGGTGCTGGAGTTCTCGAAGATCGCCGAGCCGCTGGAAAAGGCCTACGACTGGTATTCGTTCCGCATCCTGCCGGGCATCGGCAAACTGGTGGCCGGAGACGCCGACAGCTACCGCTACCTGGCCGAGTCGATCCGGGTGCATCCGGGCCCGGCCGAGTTGAAGGCCATGATGAAGACGGCCGGTTTCGGCCACGTGGATGTTCATCCGATGACGGCCGGCGTCGTCGCCTTGCACGTGGGCATCAAATGCTGATGCCGGGTCTGGTGGTGCTGGGCAGTCATGCGGTCGGCTGGGCCGGCTGGCGGCGTCTGCCGAGTTTTCGCAAGCTGCGGCGGGTGGTCAAGCAGCCGGTGATCGCCTTGCCGGCCGAGCTCGATGCCGGTCATCTGCTCGATGCGGTGCGCCAGCAGTTCATCAGCCTGCAGGCGGCCTGGGATGCCGCCGACCTGGGTGCCCTGGGTGCCTTGACCACGCCGCAGATGCTCGACGAGATCAGCGCCCATTTCCCGCCCGAGGGCAGCCCGCCGAATCGCACCGATGTGTTGTCGGTGCAGGCACGCCTGCTGGGCTTCGACGATCTCGAGTCGGCCTGGCTCGCGACAATCGAATTCAGCGGCATGATCCGCGAGGCACCCGAGCGCGATGCGACCCCGTTTCGTGAGCTGTGGTTGCTGACACGCGAATGCCCGCAACCGTCCGACCCGACTGCGCGTTCGCCCTGGCGGCTGGCGCGGCAACAGGCGCTGCTGTAGTCGCGGGGACCGGCAACCACCGCCGGATCGCATGGCCGGCAACTGGGCTGTGAGCCGCTACGGCCGTGAGCCGCTACGGCCGAAGGTTCAACTGCGCCCGTAGGTATCTTCGTAGCGAACGATGTCGTCTTCGCCCAGGTAGCTGCCCGACTGCACTTCGATGATTTCCAGCGGCATTTTGCCCGGGTTGGCGAGGCGATGAATCTGGCCGAGCGGAATGTAGGTGCTCTGGTTTTCGGTCAGGATGATCACCTGGTCGCCGTTCGTCACCTCGGCGGTGCCACTGACGACGATCCAGTGTTCGGCGCGGTGATGATGCTTCTGCAGACTCAATGACGCACCCGGCTTCACCATGATGCGCTTGACCTGAAAGCGCGGGCCGGAGTCGATGCTGTCGTACCAGCCCCAGGGACGGTGGACCTGGCGGTGCAAGCTGTGTTCGGTGCGGCTGTTGCTTTGCAACTGACCGACGATTTGCTTGACCTCCTGGCTGCGGCTGCGATCGGCCACCAGCACCGCGTCCGGGGTCTCGATCACGATCACGTTGTCCATGCCGACGACGCCCACCAGCCGGCTGGTGGCGTGGACCAGCGTATTCCTGCTGGCGCTCACCATTGCGTCGCCGGTGCTGACATTGCCGTCGGCGTCCTTTTCGCTGACCTGCCAGACGGCGTCCCAGGCCCCGAGATCCGACCAGCCGGCATCCAGCGGCACCATGCGGATATCGAAGTCGCTCGAGCCCGGACACCGCTCCATCACCGCGTAATCGACCGATTCGCTGGGGATCTGCTCGAACTCTGCCTTGCCGGGCCGGATGAAGCTGGCATCGGCGGTCTTCAGGCCCCAGGCCTTGCGGCTGGCGTCTGCGATGTCGGGCCTGAATTTCTGCAAGGCGGCCAACCAGACCGAAGCCCGGACCACGAACATGCCGGCGTTCCAGTAGAAGCTGCCGTTGGCCACATAACGCTCGGCGGTGGCCAGATCGGGTTTTTCGACAAACTGCGCCACCTTGCAGGCGCCGCCGCCGGTGTCGTCGGCGCGGATATAGCCGAAACCGGTTTCCGGCCGATCCGGTGCGATGCCGAGGATCACGATCTTGCCTTCGGCGGCAACCCTTACCGCCTGTTGCAGCGCGCTGCTGAAGGCGGCTTCATCGGTCACGGTCTGGTCGGCGGGTGTGACCACCAGCACCGGGTCCTGGCCATGCTCGATGGCGTGCAGCGCGGCGATGGTCATCGCGGGGGCGGTGTTGCGGCCCGTCGGCTCCAGCAACAACGCGGCCTTCGCCGCGCCGGGCGACGCCAGTTCACGCAGTTGTTCGAGCACCAGAAACCGGTGTTCCTCGTTGCCGACCACGCAGGGCGCGCCGACCTCGATGTCGGCACAGCTGATGGCAGCGAGCCGCCCGGCTGCCTGCTGGAACAGGCTGCGATCGCCGTGCAGGATCAGAAACTGCTTGGGATACATCGCCCGCGAAAGTGGCCACAGGCGGGTGCCGCTGCCGCCGGCGATGATCACCGGGTGCACGAGAATGGATTTCGAAGTCATCGGTTCAGGTCAATGGGTTGATTGGGTGGTCGCGCGCCGCTTCATCCGCGCGAAGGCGCTGCAAAGCCGTCCGGATTGAGTTGCTGCCAGTGCCAGCTGTCCGCGCACATGGTGTCGAGGCCGCGCTTCGCCTGCCAGTCGAGCAGATGGCGTGCCCGCGACGGGTCGGCAAAACAGGCATCGATGTCGCCTGGCCGACGATCGACGATGTCGTAGGGGATGGGACGGCCGCTGGCTCGCTCGAAGGCGCGAACCATCTCGAGCACGCTGTAGCCGGTGCCGGTGCCGAGGTTGACGGTGAAGCAGCCGGGCTGGTCGAGCAGTCGACGCAGTGCCGCGACGTGACCCTCGGCCAGGTCGACCACATGGATGTAATCACGCACGCCCGTGCCGTCGACGGTGTCGTAGTCGCTGCCGAATACCTGCAGCCGCGCCCGTTTACCGACCGCAACCTGCGTGATGTAGGGCATCAGGTTGTTCGGAATGCCGCGCGGGTCTTCACCGATCCGGCCGCTCTCGTGCGCGCCGACCGGGTTGAAATAGCGCAGCAGCCCGATCCGCCACTCGGCATCGGCGCGTTGCAGATCGCGCAACACGTCTTCGCTCATCAGCTTGGTCGCGCCGTAGGGATTGGTCGTCGACAGCGGCGAATCCTCGTTGATCGGCAGTTGCTCGGGCTTCCCGTAGACCGTGGCGCTGGAGCTGAAAACCAGCGCCTTGGCACGCTGCCGCTCGAGACCCTGGCACAGGCTGAACAGGCCGCCGAGGTTGTTGGCGTAATACGCCAGCGGCTGGTGCATGCTTTCGCCGACCGCCTTGAACGCCGCGAAATGAACCGCCGCACACACCTGGTGCCGATCGATCACCGCCGCCAGGTCCGCCGCGTTGCAGACATCGATCTGCTCGAATGTCGGCGCCTTGCCGCTCAACTCGCGCAGACGCTCCAGCACCTCGGGTGAACTGTTCGAGAAATTGTCGACGCCGACCACCTCGAAGCCGGCCTGCAACAGGGCCAGCCAGGTGTGCGAACCGATGTAGCCGGTGGCGCCGGTGAGCAGGATGCTTGGCTTGTTCATCGGCGTCGATTGTGCCAAACCGGGCCCGGCCTTCGGATTCCCCGTGGCTTCGCCCGCAGGCGCTGCGCAACGGCGTGTCCGGATGTCAGAATCGCGACATGCTCAATACCCTGAAGGCGCTGGCGGCGCCGGCCGTCATGCAGCGCCTGACGCTGCTGCTCAATCACGTCCTCGGGTCGGAGGCGGCGGCGACCTATCGCCTGAAAAGCCACAGCGGACGTCGCATCGTGGTGCACCTCGACGGCTGGCCAGCCCTGCTGCCTCCGGTCCCGCCACTGGCGTTTCTGGTCACCCCGGCCGGTTTGCTCGAGTGGCAGGATACACCGGAGCCGCCTGCCGAGCCGGCCGACCTGCGGGTCACCGTCGACGCATCGAACCCGGCCCTGATGATGATCCGGGGTTTGACCGGTGAACGCCCGCAGATCGACATTTCCGGCGATGCGGCCTTCGCCGGCGATGTGAACTGGTTGTTCGAGAATCTGCGCTGGGAGGTCCAGGACGATGTGGCCCGATTGGTCGGTAATGCACCGGCCCGTGAACTGTCACGCTTCGGCGGCTTCATCGGTTCGGCCCTGCGCGCTGCCGTGCAAGGCATGCGTCGCATGACCCCGGGCTCA
>JANNNE010000295.1:0-3932 GCA_031398385.1 Ideonella sp.
ACCGACCACGTTGGCCAGGTCGATGGCCGCCTCGACACCGGAATTGCCGCCGCCGATCACCGCGACGCGTTTGCCCTTGAACAGGGGACCGTCGCAATGCGGGCAATAGGCGACGCCGTGGTTGCGGTATTGCTGTTCACCAGGGACGTTCACCTCGCGCCAGCGCGCACCGGTGCTCAGGATCACCGTGCGACTCTTCAACGAACCGCCGTTGGCCAGCTTGACCTCGACCAGGCCGTCGACATCCGATGCCGGAATCAACTGCTCGGCGCGCTGCAGATTCATCACGTCGACGTCGTAGGTCTTGACGTGCGCCTCGAGCGCCGACGCGAACTTCGGTCCGTCGGTTACCAAGACCGAAACATAGTTCTCGATCGCCAGCGTATCGAGCGTCTGGCCACCGAAGCGCTCGGCGACCACGCCGGTGCGGATGCCCTTGCGCGCCGCATAGACGGCCGCCGCAGCGCCAGCCGGGCCGCCGCCGACAATCAGCACGTCATAGGCATGTCGGGCAGTCAGCTTCTGCGCGTCGCGTGCGGCGGCACCGGTGTCGAGCTTGGCGACGATCTCCTCGATCCCCATCCGACCCGAGCCGAATACCTGGCCGTTCATGTAGATCGTCGGCACCGCCATGATCTCGCGCTGGTTGACCTCGGCCTGGAACAAGGCGCCGTCGATCGTCGTGCTGCGGATTCGGGGGTTCAGCACCGCCATCAGGTTCAGCGCCTGCACCACGTCCGGGCAGTTGTGGCAGCTGAGCGACATGTAGGTCTCGAATGCAAAATCGCCATCGAGCGCCTTGATTTGCTCGATCAATTCCGCCTCGATCTTCGGCGGATGCCCCCCGACCTGCAGCAGCGCCAGCACCAGTGATGTGAATTCGTGGCCGAGCGGGATCGCCGCGAACTCGACCCGCGCTAGCACATCACCTTGCGCCTGCAGCGCAAAGCTGGGTTTGCGCGAAGCCGTACCGTCGCTGCGCAGGCTGATCATCGGGCTCAGGTCGGCAATCTGCTCGAGCAACTCGCGCATCTCGGCGGCTGCGGCGCTGTCGTCGAGCGATGCGACGATGTCGAACGGCTTGCGAACCCGTTCCAAGTAGGCCGACAGTTGGGCGATCAAGTTGGCGTCGAGCATGGGAGACCTTTCTTTGGCACGGCTTCGCCAGCCAGCCGCGAATGGGCGGTGCTGGTCAGGAAAACCAGGAAAACGGGCAGCGAGCCGCGGCGTACCGCGGACTGGCTGCAAACCGGGGCGCTGCAGCGCGCGCCGGCCCGGCGTTCAGTGACGATCGGTAATCAGATCTTTCCGACCAGATCCAGCGACGGCGTCAGCGTCTTGGCGCCTTCGTTCCACTTGGCCGGGCAGACCTGGCCCGGGTTCTTCGCGACGTATTGCGCCGCCTTCAGCTTGCGCAGCGTTTCCTTCATGTCACGCGCGATGCTGTTGTCGTGGATCTCGGCAGTCTTGACGACGCCTTCCGGGTTGATCAGGAAGGTGCCGCGCAGCGCCATGCCGTCTTCCGGAATGTGGACGCCGAACATGTTGGTCAACACGTGCGCCGGGTCACCGATCAGCGGAAATTTGGCCTTGCCGACAGCCGGCGAAGTCTCGTGCCAGACCTTGTGCGCGAAGTGCGAGTCGGTGGTGACGATATAGACCTCGGTCTCGAGCTTCTGAAACTCGGCGTAGTGGTCGGCTGCATCCTCGACTTCGGTCGGGCAGTTGAAGGTGAATGCGGCGGGCATGAACACGAAGGCCGACCATTTGCCTTGCAGGCTCTGCTCGGTGACCTCGATGAACTTGCCGTTCTTGAAAGCCTGGACCTTGAAGGGCTGAACTGCGGAATTGATGATCGACATGATGTTCCTTGTGATTCGTTGAAGCTGACCGCCAAGGGCGGCGGCCAGGGTTAGTACCTAGAACGAATCCTAAGGGCGTGTCTCGATTGATGCAATCGACTGAAACTTATTCAATCATAGAAAAAATCTAATTAACACCCCCGCCGCCATGCCAGCCCAGACCGCGCGACACCTCGGCTGCCGCGGATTTCACCGCCTGCGGGACGGCCGAATCCCATTGCGACGACACCTGATCCTGGTGGCCCAGGACCGTGATCACCAGAGCGGGGCTGCCCTCGTGATCAAATGCGGCTGCACTGAACGCATTGACGCCCGGCATCGGCCGTCCGACCGCCCGGGTCACGCCATGGCGCTTCATTTCAGCGGCGATTTCGAGCAGTTCTTCATCGCGGTCGGTGATCGGAGCAGTGATCGGACCGGTTTCGTCGCCCAGGGCCCCCGCCATCGCCTGCTGCAAACGATGCGGCGGCAACAAGGCAGCGAATGCGCGCCCGGTGGCGGTGCCGAAGATCGACATCACGGTGCCGGCCCGCATGCTGACGTGCAACGGCTGGCGGGCGTCGATCATTCGCACCACGGTCGGTCCGAAATTGCCCCACACCGCCAAGGCAACCGCCAGCCCTGTGGATGCGGCAAGCCGTTCCGCAATCGGACCGGCCACCTTCAGCGGGTCGAGCTGGCTCAGGCAGGTCAGCCCCAATTGCAAAGCAGCCGGGCCGAGCGCGTAATGACCGCTGACCGCGGTCTGCTCGATCAGGCCGAGCCGACCAAAACTGACCAGGTAGGGATGGGCACGCGACGCCGACAGGCCGGCGCGCGCCGCGAGGTCCTTCAGGCTCATCGGCAAGCGGCTTTGCGCCAGCGCGAGCAGCAGGCGTCCGCCCACTTCGATCGACTGAACCGACCGCTGGCCCTTTTCGTCACCGTCTTTTTCCTTGGGGATCATGATTTGCTCATAAGTTGGCTAAGTTTGCCCAATACAAACTAATTTGACAATGACGCATTTCGACGCTAAGCTGCAAATCAGTTTGCAATCAACAAATTTGTTGACAGCGCCGTCCCCTCTGCCTTTCCCGGAACTCCCATGACCAAGACCTTTGCATCCCACGCCGATCTCGACGTCAAGCAGGTCAGCTTCACCAGGCTGTCCGACAACGCCTATGCCTACACCGCCGAGGGCGACCCGAATACCGGCATCATCATTGGCGACGATGCGGTAATGGTGATCGACACCCAGGCCACACCGGTGATGGCGCAGGACGTGATCCGGCGCATCCGTGAGGTCACCGACAAGCCGATCAAATATGTGATGCTGAGCCACTATCACGCCGTGCGGGTCCTGGGCGCCAGCGCCTACCAGCCCGAACAGATCATCGCCAGCCAGGACACCTACGACCTGATCGTCGAGCGTGGCGAGCAGGACAAGGCGAGTGAGATCGGCCGCTTCCCGCGCCTGTTCAATGCGGTCGAATCGGTGCCGCCCGGCATGACCTGGCCGACCATCACCTTCACCGGCAAGATGACGATCTGGCTCGGCAAACTCGAAGTCCAGCTGCTGCAACTCGGCCGTGGCCACACCAAGGGCGACACCGTCGCCTGGTTGCCGGAGCAGAAGATCCTGTTCAGCGGCGATCTGGTCGAATTCGATGCCACGCCGTATGCCGGCGACGCCTATTTCAAGGACTGGCCGGCCACGCTGGACCGGCTGGCGGAGCTGAAGCCGCTGGCGCTGGTGCCCGGCCGTGGCCCGGCACTGACGACGCCCGATGCGGTGGCGCAAGGCCTGGCGGGAACCAAGGCCTTCATATCGGCGGTCCGTGACAGCGTCGAGGCGGGCGTCAAGGCCGGCAGGGACCTGAATGCGGTTTACAAGGAGACCATGGCCAAGCTGCAGAAGGACTATGGCCACTGGGTGATCTTCAACCACTGCATGCCGTTCGACGTGACGCGTTGTTATGACGAGGTGACGCAATACCCGGATCCGCGCATCTGGACCGCCGAGCGCGACATCGAGATGTGGAAGGCACTGGAGACCTGAACCGCCGCCGCAGCCGGTCAATCGAGCCCACA
>JANNNE010000308.1:0-22670 GCA_031398385.1 Ideonella sp.
AAGAACGACAAGGTGCGCATCCGCATCGGCAACCTGACGATGACGAACCACCCGATCCACCTGCACGGGCACGAGTTCCTGGTGACCGGCACGGACGGCGGGCCGACGCCGAAGAGCAGCCGCCAGTATGAGGTGACCACCGACGTGGCAGTGGGCCAGATGCGGCAGATCGACTTCCTGGCCGACGAAGAAGGCGACTGGGCCTTCCATTGCCACAAGAGCCACCACACGATGAACGCGATGGGCCACGACGTGCCGACCATGATCGGCGTGGACCACCGCGGTGTCGCCAAGCAGATCACCCGGCTCATCCCCGACTACATGGTGATGGGCGAACGCGGCATGAAGGACATGACCGAGATGGAGATGCCGCTGCCCGACAACACCGCCGCGATGATGACCGGCACGGGGCCCTTCGGCGCTGTCGGCATGGGCGGCATGTTCAGCGTTGTGAAGGTACGAAAGGACCAGAAGGCCGGCGACTACAAGGACCCGGGTTGGTACCAGCACCCGCCCGGCGAAGTGGCGTACGAGTGGACGGGCTCGTTGCCAGACCCCGCGCGCTTCAAGGCCGAGGGCACCGGGTCGATGCCCCCGCTGGCCAAGCCCGCCACCGACACCGAAGTCAAGGTTCGCAAGCCAGCCGGTGGGCACTCCCGCCACTGACCCGACGACGGAACGAATGACCGAACGCTGAACCCACAACCGATTGGAAAGGACACCCATGAAACTGATCAAGACACTCCTGCTGGCCGCTGCCCTGGCCACCTCCGGTCTGGCCCTGGCCCACACCGACAAGCCACACGACAAGAAGGCCGGCCCGGTCAAGAAGGAACAGAAGGACTGGGGCATCGCTGGCGATGCGAGGGCCGGCATGCGGACGGTCGAATTCAAGATGGCCGATAACATGCGCTTCACGCCCGACAAGCTGGAAGTCAAACAAGGCGAGACCATCAAGTTCGTCATCAGAAACAACGGCGCCGTGATGCACGAATTCGTACTCGGCACGAAGAAGGAACTGGATGAACACGCGGCGCTGATGGTCAAGTTCCCGACCATGGAGCACGACGAGCCCTACATGGCGCACGTCGCGCCCGGCAAGACTGGCAACATTATCTGGACCTTCAACCGCGCCGGTGACTTCGACTTTGCCTGCCTGATTGCCGGCCACTACGCGGCCGGCATGGTCGGCAAGGTCAAGGTCGTGGCCTCGGCAGCGGGCAAAGGTGACGGCCACACCAGTCACAAAAATTGACCCTCGCGACTCGCCCATCGACTTCAACCCTGGAAAGCAAACTCACCATGAACACCCACTCGAAGCACCTGATCGCAGCCATCTCCCTCGCCTTGCTGACGCCTTGGTCCGCCGTGGCCGACGATGCGCATCACAAATCTGCAAGCAGCGCAGGGGGTGCAGCAAGGGCAGACATGACCGACGCCGAAGTGCGAAAGGTCGACCTGGAAGGCAGCAAGGTCACGCTCAAACATGCCGACATCAAGAGCCTGGACATGCCCGCCATGACGATGGTCTTCGTCGTCAAGGACAAGGCCATGCTCGACAAACTGAAGGCCGGCGACAAGGTCAAGTTCAAGGCCATCAACGACGCCGGCAAGTTCACCGTGACTGAAATCCGGCCGGCGCCCTGAAGCACTGGCGCTGGGCCATGAAACTGCACCGCCTGTGGGGCGCCACCAGCACCGGCCTGATGTTGGCGTTGGCGATGGCCTGCGCCGCGTGGGCGTGGCGCGATTGCATGCTGCTGGCCTTGAGCGTGGTGCTGACGTACCGACTCTTGTTGCTGGACATGGACCGTGGCGCATCCTGGCGCGCCCTCGCGGCGGCGGTCAACGCGCTCTCGGCGGGCTTGCTGGCGGTTGGCGTCGGGGCTGCCTTGATGGCCGGCATCGCTGCGGCATGGTTGGGATGGTGGCACCCCACAGCCGCGCATCCTGCAGCGCTGTTGCTGATGCTCAGTGCGGGCGCGGCCTGGTGTTGCCTGTTCAGGAGCGGCCGCCCAGAAGCTGCCGAAGAATTGCGGCTTTGGCTGTGCGTCCTCGGCGGCGTGCTCGTGGCGATCGAGGCGCAGCGCAGCGGATGGGCGCTTGCGCCTTGCCTGTTTGGGTCGGCTGTCGGGATGGCCATGGTGTGGGCGGGCTGGCGGCTTGCCACCGAGACCGCATCGTCCTTGATCTTTTCGCACCTCGCCATCAGTCTCGCCGGCGTGATCTCCTCCAGCTTGAGGCGGCCGAATTCTGCTGAAAGGTTCCTTTTGTAGAGCTGGCAACGCCGGTACGCGTCACGGCGACGTACAAGCCCTGCTGATCTGAAACCTTGTAGAGCTTCTCCATTGGCTTGAGCGCTTTCAACTGCATGTCGGTGAGCAGCGGGCTCCTCCAGTCACGAGATTCGATACCGTCAACATGGGTTGACGGTACCAAGCTCGTCAGTCGGAGGTCGGCTCGTCAATACCGGCGGCGATGCCGTCAAACGGATGAGCTCTGGTGAGACGACTTTAGACGTCTTGAGACGTTAAGTCCCTGGCAGCGCAACAGTTTTTTCGAGAATTGGAGACGACAGTGAACGACATGAGACGAGGATAATTCACTCCCACTCGATCGTCGCCGGTGGCTTGCTGCTGACGTCATAGGTCACGCGGTTGATGCCGCGCACTTCGTTGATGATTCGGCCCGATACCTTCTTCAGCAGCGCATACGGCAGCTCGGCCCAGTCGGCGGTCATGAAGTCGCTGGTCTGCACCGCGCGCAGCGCCACCACGTAGTCGTAGGTGCGGCCATCGCCCATCACGCCGACGCTCTTGACCGGCAGGAAGACCGTAAAGGCCTGGCTGGTCAGCTCGTACCACGACTTGCCGGTGGCCGGATCGATGGTGTTGCGCAGTTCCTGGATGAAGATGTCGTCGGCGCGGCGCAGCAGGTCGGCGTATTCACGCTTGACCTCGCCGAGGATCCGCACACCCAGGCCCGGTCCCGGGAACGGATGGCGGTACACCATCTCCGGCGGCAGGCCGAGTGCCACGCCGAGCTCGCGCACCTCGTCCTTGAACAGGTCGCGCAGCGGCTCGAGCAGCTTGAGCCCCAGCTCGGCCGGCAGGCCGCCGACATTGTGGTGGCTCTTGATCGTGGTCGCCTTCTTGGTCTTGGCGCCGCCGCTCTCGATCACGTCGGGGTAGATCGTTCCTTGCGCCAGCCATTTGGCACCCTTGGCGCCGGCCGACGTGAGTTTGGCGGCCTCCTGCTTGAAGACGGTGACAAATTCGCCGCCGATGATCTTGCGTTTGGCTTCCGGGTCGCTGACGCCGGCCAGCTTGCCGAGAAACAGCTCGCTGGCATCGACGCGGATCACCTTCGCATGCAGCTTTCCGACGAACATGTCCATCACCAGGTCGCCCTCATGCAGGCGCAGCAGGCCGTGGTCGACGAAGACGCAGGTCAGCTGGTCGCCGATCGCGCGGTGGATCAAGGCCGCGGCCACGCTGGAATCGACACCACCGGACAAGCCGAGGATCACCTCTTCGTCGCCGACCTGCTCGCGGATCAGCGCGACCGCCTCGGCCACATGATCACGCATCACCCAGTCGGGCTGCGCGTTCGCGATCTGCAACACGAAGCGCTCGATCATCGCGCGGCCCTGCACGGTGTGCGTCACTTCGGGATGGAACTGCACGCCGTAGTAGCCGCGGGCTTCGTCGGCGATGCCGGCGATTGGACAGCTCGGTGTGCTGGCCATCAGCTTGAAGCCGGGCGGCAACGCGGTGACCTTGTCGCCATGGCTCATCCAGACCCGCAACATGCCGTGGCCGTCGGCGGTGGTGAAGTCGTTGATGCCGTCGAGCAGCTTCGTGTGGCCGCGCGCACGCACCTCGGCGTAGCCGAATTCGCGGTGGCTCGATGCCTCGACCTCGCCGCCCTGCTGCACCGTCATCGCGACCATGCCATAGCAGATGCCAAGCACCGGCACGCCCAGATCCCAGACCGCCTGCGGCGCCCGCAATTCCTGATCTTCGTAGGTGCTGGCATGGCTGCCCGACAGGATGATGCCCTTGGCGCCGAACCTGCGGACGAACTCGTCCGACACGTCGTTCGGGTGGATTTCGCAATAGACATGCGCCTCGCGCACGCGGCGTGCGATCAGTTGGGTGACCTGGGAGCCGAAATCGAGAATCAGGATCTTGTCGTGCATGGTGGTCGCATGATGGTCAGAGATTCAGGCAACCACGGCGGGTTGCAATGCGGTGCGTTGGCGGCGGAAATGCGACAGCGCGATGGTGGCCCCGATCACCTGCAGCAGCGCACAGAACAGGAACGGCAGGCCGATCCAGACATCACCGCGCGGCAGGTGCGACACCAGGCCGAGCAGCGGCGCGGCGATGATCGGCGCGACCACCGCCATCAGGCTGGTCAGCGAGGCGACCGAACCGGCGGTCTGACCCTGCGTCTGCTCATCGGCGGCGTTCGACACCAGGCTCTGGATCGCGGCCTGCGCACCACCGCCGAGCAGCGTGCCGACCACGATCACGACGTACATCATCCAGCCCTCGGTGGTCAGCCCGAAGCCCAGGTACATCAGCGCCGAGCCGACCAGGCCGACACTGGCCAGGCGCTGTGGTGAAAAACGTTTCAGCAACGGACGCAGCAGGACGCCCTGAACCAGGAACGACATGATGCCGACGACGAACAGCGACCAGCCGTTCTCGGCCGGGCCCCAGCCGAACTTGAAACTGTTGTGCAGTACCCAGCTGGTGTGCAGCGTGAACTGCGCCAGCGCAGCCAGCGCAATTACCATCACCAGCGGCCCGACGCCCTGCAGCGCACGCAACTGGCCGAGCGCCGCAAACGGATTGGCGCGGCGCCACTCGAACGGTCGGCGCCGCTCGGCCGGCAGCGACTCGGGCAACACGAACCAGCCGTAAAACCAGTTGCAGACCGCGAGCGCACCGGCCGCAAAGAACGGCAGTCGAACGTCGATCGCACCGAGCACGCCACCCATTGCCGGACCAAGGATGAAGCCGAGCCCGAACATCGCGCCGAGCAGGCCGAAGCGGCGCGCCCGATCGGCGGCCGGTGTGATGTCGGCGACGTAGGCATTGGCCACTGCGGCATTCGCCTGCATCGCGCCGCTGAACAGCCGCACCACGATCAGCATCCACATCGCGGTCGCCAGGCCGGTGACGATGAAGCTCAGCGCCAGCCCCGAAAAACCCAGCAGCAACACCGGGCGCCGACCGAAGCTGTCAGACAGCGCACCGAGCATCGGCGCTGCAAAGAAATTGGCGAAACCGAAGCTGAACGCCACCACGCCGTACCAGAACGCCTGCTCGGCCAGCGAGCCGGTGAACAGTCCGACGATTGCGGGCAGCACCGGCACGATCAGGCCGATCGCCATCATGTCGAGCAGCACCGTGATCATGATGAACGGCATCGCCGCCGACCGAACTGGCCTCCGGCCCGGATCCACCGGTGGGCCGGCCGGCGCCGTCGCGCCAGTGCCCGGCGACGCCTCGGTGCTCGGGCCTGCGCTCATCGAACCACTTTCATTCGAGCCGGTAGTTCGGCGCTTCCTTGGTAATCTGCACGTCGTGCACATGGCTCTCGCGGATGCCGGCCGACGTGATCTCGACGAACTCGGCCTTGTTGCGCATGTCCTCGATGCTGGCGCAGCCACAGTAGCCCATGCTGGCGCGCAGCCCGCCGGCCATCTGGAACAGGATGCCGACCATCGAGCCCTTGTACGGCACGCGACCTTCGATGCCCTCGGGAACCAGCTTGTCGGCGTTCGGGTTGGCGCCGGTGTTGTCCTGGAAATAGCGGTCCGCGCTGCCCTGCTGCATCGCACCGATCGAGCCCATGCCACGGTAGCTCTTGTAGCTGCGACCCTGGAACAACACGATCTCGCCGGGCGCCTCTTCGGTGCCGGCGAACATGCCGCCCATCATCACGGTGTGTGCACCGGCGGCGATCGCCTTCGCGATGTCGCCCGAATATCGGATACCGCCATCGGCAATCAGCGGCACGCCGCTGCCGGCCAGCGCGGTGGCGACGTTGTCAATCGCGGTGATCTGCGGCACCCCGACACCGGCGACGATGCGCGTGGTGCAGATCGACCCCGGCCCGATGCCGACCTTCACGCCGTCGGCGCCGGCGTCGGCGAGTGCACGCGCCGCCGCGCCGGTGGCGATGTTGCCGCCGATCACGTCGACCTGCGGGTAGTTCTGCTTGACCCAGCGCACGCGTTCGATCACGCCCGCGCTGTGGCCATGTGCGGTATCGACCACCAGCACGTCGACGCCGGCCTTGACCAGCGCGTCGACACGTTCTTCGGTGCCTTCACCGACACCGACCGCCGCACCGCAGCGCAGCTTGCCTTGCGCGTCGCGTGCGGCCAGCGGGAAATTGGTCTGCTTGGTGATGTCCTTGACGGTATACAGGCCGCGCAGCTCGAACGCCTCGTTGACCACCAGCACGCGCTCTAGCTTGTGCTTGTGCATCAGCGCCTTGGCGTCGGCCAGCGTGGCGTTCTCGCGCACGGTGATCAGCCGCTCGCGCGGCGTCATGATTTCGCGCACCGGCGCGTCGAGGCGGGTCTCGAAACGCAGGTCGCGTCCGCTGACGATGCCAACCACGCGCCCGTTATCGACCACCGGGAATCCCGAGATGCCGTGCTGGCGCGACAGCTCGATCACGTCGCGCACCGGAACGCCAGACGAGATCGTGATCGGATCGCGCAACACACCCGATTCGTAGCGCTTGACCCGCGCCACTTCGGCGGCCTGTTGCTTGGGCGTCAGGTTCTTGTGGACGATGCCGATGCCGCCTTCCTGCGCGATCGTGATCGCCAGCCGCGCCTCGGTCACGGTGTCCATCGCCGCAGACACCAGCGGCAGATTCAGCATGATGTTGCGCGACAGCTGGGTCGAAAGCGTCGTATCCCGTGGCAGCACCTGCGAGAACGCCGGCACCAGCAGGATATCGTCGAAGGTGAGCGCTTTGCCTAGAAGGCGCATGGGGAAAGCTCCTGAGGAGGACGGGGACGAGTCATCACGGACCCTCCCCCCGAGAACCGGACCTCAGCGGTCGCCGTATCCGGCTCGAGCACCGGGGGCGGTGCGGGTTTGGGGAGCACGAGATTCTATCAGCGGGGCCCGGAATCGAGCGCCGCCGGCCGCCCTCGGCACGAACCTTCGAGGGCCGACCCGGGCGCATTGGTGAATCAGCGCGGCGGGGTCGGTGATACTTGATCAATTGCACCCCTGGGACGGGCCGGATGTCGACGCCGCCCCGCTGCAGCCGGTGCGCACCACGACTCGTTTTGCCCGAGGCACCCGACATGAGTTTCGAAACCGCCGATTCGTCTGCTGCGCTGCACCAGCTTGCCGAGCGGCTGGGCGTCCTTCGCCACTATGTCTCGGCCTCCGGCGAAACCCGCACCGTCGGTGACGCCAGTCTGCGCCTGTTGTGCACGGCGCTCGGCTTCGATGCCCGCTCGGACGCCACGGTGCAGGCGGCGCTCAGCAGCCTTCTGGAGCCTGGCGCGCTGGTCGATCCGGTTGTGGTGGCCTCCGAAGGACAACCCTTGCTGACCGCCTGGCGGGCCGCGCCGCTCGGCGAGGCGGCCACCATCCGCTGGCAGATCATGCTCGAGACTGGCGGCGAGGTCGGTGGAGAGACCACGCTTGTGAACGATGCGAGCCAAGCATCGATTCACATCGCGCTGGACGGTGTGCCGATCGGCTACCACCGCCTGACCGTCAGCCAGGGCAGCGACAGCGCATCCAGCACGCTGATCGTCGCACCACATCGCTGCTGGACCCCCACACAGTGGCAGACGGAGGGGCGTCGCGACTGGTCGCTCACGACCCAGCTGTATTCGCTCAGATCCGACCAGAATTGGGGCATCGGCGATTTTTCCGACCTGGGGGCGCTGGCCCGGCAGGCCGCAGCACACGGCGCAGCGTCGATCGGCCTGAACCCGCTGCACGCGCTGTTCCCGGCCAATCCGCGCCACCTGAGCCCGTATTCGCCTTCGAGCCGGGTGTTTCTGAATCCGGTCTACATCGATGTCGAGGCGGTGCCCGAGTCAAGCAGCACCGCCGCCCGTCAGCTGATCGATTCGCCAGCGTTCCAGTCGCGGTTGCAAGGCGCGCGCGCGAGCGAACTGGTCGACTATGAGGCAGTCTGGGGCCTGAAACTGCAGGCGCTGCGGGCCTTGTTCGATGAATTCCGCAAACAGACCAGCCACCAGCCACAAGGCGAGCGGGCGCGTGCCTTCCAGGCCTTCCGGGAGCAGGCGGGTGCCGGACTGGCACGTTTTGCCCTGTTCGAGGCGCTGCAACAGCACATGGTCGAAGGCGGCACGGGCCTGTCGTGGCATGCTTGGCCGGCGGCCTTTCGAGACATCGATTCGGCCGAAGTGAGCTCGTTCCGAGCCAGCCATGCCGACGCGATCGCGTTCTCGGAATTCCTGCAATGGGAGGCCGATCGCCAGCTCGGCAGCGCCGCGGGCCTGATGCACGAGCTGGGCATGTCGAGCGGCGTCTACCGCGATGTGGCGGTCGGCGTCGACCCGAACGGCGCCGAGGCCTGGGGCGACCAGACGCTGCTGGTTTCCGGCGCGTCGGTCGGTGCGCCGCCGGACGATTACAACCCCAAGGGTCAGGACTGGGGTCTGACACCGTTCAATCCGATTGCGCTGCGGCAGCGCGGCTATGCCCCGTTCATCGCCGCGATTCGGGCCAACATGCGCCACGCCGGGGCGGTCCGGATCGACCATGTGATCGGCCTGAAACGGCTGTTCTGGGTACCGACCGGCGAAGGGCCGGCGGCCGGGGGGTATGTTGCCTACCCGTATGACGACCTGATGGCGATCATTGCGCTGGAGAGCCAGCGTCAGCAATGCCTGGTGGTCGGTGAAGATCTCGGCACGGTTCCCGCGGGGTTTCGCGAAGACGCGGTGTCGCGCGCCCTGCTGTCGTACCGGGTCCTGATGTTCGAACGGGCCGATGGCTATGGCGACTTCCTGTCGCCGACGCACTACCCGGAACTGGCGGCCGCAGCGGTTTCGACCCACGATCTGCCGACCTTGGCCGGCCTGTGGGCGGCGCGCGATCTGGAATGGCGAAGCACGCTGGCCTTGTATCCGGACCCGGACGATGCACAGCGTGACAACGAGTTCAGGCGCGCCACCCGCCACGCGCTGATCGCCGCGCTGCAGGCCCACGGCGACCTGCCTGCAGATGCCGCTGCGCGCTTGAGCGGCGGCACCCCGACTTCGGCTGAAGCCTTGGCCGATCTGATCACGGCCGCTCACGCCTTTCTGGCCAAGGCGCCAAGCCGCTTGATGCTGGTTCAGATCGAGGATCTGGCCAGCGAGGTCGAGCAGATGAACCTGCCCGGCACCGTCGACCAGCATCCGAACTGGCGGCGCAAATTGCGGTGTTCGATCGACGAATTGTTCGCCGACCCGGCCGTGGCACGCACCACATCGGCAATCGTCCGCGGGCGGGCGTCCGGCGCAGCGGCCTGATGGGTAAACTGCACGCATCAACCTTGCCGACGCGTTTACGCGTGACCGCCATGAACCGCCTTGCCGCCACCGCGCTCGTTGCCCTCATCGGCCTGACCATGGCAACTCCCGCCACCGCCACGCTGTGGAAATGGCGTGACGGCGGCCGCATCGTGTTCAGCGATCGACCACCGCCCGCGAACATTCCGGATCGCGCCATCCTTGAGCGCCCGACCGGCATGGAGCGCGGTGCCGTGCCACCGTCGCCGTCCGGCCCGTCGCTTGTCGATCCCAAACCGGCGCCGATTGTCGCTGCACCCGCATCGGCAGCCACGGAACCTGCACTGGAAGCCAAGTTGCGCAAGGGCGCCGAAGAGAAGGCCGCGAAGCAGAAAGCCGAGGAAGCCAAGCTTGCATCGGCTCGGGCCGACAACTGCCTGCGCGCCAAGGGTCAGCTGAAATTGCTTGACGACGGCATCCGGATCGCGCGGACCAACCAGCAGGGCGAGCGCGAAATTCTTGACGACAAGCAGCGCGGCGAAGAGCAGGCCCGGGTCCGCAAGATCATCACCAACGACTGTCGATAGAAAGGCTGCTGCGGCAAGCGCAGCGGCGACGGCTCGCGCCCCGCCCGGCGTTGGAAAAGCATCGCACGTCGTGGCACCGCACCGCACGGCTCAGGCCGAGTCACAGCACGTCACGTCACGTCACGTCACTTCAGGTCACGTCAGCTCAGCTCTGCTCACGGCGCGGCACGCACGCACGGCGAAAATCGATCAAGCCGTGCGCCGTGCCGTCTGGCTGCGCTGACGCAGGCGCCTGGCATCCTTCGGATCGACCAGCAACGGGCGATAGATCTCCACCCGATCACCATCAGACAAGGATTGCTGCAACGACACCGATCGGCCCCAGATTCCGACCCACTGGCCATTGCCGGCATCAATTTCAGGATGCCGTTGCAGCGTGCCGGCCGCTCGGAGCGCATCCTCGACGCAGGCGCCCTCGGGCAGTCGCAGCACACTGCTGTCAGGCGTCGAGCGCGACACGCAATAGATGACTTCGACCTCGATCTCGCGTACCGGGACGGCACCAGCCGAATCAGCCATACACCTCCTCGGCGCGCTTGACGAAGGCGTCGACGAAGGTATTGGCGATGCGGTCGAACACCGGCCCGACCAGGGCTTCCAGCGTTCGGCTCGAGAAGTTGTAGCGCATCTCGAATTCGATCTTGCAGGCCTGCGAAGCATCGCCAGCATCGGCGCCGGGCTTGTTCAACGGGATGAACTGCCAATGCCCGTCGAGCTTGGAGAAAGGACCGTCGACCAGTTCGATACGCACCGCCCGGTCGGCATCGTGCTCATTGCGGGTCGTGAACGCCTGCCTGACACCAGCGTAGGACAGGTGAAGTCGCGCCGTGACACCATCGTCACGCCTCGCCACGACCTCGGCCTTTTCGCACCAGGGCAGAAAGCTCGGGTAGTCTGCGACTTCGGTCACCAGCCGGTACATCTGCGGCGCCGAATACCAAAGCAGGACGGACTTCTTGACGTGCTTCATACAATGAAGCAATTGTATAAAGAGGCATCGCCTCATCTCCAGCACCATGTCGATTGCAGAAAACCGGCGCGCCCGGTTCGATTACCACATCGAGGAACGCTACGAGGCGGGCATGGTGCTGCAGGGCTGGGAGATCAAGGCCATTCGCGCCGGGCAAGTCCAGCTGACCGATGGCTACGTCCTCATCCGCGACGGCGAGCTGTTTCTGATCGGCTGCCGCATCAACGCGCTGCGCAGCGCCTCGACCCACATCAATCCCGAGGCCGACCGCACCAAGAAGCTGTTGATGCACAAGGAAGAGATCAAGCGGCTGGTCGGCAAGGTCGAGCAGAAAGGCTTCACGCTGGTACCGCTGAACCTGCATTTCAAGGGCTCGCATGTCAAGGCCGAAATTGCACTGGCCAAGGGCAAGGCCGAGCACGACAAGCGCAATACCGAGAAGAAGAAGGACTGGGAGCGCGAAAAGGGACGGCTGATGCGGCACAAGGTGTCGTCGAAGGCCTGATCAGGCGGGCGCGTCGGCGCAGGTGACCGCGGGATGAGATTCCGGGCCTGAGGACCCTTCTACGCGTCCATCGGCGTTGCACTGCGCGCGCGGCGGCGGTCGATCAGGCGCATCAGCGGCTGTTCGATCCAGCGAAAGAAGCACTCGCCAGCGGCCACACTCGCCAGCCAAGCCATCAGCACGCCACCCGCCTGCGGCCACGGCTCGGCTGAAACATGGCGGGTGAACCACGCGTTGACGACCAGCGCGATTGGAAAGTGAACCAGGAACAGCGCGAAACTGGACCGCGCGAGAGTCGAGATGGTGTCTTGCAGCCAGCCTGGTGATCGACGTTCCGTGACAACGGTCGCGCGGTGTCGGATGATTGCCTGCCACAGTCCCAGACCGATCGCCAACGCCAGCGCGAGGCCGAGTCGATCGCGCCAGTCGATTGCCAATGCCACGGCGACGACGACGATCGCCGCCCAACACGCCAGGCCAGCCGATCGATCGGCGCTGCCCCAGGCGACCAGCACGCCAAGACCGTAGGCGGCGAGGAAATATGGCGCGGCGATGTCCCAGGCAGACTGGCGGTTGAACCACAGCGCGGACAACGCCACCGCACCAACCAGCAGCCACGGCGCCAACCCGGACGACCTGCCAAGTGGCCATGTGATGGCGACCAGCAGCAGCAACACGACATGCAGCTGGAACACAATCGCGACATACCAGACCCCGGCCGACAGGGCGTCGACACCGACCAGATCCTGCAGCAGCAGCAAATGCCAAAGCCATTGCTCGACGCTCGGCCCGGCGGGGATCGAGTCGTGCGCCATCCATTGGCGTGCCAGCGCGGCACCGGCGATCGCGACCAGCAGCGCCGCTGCCAGCGGCAACGCCAGCCGCAGGTAACGGTCGACCCCGTGCGCGATCAGCCCACCCCGCAACGGTCGGCCAGGCAGCAGCCGCTGACCGGCCAGGAACCCGCCGACCACCAGGAAAATCTGCACCGCGATGCGTGCATGCGCCGCCAGCCAGTCGAACAGGCCGGGCCACAAGGCCGCGGCGTGATCGGCCATCGGGCCGTAGAACGCCAGGTGGTGCAACACGATCAGTTGCGCCGCAACCACCTTCAGCACGTCGATCGGCAGCAGGCGCGCTGCCGTGGTGGCGTGGGTCATTCCAGCGTCGCGAGCGCCCGGCCGAGGTCGGCGATCAGATCCTCGGCCGCTTCGAGTCCGATCGAAAACCTGACCAGCCCGGCCGCGGGCGCCGCCGGGCCACGCATCGCGCGCAGGTTGTACGGCACCGCCAGGCTGACCGGTCCGGCCCATGAATAACCGATCTTGAACAGCTGCAACGCATCGACGAAGGCATCCACCTGCGCCAGCGTGAAGCGCTCGTCGAACACAGCCGAAAACAGCCCGGCGGCCGAATCGGCGTCACCGCACAGCGACTTCCAGTGGGCATGTCCGGGCGAATCGGGCAGCGCCGGATGCAGAACCTGCGCGACTGCGGGGTGCGATCGCATCCAGGCCGCAACGCGCCGCGCGCTGCAATCGTGGGCCGCGTAACGCACCGCCAGGCTCGGCAGCGAGCGCAGCACCAGCTCGGCGTCGTTGCCGGCCACACCCCAGCCGCAACGGAAATGCCCGCCCTTCAAGCGCAGGTGCAGCGCCTCGTCGCGTGTCGTGACTGAACCCATCAATACATCGCCGCCGCCCGACGGGTATTTGGTCAGCGCCTGCACGCTGATGTCGACGCCGCGCGGCGCACCACCCGCGTCGTCGTCGATCGCGAATGCATCGAAGGCGATGCCGGCGCCCCAGGTGTTGTCGAGCGCGCTGATGGCATTGTGTTCGCGGGTCACGGCCAGCAGCGCCGGCAGGTCGGGAAACTCCATCGTCACCGAGCCGGGGGCTTCCAGCCAGACCAGCCGTTGGGCGGGCGCCGGCTCGCTGCGCAACAGATCGGCGAGTGACTCCGGATCGAGCGGGTCGTAGAAGCGGTGGCGGATGCCCCAGCGCGACAACTCCTGACGCGCCAGCTCCTTGCCGGGGCCGTAGGCGTTGTCTGGAATCGCGACCAGATCGCCGCTGCCGAGCAGCGTCATGTCGACCAGTGCGATCGCCGCGAGTCCGCTCGGCAGCAGCAGGCATTGCGAGCCGCCTTCCAGCGCGGCGATCCGCTCCTCGAGCAGGTAGGTGGTCGGCGTGCCGTGCAGCCCGTAGGTGTAGCCGTCGCGGCTTTTCCAGTCGCGCGAATGCAATGCCGCGGTGTCGGCGAACACGATGGTCGATGCCTTGTGCACCGGCGGAGCGATCGCCTCGAAGCCGGCAGGAGGCCGATATGGATGGTGGATCAGCCCGGTGGTCTTGCGGTCGGTACTCATCGATGCAAGCCGTTCAGATCGGCTGCGCGATCAGGTCGTGGCCCTGCGTGCCGACAATGCGCGCGCGCGTGAACTCGCCGACCTTCAGGATCTTCGACGCCTTCTCGGGCGGTTGCAAGCGCACCACGCCGTCGATCTCGGGCGCATCGGCGTAGCTGCGGCCGGTGGCACCCTTGCGGCCGAGCGCCGGCGCATGGTCGATCAGCACCTGCATCGTTGCGCCGATGCGTTGGCGCAGCTTGTCGGCCGATGCCGCTTCCGCGACCGCCATGAATTGCGCGCGGCGCTGCTCGCGGATGGCTTGAGGCACCGCATCGGGCAAGGCGTTGGCGGTCGCTCCGTCGACCGGCGAATAGGCAAAGCAGCCGGCTCGGTCGATCTGCGCCTCGCGCATGAAGTCGAGCAGGTGCTCGAATTCTTCGTCGGTCTCGCCCGGAAATCCGGCGATGAAGGTGCTGCGGATCACCAGCGGCGGGCAGATCTCGCGCCAGCGCTGGATGCGCTCCAGGTTGCGCTCGCCGCTGGCCGGGCGCTTCATGCGCTTGAGCACCGCGGGATGGGAGTGCTGCAGCGGCACGTCGAGGTAAGGCAGCACCAGGCCTTCGGCCATCAGCGGCAGGATCTCGTCGACATGGGGATACGGGTAGACGTAGTGCAGCCGCACCCAGGCGCCATAGCCGGCGGCGATTTCACCGAGCTTCGCGCACAGGTCGAGCATGCGCGTCTTGACTGGCTTGCCGTCCCAGAAGCCGGTGCGGTACTTGATGTCCACCCCGTAGGCGCTGGTGTCCTGGCTGATCACCAGCAACTCCTTGACACCTGATTCGAACAGCCGTTGCGCCTCGCCGAGCACGTCGCCGATCGGCCGCGAGACCAGATCGCCGCGCATGCTCGGGATGATGCAGAAGGTGCAGCGGTGATTGCAGCCTTCGCTGATCTTCAGGTAGGCATAGTGACGCGGGGTCAGCTTGATGCCCTGTGCCGGCACCAAGTCGACGAACGGATCGTGGGGCTTCGGCACGTGCAGGTGCACCGCATCCATCACCTCCTGGGTGGCGTGCGGGCCGGTGACGGCGAGCACGCTCGGGTGCATCTTGCGAACCAGGTTGTCGGCGCCCTCGCCGCTTTCGCTGGCCACCGTCTTGGCACCGAGGCAGCCGGTGACGATCACCTTGCCGTTGGCGGCCAGCGCCTCGCCGATCGTGTCGAGGCTTTCCTTCACCGCGTCGTCGATGAAACCGCAGGTGTTGACGATCACCATGTCGGCGCCCGCGAAGGTCTGCGAGGTTTCGTAACCTTCAGCACGCAGCTGGGTCAGGATCAGCTCCGAGTCGGTCAGGGCTTTTGGGCAGCCCAGCGACACAAAGCCGATTTTCGGGACAACAGGTGCCGCGCTGACGCTGGCCAGATCTTGATTCATCTGCCGATTTTCGCCGATATCGCTCAGGTACCGGACGATCGACTGCGGGAAGGCTGCTGTTCCGGCAGATGCCCCAGCAGTGACAAGCGCCTCAGCGCTTGGGTGGCTTGATGCCTTGAAACAGCGTCTCCGCCTGCTGCTTCATCTGCTCCTGCATCTTCTCGAACACGCTGCGCGATTGTTCGAGGTAGGCGCCCATCAGGTTCTGCACCGCCGGCGCCTGGCCGGTCATGAACTGGGCCCACAACTCGGGCGACATCACCTTCGGGTCGTACAGCCCTTTCGACTGTTCTGCGAACCGAGCCTGGATGTCGCCGAACGCCGACAGGTTCTGCTCCAGGTACGGCCCCATCAGACCCTGCATCGCATTGCCGTAGAAGCGGATGATCTGCGCCAGTGCGCCCGACGAGAACATCGGAACACCGCCGGTTTCTTCTTCGAGAATGATCTGCAGCAGGATGCTGCGGGTCAGGTCTTCCCCGGTCTTGGCGTCGCGAACGACGAAGTCCTGGGTTTCAAGAACCATCCGTTTGACATCGGCCAGCGTGATGTAGCTGCTGGTCTGAGTGTCGTAGAGCCTGCGATTCGGATACTTTTTCAGCAGACGCTGGCCAGGCAGCAATTTCGACTCGTCGTCGGCATTCGCTGCCGCGGATGCGGCGCGACGTGACTGAACCATGAACAACACTCCTGATACCGGGAAACGATCGTCACGTCGTTGCGTGCGACTTGTGCAGGTGCACAAAAATCATTCTAGAAGCGACCTTTCGATGGACTGAAGGGGTTTACCCGCCCGCAGCGACGGCAAGCCGACGCGGCCTCGTCAACCCGCTGTCGGCACGATATTGTCGCTGCCCGACGCGCCGAAAGCCTGTTCGCGCAACGCCGCGAGTTCGTCGCGCATGCGCGCCGCCTTCTCGAACTCCAGATTCTTGGCATGGTCGAACATCTGCTTTTCGAGTTGCTTGATGCGGCGCGCCAAATCCTTTTCGCTGAGCGCGCCGACATCGGCGGCCGAGTGCATCGCCTTCGCATCGTCCTTGCCCGGCTTGTCGCCGTAGACACCATCGATCAGCTCCTTGATGCGTTTGCTGATGCTGCGCGGCGTGAGGCCCTGCTCGAGGTTGTGCGCGATCGGGCGGTTGCGCCGCCGCTCGGTCTCATCGATCGCGCGGCGCATCGACTCGGTGATGCGGTCACCGTAAAGAATCGCCTTGCCGTTGATGTTGCGCGCGGCGCGGCCGATGGTCTGGATCAGGCTGCGCTCGCTGCGCAGAAAGCCTTCCTTGTCGGCGTCGAGGATCGCGACCAGCGACACCTCCGGAATATCGAGCCCCTCGCGCAACAGATTGATGCCGACCAGCACGTCGAAGCTGCCGAGCCGCAGGTCGCGCAGGATCTCGACCCGCTCGACCGTATCGACATCGCTGTGCAGATAACGCACCTTGACGCCGTTGTCCGCCAGGTAGTCGGTGAGTTGTTCGGCCATGCGCTTGGTCAGGGTCGTGATCAGTACACGCTCGTTCTTGTCGACCCGATCGCGGATCTCCTGCAGCACATCGTCGACCTGCGCACTGGCCGGCCGCACCTCGATGCTCGGATCGACGAGGCCGGTCGGCCGCACCAACTGCTCGACCACCTGGCCGGCGTGTTGCTGCTCGTAGGCGGCCGGCGTGGCCGAAACGAAGACGGCCTGGCGCATCTTCTTCTCGAACTCATCGAATTTCAGCGGCCGGTTGTCGAGCGCACTCGGCAGCCGGAAACCGTATTCGACCAGCGTCGTCTTGCGTGCACGATCGCCGTTGTACATGCCGCCGAGCTGACCGATCAGCACATGGCTCTCGTCGAGGAACATCAAGGCGTCGGGCGGCAGATAGTCGACCAGCGTCGGCGGCGGTTCGCCTGGCGCAGAGCCCGACAAGTGGCGGGTGTAGTTCTCGATGCCCTTGCAGTGACCGATCTCCTGCATCATTTCCAGATCGAAGCGGGTCCGTTGCTCCAGCCGCTGCGCCTCGACCAGCTTGCCCATGCCGACCAGTTCGGCCAGCCGGGTGCGCAACTCCTCCTTGATTGTTTCGATCGCGACCACCACCCGATCGCGTGGCGTTACGTAGTGACTCGACGGATAAACCGTGAAGCGCGGAATTTTCTGCCGGATGCGCCCGGTCAGCGGGTCGAACAGCTGCAGCGCCTCGATCTCGTCGTCGAACAGCTCGATGCGGATGGCCAGCTCGGAATGTTCGGCCGGAAAGATGTCGATCACGTCGCCGCGAACCCGGAAGGTGCCGCGCCCGAAATCGACCTCGTTGCGCTGGTATTGCATGCGGATCAGCTGCGCGATGATGTCGCGCTGACCCATCTTGTCGCCCGCGCGCACCGTCATCACCATGCGGTGGTAGTCGGACGGGTTGCCGATGCCGTAGATCGCGCTGACGGTGGCGACGATCACCACGTCACGCCGTTCGAGCAGGCTCTTGGTCGCAGACAGCCGCATCTGCTCGATGTGTTCGTTGATCGAGCTGTCCTTCTCGATGAACAGGTCGCGCTGCGGCACGTAGGCTTCGGGCTGGTAGTAGTCGTAGTAGCTGACGAAATATTCGACCGCATTCTTCGGAAAGAACTCGCGGAACTCGCTGTACAGCTGAGCCGCCAGCGTCTTGTTCGGTGCGAAGACGATCGCCGGGCGGCCGATGCGCGCGATCACATTGGCCATCGTGAAGGTCTTGCCCGATCCGGTCACGCCGAGCAGCGTCTGGAAACTCAGGCCATCGCCGATACCGTCGACCAGCCCATCGATGGCCGTCGGTTGATCGCCAGCGGGCGCATAGGGCTGGAACAACTTGAACGGCGAATCGGGATATTCGACGAAATTCCCCTTGGCGGCCCCTTCCGCCACGGCAATCGGCTCGCCAGGTCGACCCGCGCCGGACGCATCAGCCGGTTGCACGGCCGCCTGCAGCGGCGCAGGGCACGCAATGAGCGATTCGCGATCGGGTTTGTTCATGGCAGATAAAATCTCCAGCAGTCACCACCCGCCGATCGGCGGGCAACCGCAAAGCGTAGCCGAATCCGGTGCCGATGTCCGGAGCGGGCATCGAACCCCAGCTTCGGCCGTCATTCCACCGTCTGTTTCTAAGGATTGCCACATGGCATCGCTGTTCGCCGCTGTAGAAATGGCCCCTCGCGACCCCATCCTGGGTCTGACCGAACAATTCAATGCCGACCCCAATCCGGCCAAGGTCAACCTCGGGATCGGTGTCTACACCGACGAAAACGGCAAGCTGCCGCTGCTGAAGTGCGTCGCCGAGGCCGAGCGCCAATTGCAGGAGGCGCCGAAGCCGCGCGGCTATTTGCCGATGGACGGCATCGCCGCCTACGACAAGGCGGTGCAGTCGCTGGTGTTCGGCGCCGGTAGCCCAGCGCTTGCCGAGGGCCGGGTCGCCACCATCCAGGCACTCGGCGGCACCGGCGGGCTGAAGGTCGGTGCCGATTTCCTGCGCCACCTGAACCCCAACGCCAAGGTCCTGATCAGCAATCCGAGCTGGGAAAACCACCGCGGCCTGTTCAGCGAAGCGGGTTTCGAGGTCTCGACCTATGCCTACTACGACGCCGCAAAGCGCGGCATCGATTTCGACGCGATGCTGGGCGCACTGGGCAGCAGCGATCCCGGAACCATCGTCGTTTTGCACGCCTGCTGCCACAACCCGACCGGCTACGACCTGTCGCCCGAGCAGTGGTCGAAGGTCATCGACACCGTACAGGCCCGCCAGCTGGTGGCGTTTCTCGACATGGCCTACCAGGGCTTCGGTGAAGGCCTCGCCGAAGACGGCGCGGTTATCGGCCAGTTTCTCGATGCCGGCATCGACTTCTTCGTCTCGACCTCGTTCTCGAAGAGTTTCTCGCTGTACGGCGAACGGGTCGGCGCATTGAGCGTGGTCTGCGCCAGCAAGGACGAGGCTGCACGGGTGTTGAGCCAGCTGAAGATCGTCATCCGCACCAACTATTCCAATCCACCCACCCATGGCGCGCAGGTCGTCGCCCATGTCCTGACGACTCCGGCCCTGCGCGCGATGTGGGAGGAGGAATTGGCCGGGATGCGATCACGCATCAAGCAGATGCGCGTCTTGATGGTCGACAGCCTGAGGGCGGCCGGCATCGACAACATGGGCCACATTACCCAGCAAAAGGGCATGTTCAGCTATTCGGGCTTGCAGCGCGAGCAGATGTTGCGCCTGCGCCAGGAGTTCGGCGTCTACGGGCTCGACTCGGGGCGGATCTGCCTCGCCGCAGTCAACAACCACAATGTCGGCGCTGTCGTGAAGGCGATTGCGGCGGTTAGCTGATCCGCCGCCGATCGACAATAGCCCGGCTGAAACATCGCTATTTGCGCCGCCACTGCAGACATGCCCATGGAATCATGGCCGGCGGCTCGATCGCGCCGCTACTTTACGGTGGACATTTTTGCTGCAGTGCAGCATAATGGACGCTTGAATCATCGGCCTTTCGACGACGCGGCTCGCGCGGACGATCAGGCACAGGAGACTGCATGCTTTACCAGTGGTATGAAACCCAGCGAGCGCTGCTGAGTCCGTTCGCCGAATTCGCCAGCGCCACCGCCAAGCTGTACAGCAACAAGCTGTCGCCGTTCGCGACCCTTCCCGGCTCGCCACGTGTCGCCGCCGGGTTCGATCTGTTGAATCGCCTGGCCAAGGAATACGAAAAGCCCGAATTCGATATCCGCACCGTGCGGGTGGCCGACACCGACGTCGCCGTCCAGGAGCAGGTGGCGGTCGAGAAACCGTTTTGTCGGCTGTTGCGCTTCAAGCGTTTCACCGATGAAGCCGCCGCCCTGGATCTGATGAAGAACCAGCCGACGGTGCTGATCGTGTCGCCGCTGTCGGGCCACCACTCGACCCTGCTGCGCGAGACCGTCCGCGCCATGCTCGCCGATCACAAGGTCTACATCACCGACTGGACCGACGCGCGCATGGTCTCGCTCGAAGCCGGCCCGTTCCATCTCGACGACTATGTCCGCTATGTGCAGGAATTCATCCGCCACATCGGAGCCGAGGTGCATGTGATCTCGGTCTGCCAGCCGACGGTCCCGGTGCTGGCGGCGATTTCGCTGATGGCCAGTGCCGGCGAGCCGACGCCGGTCACGATGACGATGATGGGCGGCCCGATCGACGCGCGTCTGTGCCCGACCGCGGTCAACAACCTGGCGATGAACAAGAGCCACGACTGGTTCGAGAACAACGTCATCTACCGGGTGTCGGTCAACTATCCGGGTGCAGGTCGGCGGGTCTATCCCGGTTTTCTGCAACACACCGGGTTCATCGCGATGAATCCGGACCGTCACTTGAAATCGCACTACGACTATTTTCTCGACCTGATTCGCGGTGACGGCGACAGCGTCGAATTCCACCGCGACTTCTACGACGAGTACAACGCCGTGCTGGACATGCCGGCGGAGTATTACCTCGACACGATCAAGACGGTTTTCCAGGAATTCGCGCTCGTCAACGGCACCTGGAAAGTGGGTGGCCAGCTGGTGCGCCCGCAGGACATAACGACCACCGCGCTGCTGACCATCGAAGGTGAGCTGGACGACATCTCCGGCGCCGGCCAGACCCGCGCCGCGCACGGGCTCTGCACCGGCATCCCGAAGGAGAACCAGTTCCACTACGACGTGGAAGGTGCCGGCCACTACGGCATCTTCTCGGGCCGCCGTTGGCGCGAAAAAGTCTATCCGCAGGTGCGCAAGTTCATTTCGCGATACCAGCAGGTCGAAGCGACCGGTGACGATGCGCCCATCAAGGCCCTGGCGTCCGACGACAGCCCGATCAAGCCAATCGATCCCATGGCGGTTGCACGGTCGATTCAGGTTCGTTCGAAGCCGATTGCCCAGGTACCGGTCGCGAAATCCGCCGCGAAGAAGACCAAGCCGGTCGAGGCAGTTACGCCACGCCGCGCCGCCACCGCGGCACCGGCTGCGCGCTCGCGGTCTGCGCGCAAGGCCGCTGCCTGAGCCGGACTGCATGCCCACGCTGCAGCCGACGCCACTCGGGCGCAGCGAAACGATCGACCAGATCGATGCGGCGTTGCCGCAGACGCAATGCAGGCGCTGCGGTGAGCCCGACTGCCTGAGTTACGCACGAGCCATCGTCGACGGCACAGCCATCAATCGCTGCCCGCCGGGCGGTGCGCAGGGCGTCCTTCGGCTTGCCGAGCTGACCGGTCGACCGGTGATCCCGCTCGATCCCACCTGCGGCGAAGAAGCTGCTCGCTCGCTGGCTTGGATCGACGAATCGGCCTGCATCGGCTGCACCTTGTGCATCAAGGCGTGCCCGGTGGACTGCATCGTCGGTGCGGCCAAGCAGATGCACACGGTCATCGAATCGTTGTGTACCGGCTGCGAGCTGTGTCTGCCGGCCTGCCCGGTCGATTGCATCCACCTCGATGTCGCCACGCCGGGCCAAACCGGTTGGGATGCCTGGAGCGCAGGACAGGCCGAGCGTTCGCGCTCGCTGTACCAGCATCGCAGCGAACGCATCCGTGCCACGGACAAACAGGAGCAGCAGCGCCTGATGTCGCAGGCCGCAGCAGCGACTCGGGTCGAAGTTGACGGCGGACCGGGCAACCGGCAACAGGCAATAGCCGCCGCACTGGCGCGTGCACGGTCGCGCCAGGGCAGCTGACAGCAACCCGCAGCGCCACTGCTTCGGCGCACGGCCGGTGGCGCCGGGGCACAATCCGCAACCATGAAAACTGCTGCCATCGAGCCGTTCTTCGCCGCATTGAAGGCGGCCAATCCGCAGCCTGAGACCGAACTCGAATTCACCAACGTATTCGAGCTGCTGGCAGCGGTGTTGCTGTCTGCGCAGGCGACCGATGTGGGCGTCAACAAGGCGACCAGACGCTTGTTCGCGCGCGCCAACTCACCGCAGAAAATCCTGGCCCTCGGGCTGCCCGCGCTGACCGAGTCCTTGCGCACAATCGGGCTTTACCGCAACAAGGCGAAGAACCTGTATCGAAGCTGCGAGATCCTGGTGGCGCAGCACGCAGGCCAGGTGCCACGCAGCCGCGCCGAATTGGAGGCGCTGCCGGGTGTCGGCCGCAAGACCGCCAATGTGGTCCTGAACGTTGCATTCGGCGAAGCCACGATGGCGGTCGACACCCACATCTTCCGGGTCAGCAACCGGACTGGCCTCGCCCCGGGCAAGAACCCGCTCGAAGTCGAGATGAAACTGATGCAGCGGGTGCCGGCCGGGTATCTGGTCGACGCCCACCATTGGCT
>JANNNE010000344.1:0-18944 GCA_031398385.1 Ideonella sp.
GCTGACGTTCCAGAAGCGCGGCAGCGTGAAGCCGGTGAAATTCTCGACCCGCTTCTTGTTGAACGCGTTGATGGTGCCGGTGTCCATGATCTTGATCATGTAGGCCTGCTCGAGCACCTGCTTCTCGATCACGTCCCACGACGCCTTGCGTCCGCCCTCATCCAGCGAGTTGTAGAACTTGTCGTAGGCGTCGTCGAGCACCTTGTCGTTCTTGACCTGCGGGAAGGTGTAGAACATCGTTCGCCACTGCTGCGGTCCGAGCAGCGGGTTCGAGCAGAAGCCGGTGGTCGACACATTCCACGTACCGGTGCCGCGCTGCATGTTGCTGGCATTGGTGGTCCAGTCGACGACGTCGACCTTGACGTTGACGCCGGCGGCCTTCAACGACTCTGACAACACCAGGATCGCGGTGCGGAAGTTCGGATACTGCGCGGTGGTCTGCAGCGTGATCGTCTCGCCCTTGTAGCCGGCCTCGGCCAGCAGCTTCTTCGCCTTTTCCGGATTCTTCTGGTCGTAGTAGACCTTCATCTTGTCACCCTGGTAATACGGGCTCATCGAATAAACCAGCGAGTGGGTCAGCTTGTTGACCGCGCCGGTGGCGATGGCAATCTCCTCGGCGTCGACGACGGCGCTGATCGCCTGGCGGACTTTCGGATTGGCGGTCGGGCCCTGAGAGCTGTTGACGATGAAGACCTGCATGCAATACGGGAACACCGTCTGCGTCTCGATATTCGGGTCGCTCGCGAAACGCTTCGCGAGTTCGGGCGGGATGCTGGCCACCACATCGACGTCGCCCGACTGCAACGCGGCGACGCGTGCATTGGCTTCGGGAATGAAGTTGTAGCGGATCGAATCGAGATAGGCGACACGTCGGCCGGCGTATCCGTCGCGGTCCTTGTAGGTCGGGTGCAGCGCGTAGCCGTCGAAACGCTCGAGGATAAGGTGGCTGCCCTTGGTCCATTCGCCGAGCTTGTACGGGCCGGTGCCGATGATGTCGAGTTCACGCGCCGCCTTGTCTTTCTGCGCCGCCGGCAGGATCACGAACGGATAGACCGGGCTCTTCAGGATGTCGATGAACACCGAGTTGGTCTTGTTCAGCTTGACGATGAAGGTCTCCGCATCGGGCGCAGTGGCGCTCGCCACATCGCTGAAGATCACCGCGTTCGGGCTGATCTTGCGATAACGCTCGAACGAGGCCAGCACGTCAGCCGATGTCAGCCTGCTGCCGTCGTGGAACTTGACGTCCTTGCGCACCTTGAAGGTGAAGGTCTTGGCGCTGTCGCTGACCTCGAAGCTCGACGCGATCATCGGCCGCGTCTCGTATTTTTCGCCGACCGTGATGAAGGCATCGAACAGGTGGTGGATCACCTCGAGTTCGACCGCGCTGCTCGACACATAAGGATCGAGCGTGCCGGGACCGGCCGCGTAGGCGTAGCGCAGCTGGCCGCCCTTCTTCTGCTGCGCGTGCACCGGCGTCACCGCCACCACACCGAAAGCCGTGGCAACCGCCACCGCACTGATCAACTGCTTGAATCTACCCGTCTTGAACATGGTTGCTCCTTCGTTGATGGTGTTCAGTCACCGGCCGGCCAGCACGGTAATTGTGAATATATGATATATCTCAATTTGCAAACATCGTGCCATTCACGGCTCTCTGGTGAATCGGTCGAGCACGTTGCGCGTGATGCGCATGGTGAAGAAATCGTTTCGGCGCAGACCCATCACCCATTCACAGGTACCGGCGGTCACGACCTCGCCCTTGCCCTTGGGCATGTGGACCAGCATGCCGGAACCGTAACGCGCCTTGGCGAGCGACTCGGGCGACTGATCGCCGTATAACGACATCGACGCGCCGCGCATGTCGTTTTCGCCCAGGTAGTAGCGGTAGCCTTCTTCGGCGAACATGGTCTCGGCCTTCAGCGCCGGCGACATCGCGAGGATCGACACCTCGGCCGGTGCGCCATCTTCGCCGGTCGGGTACGGCAGGCCGTGGCGGAAGGTGTAGTCGAGCCCATCGACCTCGTACGAGAAGATCCGGGCCTCGGCGCCAAACACATCGCCATAGCCGAGCTGGGTGCCTTCGAAAACCCAATGGTCTGCGCGGTAGACAGTCAGACCTTTCGAACCGCGCGGTGCGAAACCACCCCACGACGCATAGACGCCCTGCAGACCGTTGACGCCGACGGTGGTGGCGCCCGGCCAGCCGACCGCGGCGCTCTCCCAGGCACCGGTCAGCAGGTGCGCCTGATCGGTGCCGAGCACCGGATCGTCGGTCTTGGCGCGCGCCTTGTAGCAGACCTGGCGCCGACCCTCGTCTTCCATGCGCACCTGCCACAGGAAATTGCCGCCGAAGCGAGCCAGCTTGCCGCCGTCTTCGACGAAGCGCTCGATGCGGGTGCGCATGTCGTGGCTCCAGTATTCGTCGTGACCGACGATCACCACGGCCTGGTAGCGATCAAGGATCTCCGGCCGGTAGTGCAGGTCGGTCTGCGTGATCATGTCCAGCGCAATCCCCTCGCGCTCGGCCCAGGTCACGAAATGACGATCGTATTGCGCCCAGCCCGATGCGGCATAGAAATAGCCGAAGCCATGGCTCCAGGCCCAGTCCTTCGGGTGGTAACGCGGGGCGGTCAGCGGATCTGGAACCGGATCGGCACAGATTCGCGGCGCGCCTTCTGGCAGCCACACCATGCCACGTGTCCACGGGCGCAGCAGGCTCAGTTCGGGCGAAGCAGAGTTGCCGTCGTCCCCCGCGATGCCGATGTAGCTGCTCGCGCCACCCCAGTCGTTGTAGGCCATCCAGGTCGAGGTCGGCAGGATCATCAACAGCTTCGCCGTCTGCGTCTTCGCGGTTGGCCGGACGACGAAGAAGTGGTGCTGCACATAGCGGCCGCCATCGGGCCGAAGGCAGCTGGAGACCACCTTGTAGAAACCCGAGCGTGCGTCGGCAGGAACGGTCCAGCGCAGGCTCTCGGGCCAGCCGCAGCCGGCACGGTAGACGTCGCTCGGCACCTCTCGGAAACGGCCTTCCAGCGCTTCCTGCTTGAACACGGTGGTCGGGTTCAAGCCGTCAAGGACGACCTCGAGGGTCCACTCGCCGGCCTGAGTGCTGCTGTGGAAGACGACGGTGTCGCCGGGATCGTAGGAGATGGCGTTGGTGTAGGTGTGCACTTCTGGCCAAGCCGCATCGTTGCGCGGCGCGTCGTACCAGCGCCGGTCCTGCCAGCCGGCATCGGCATGCATCGGCGCGATGCTGGGCGGGCCGACATTGATGGCACGAACGCTGCGAGGGTCTCCAGACGTACGCTGCCCGAACGAGTTGACCGCGGCCTTGACTGCGGGCGCATTGTCCGGATCCGACGAGGGCTCGGAAGCTGGCGGGTTGGTCCTGGCGTCGCTCACGCATGAACTCCTGGCGGGTTGAACTGCGTTATATGATATATCGTTATTCTGCTGCCGGTCCAGCGTTTTCAGCGCGCCGCAGCCGGCTGCAAGGTGAGCACCGTCGCCTGTGCTTCGATCGACGTCCAGTCGTAGAGCATCGGCACCAGCTCGCCTTGCGACCAGATCGGGTGCTGGTCGGCGTAATGCGGGCTGGCCGGGTCACCGCTGCTGCCGGCGAATACCACCCAGCGCGAATGCTCCCAAGCGCCGACATCGAACACATACCGCGCAACCGCGCCGTACACGGCCTGTTGCCCACCCGCTGCGAGGCAGCCGTTGGCCAGCACGGTTTCGTTGTCGCCGCCGAGCGCAGCGCCTTGGCGGCTGAGCGCAGCGGCCTGCGGTCCGAGTTGCGCGGCCAGCGGATGGACCAGCGCCGCGCGGTGGTGTTCGCCCCAATTCCTTGAATCGACGCGTGGCTCCGCCCTCTCCAGCGCGCGCGTGAACGCCTGATCCCAGTCCAACCCGCCGAGCAGGCGGGTGTCGTTGCTGCGCACCAGCTGCGGCAGCGTCCACCAGAGCTGGTTCAAGGGCACGACGCCAGGCGGCAACTGGGTCAGCGGATCACGCAGCGTGCCGGTCAATCCCGATTGCTGAAGCAGCAGCGCGGCCAACTCCCAGCGCCAGATCGACCAGGCGGCGGCGCCGACCGAATCGGTGTCCATGCGACCGTCCCACGCGGTGATCAACGCTTGCAGCTTGCCGGCGGCACCGGCCTGCTGCGCCAACGCGCGCAGGCGCTGCTGGAACAATGGCGCAGTCGGGCTCACGGTGTCCGAATGGATCGTCATCATGTCGGCAACACCGGCCTGCGGCAATGCCGTCAGCAAATCCTCGATGCGGCGCGCGCGGTGCGGCGGGTGGCAATCGGTGCAGAAATAGTGCCGATCGCCGGCCGATTCGGCGACGAAGCGGTTGTTGGCCGTGACCAGAAAACCGCGCGCCGGATCGATGCTGCGCGGCATGTCTTCCCACGCGATCTCGCCGTCCCAGTCGTAGTCGCCGGTCCAGCCCGGCACCGGCAGCCAGCCGTTCAGTCGCGGCCGGTGCGGAACCACGGCACGCACCAGGTGGCCGATGTGGCCGGCGGTATCGGCAGCCACCAGGTTGTGGTCGATCAGCCCCCAGCCGCGCGTGCTGTCGAACAACTCGTCGACGCTGCGCGCCTGCAGCATGCGTGGCAGGCAGTCGAACGAGTGGTCGGTGGCGGCAAACTGCACCGAACGCAACACCAGCGCGAAACCGGATTCGGGCGAGCCGGCAACCACCGGACCGTGGCGGGTCTCGACGATTTCGATCGTCACCGGCTCGGCGCCGCGCACCTGAATCGTCTCGCTGCGCCGGTCGCAGGGCTGCCAGCCATCAGGGCTGCGGCAGCGCGTGCCGCGGTTGTCGAACTGCTCGACGAACAAGTCGTGGATATCGGCAAAGGCATGCGTCACGCACCACGCAACGTGGCCGTTGTGCGCAAAATGCGCAAACCCCGGCACGCCCGGAATCGCCAGTCCGATCGCATCGAAACTGGCGCCGGCGATCTGGTTCTGCACATACATGCCGGGCATCTCGAAGGCGCGGTGTGGATCACCGGCCAGCAGCGGACGACCGGTCGCGCTGCGCGCTGGCGACACCGCCCAGTTGTTGCTGCCGCCACCGGTCGAGTCGGGCGCACCCAGCGCGGCCAGCGCCTCGATCGCCGGCGCCAGATCCTTCAGCGTCGCGATCCAGCGCTGCGCTTGCGCGCCCGGCGGGATGCACAGCAGGTCCTCGCCACCGTCGTCGTAGCGCAGCTTGTGAATCTGGTCGGGTCCGATCGCGCGCAAGGCTGCGGCACGCCACAGCTTGAACCACATCGATCCCATCAGGAAGCCGCGCCAGCGCATCGCAGCGATGCAATGCCAGGGCTCCCAGGCTTCGGGTCGCGCATCGAGCAGGCGATATTCGAGCGGCAAGGCGCGCTGTTCCGACAGATACGCATTCACCCCGTCGCTGTAGGCCTGCACCATCTGCCGCGCCGGCTCGCCGAGCGCGGCGCAATCACGCTGCGAGGCGGCCGCGCCGCCGAGGCGACGCGCCAAGGTGTCGCCGGCCACGGCAGACGGACCGGCCCACTCGGCCCAGCGTCCGGCCATGCGCAGCCGGCTCGAATCCATCTGCCACAGCCGATCCTCGGCGTGCACATAAGCCTGTGCGAAAAAGGCGTCGTGGTCGCTGTGGGCGTGGATGTGCGGGATTCCCCAGCGATCACGCAGCACCTGGACCGGGTGATCGAGACCGCAGACGTCGATGACGGTGTCGGCCGGATGGCCCGGCCGGGAGGAGGATGACGCGGTTTGATGCATGATATATCGCCTCTCAGGGTATCAACTGGAACGCCAACATGGTCATGTCCCCGGACCGATCGTCTCCGCAGATGCGCTCAGTCGGGCGCGAGTCGTTGACGACCAAGGTCTACGATGAACTGCGTGCCGGCCTGATGGAGGGCCGTTTCTGGCCCGGTTACCGGTTCAAGATCCGCGACCTGGCGACGACCATGAAGGTGTCGGAAACGCCGTGCCGCGAAGCATTGATGCAGCTGGTTCGCGAGCGGGTGCTGGACATGGATGCCGGCCGCTCGATCTCGGCTGCGCCGCTGACGCTGGCGCAGTATCTGGAGCTGCGCTCGATCCGCCTGCAGCTCGAAGGCATGGCAGCCGAAGCCGCTGCACGCCACATCACGCCGGCCCAGTTGCGCCGCCTCGACGAACTGCACAAGGCGCTGATCAAGTCGCAGCAGGTAGGCGACTGGCCGACTGCGGTGCGGACCAACTGGCAGTTTCACCACGGCGTCTACAGCGCCGCCAAGATGCCCGAGCTGCTGGCCTTGATCGAAGGCATCTGGTTGCGCAACGGCCCGATGCTGAACCTTCAATATCCGGACGCCGCGCCGACCTACGATGGCGAGCATCAGCACCTCGCGGTGATGGACGGCCTGCGAAAGCGCGACCCGGCCAAGGTGCGCGCGGCGATCCAGGCCGACACGATCGAGGGCGGTCGGCTGTTCGTCGCGCTGCTGGAGCGAATCGACCGCGGCGAAATGCCGTATCCGACCATGGCCGCCAACGCGGCCGGCTCAGGTCGCGCCATGCGCAGCACCCGGAAAACCGCCGCAGCGCGGCGTTGACATCGCCTCAGGACCGGCGCGCGTGGGCGCGCAGGAAAGCCGCGACGATCGCGCTGACATCCAGACCGTAGCGCGCCAGCAGAAACCGCGTCGACCCGCCTTCGGCGAAACAGTCGCGCACCCCGATGCGTTCGAAGGAAACCGGCACACCGGCTTCGAGCAGGCATTCGGCCACCGCTGACCCGAGGCCGCCGATGATCGAATGGTTTTCCGCGGTGACGACGGTTCCCAGTCGCGACGCGAGCGCGATGACGCCGGCCTCGTCGAGCGGCTTCAGCGTCGCCACATTCGCGACCGCCACCGACAATCCGTCTTCCGCCAGGCGCCGGGCAGCCGCCTCGGCTGCGGCACACATCAGCCCGCAGGCGAAGATCACGCCGTCGCTGCCGTCGCGCTGCAGCGCCAGCACGCCCCGCTGCAGGGGCAGCACGTCATCGGGTATCGGCGACCCATCGGGCCGGCTCAGCCGCAGATAGACCGGTCCGTCGTGCGCCACAGCAGCCTGCACCGCAGCCGGCACCTGCCGCACATCGGACGGCTCGATGACAGTCATGTTCGGCAACGCGCGCATCAATGCGATGTCGTCGATCGCCTGGTGGCTGACGCCGAGCAGCGTGGTCAGGCCCGGGATGAAACCGACGATCTTCACGTTGCAGCGCGGGTAGGCCAGCTGCATCGCGATCTGGTCGTAGCAGCGGCGCGTCGCGAAGACACTGAAGGTGTGGACGAAGGGCATGTCGCCGCTGCGCGCCATGCCGCCGGCGATGCCCATCATGTTGGCCTCGGCGATGCCGACCTGGAAAAAGCGGTTCGGCAACTCGTCGCGGAACAGATCGACCTCGGTGGCCGAGGTCAGGTCGGCGCTGAGCGCGACGATGCGGTCGTCGGCGCGTGCGGCCTTCAGCAGCGCTTCGCCGTAGACGCGGCGGATCGGCGCCGCGGCATTGCGGGTATTGAAATCGCCGACCTTCAGCGCTTCGGCATGCTGGTTACTGGTGATGCTGCTCATGATCAATCCTCTGCCAGTTCGGCGAGTGCGCGCCGGGCCATCTCGGGCGGCAGCTTCATCGTGTGGCCGAGCACACCTTCCAGGCTCGGTGCACCCTTGCCGGCCAGCGTGCGGGCGACGATGCAGGTCGGCCGATCGGTGCAGGCACGCGCGCGGTCGAGTGCGCCGAGCAGGGCCTCGATGTCGTTGCCGTCGATGGTCTCGACCTGCCAATTGAAGGCCTGCCACTTGGCGGCGACCGGCTCCATCGTCATCACCTTGTCGACATGGCCCTCGACCTGCATCTCGTTGTAGTCGATCAGCAGGCACAGCTGGCCCAGGCCGTAGCTGCCGGCGGCCAACGCAGCTTCCCAGACCTGGCCTTCCTGCAACTCGCCATCACCCAGCACCACATACACGCGCGAATCGAAGCCGCGCCGCCGCGCCGCCAGCGCCATGCCGACACCGACCGACAAGCCTTGCCCGAGCGATCCGCAGGTGGCTTCGACGACGGGTCCGACGCGCTCGGACGCGTTGATCTCGAGCGCCGAGCCATCCTGGCAATAGGTCGGCAGCAAGGCCGGATCGATCAGGCCGCGCGCCGCCAGCGTGGCATAGAAGATGGCCGTGTTGTGCGCGGTCGACAACAGGAAGCGGTCGCGCTGCGGCCAGTGCGGGTCTTGCGGATCCAGGCGCAGCTCGGCGAAATACAGCGTCGCGAACAGATCGGCAGCGCCGAGGCCCTGCTGCACGTAGCCTTGTCCGGTCGGCGCCACCATGCGGATCACCTGGCGGCGCAATTCACGTGCGATGGCCTTCAGTTCGTCGAGATCGCGAACCAGCGTCAGGCCGCGCACCGCAGGTTGGAAAGCAATGGGTTGGGGCATGTCGATTCGTCTCCTTCAACCGGGCAGGCGTGCCCGTCCGTAAAGCTGATAACGGGTCGCGACCTCGCTCATCTGTTCATCCGACAACAGCGTCGGCGGGCCGAGCTGCAGCGTCATCCAGTACTGGCGCGCCAGAGCCTCTAGCTTGGTCGCGGTGAGCACCGCGGCATCCAGATCGCGGCCCCGGCTGAGCATGCCGTGGTTGGCGAGCAGGCACGCGCTGCGGTCCTGCAGCGCATCAACCGCCACCAGCGCCAGCGCCAGCGTGCCGAAGGTTTCGTACGGCGCACAACGGATGTCGTTGCCGCCATAACCGGCCACCATGTAATGGAACGCCGGAATGCCGACGCGTTGGCATGACAGCGCCACGCAGGCATCGGCATGGGTATGCACCACGGCATGGGTCTCGGGATAGCGGCGGTAGATCTCGGCATGCATCTGCCATTCGCTCGACGGAATGCCGGCGCTGCGTTCGACCCCGTCGAGACCGATTTCGACGATGCCGTGCGCAGTGATCCGCGCCGCGTCGATGCCGGTCGGCGAGATCAGCAGGCCATCGTCGCCACTGCGCAGGCTGACATTGCCACTGCTGCCGCGGTTCAATCCCTCGCGGTCGAGCCGCTGGTAGGCAGCGACGATCTGCTCGCGCGGTGTCGTGGTCATGCTGTTTGCCCTTGTGCGGCCCGCGTGTGATTCCGGCCACCCGCGGCCATGCCATCGAGCGCGACGCCGAACGCATCCAGCGCGCCCAGCTTGCCCGACTTGAGGCACAGGATCAGCGGTTGCGCGCCGGCATCGGGGCCGTCGTCGAGAGCCAGCGGCAACGATGGACCGGCGAACGGCCCGACCCGCAGGCGCTGAACGCCCAGGTGTTCGAGCACCGCGCCGGAGGTTTCGCCACCCGCCACGACGAAACGGCGCACGCCTGCCTGCCGCAGCCCGGCGGCGATGCGTCCCAGCAGCTGTTCGGCGAGCGCCGCGGCGGCGGCCACACCGAGCCGCGACTGCAGTTGGGCCACCGCGTCGGGCGCAGCCGAGGTAGAGATCGCCACCGGTTGCGTGGCGAGGTGTTCGCCGGCCCACGCAAGCGCTTCGGCGACCACGTCGTGACCTCGCGAGTAGGCATCCAGGTCGAGCGCCAGACTCGGATGCGATATCGAAAAATGCTCGAGTTGCCGGCGCGTCTGTTCGGCACAGCTGCCGGCCAGCACGACGCCCGGCCCGGACACCGCCGGCAGGCTGACCGGATCGATGCCGGCGGCCAGCCAGCCCCGTTCACGCCACAGCGCCGGATAGTGGGCAGCGATCGACGAGCCCCCGGTCATCAGCGGCCAGTCGACCGTGGCCGCGGCCAGTGCTGCGAGGTCTGGATGAAGCGCCGCATCGGCAATCGCGCAGACGATGCCGCCGGCCTGCAAGGCATCGACACGCCGCGCGATCGCCGCCGCACCGGCGCGCACGTCCTCATGCGAGATCAGGCCGACCCGGTGGCTGGTCTGCCGCTGCAGCACACGCACCAGGTCTGGATCGCGCATCGGCGTGACCGGATCGTCGCGCTTCGGCGATTCGCTGACCAGTCGATCGGCGACGAACAGGTGGCCCTGGAATACCGCTCGCTGATACTCGGGAAAGGTCGGGCAGCAGGCCGTGAACCGGCTGCCGGTGCGCCGCATCAAGACCTCGATGCAAGGTCCGATGTTGCCGCGGTCGGTCGAATCGAAGGTGGCGCAATATTTGAAGAACAACTGGCGAGCGCCGACTGCTTGCAGCGCTGCGGCCGCCGACTCGAAACGCTCACACGCCTCGGCCGCCGGTGCGATGCGCGTCTTCTGAGCGACGATCACCGCCTGCGCGCCATCGACCGGACCGACCGCCGCAGCCGAGGTGACCAGCAGACTCGGCACGCCCTGCTCGACCAGCATCGCGGCCAGCTCAAGACCTCCGGTGAGGTCGTCGGCAAGTCCTCCAAGGATCATGGCTGCATTTCGATGGTGGTGCGGGAACGTCGCCGCGATTCGCAGGGTCTCTGAAATATATGATATATCACAAAAACAGGGCGAGGCCATCAGATTCTGACCGCGAAGAGGTCGACGCTTCCAGTGACGCTGCTTGCGTTGACTCGCGCGATCAGCCGCGCATCAGGCGGCGCTGTGGCACAGGCAAGGCATGGAATGCACCACGCAGACTGAACACGACAAGATTGCTGGCAAGATCCGCAAATTCCGGGGTTGATCGCACTTGGTCGCGGGCGCCCCATTCGCCCGCGGCGCCATGAACAAGAAAATCCTGTCCGAAAGCGACATCTGCGACAAGTTCATCCGTCCGGCGATGGAGCGCGCCGGCTGGAGCGGCATGGAGCAGATCTACCGCGAGTACCCCTTGCGGGCCGGCCGCATGATTGTTCGTGGCCGGCAGGCTCGCCGGGATTTCACCACCGTCTTGCGGGCCGACTATGCGCTGTTCTACAAGATCAATATTCCGCTGGCGGTGGTCGAGGCCAAGGACAACCACCACGCCATCGGCGCCGGCATGGCGCAAGCCATCAACTACGCGCGGTTGCTCGAGGTGCCTTTCAGTTTTTCCAGCAACGGCGACGGCTTCGTGTTCCGCGATGCCACGCTGGCGGACGGCGTTCTGGAGCGCAACTTGTCGCTCGACGAGTTCCCGTCGCCTGAGGATTTGTGGTCGCGCTACTGTGTCTGGAAAGGCTGGTCTGCCCAGGTACGGGCGATCACAGAATCCGACTACGCCCCCGCCAAGACACCACGCTATTACCAGTTGAATGCCATCAACCGCACCGTCGAGGCCATTGCCGAGGGCCAGAACCGGGTGCTGCTGGTCATGGCCACCGGTACCGGCAAGACCTACACCGCGTTCCAGATCATCTGGCGACTGTGGAAGAGCAAGGCGAAGAAGCGGATCCTTTATCTGGCCGACCGCAACATCCTGATCGACCAGACCATGGTCAACGACTTCCGTCCCTTCAAGGGCGCGATGGCCAAGCTGAGCCCGCATGCCAAAGGCGTCGAAGTGGTCGACGCCCTGGGCCGGACGACGCTCGAGGTCGTCGATCTGGCGGTCAACAAGGCTACCAAGCAGGTCAACAAGGCCTACGAAATCTACCTGTCGCTGTACCAGGCCGTCAGCGGCACCGACGACGCCCGCAACATCTACAAGCAGTTCTCGCCCGACTTCTTCGACCTGATCGTGATCGACGAATGTCACCGAGGCAGCGCTGCCGAGGATTCTGCCTGGCGCGAAATCCTCAGCTATTTCAGTGCCGCCACCCAGATCGGCATGACAGCCACGCCAAAGGAGACGGCAGAAGCGTCCAACACCGACTACTTCGGCGAACCGGTCTACACCTACAGCCTGCGCCAGGGCATCGAGGACGGTTACCTGGCTCCGTACAAGGTGATCCGGATCGATCTGGACAAAGACACCTTCGGCTGGCGACCGACCGAGGGCATGACCGACAAGCTCGGCAATCTGATCGAGGATCGCGTCTATTCCGGCGCCGACATGAATCGCAAGCTGGTACTGGAGCGGCGCGACGAGGTGGTGGCGGCCAAGATCACTGAATACCTGAAGGCCACCCACCGATACGACAAGACCATCGTCTTCTGCGAAGACATCGACCACGCGGCGCGCATGCGCCAGGCGCTGAGCAACGCCAACGCCGATATCTGCCAGACCCAACCCAACTATGTGGTCCAGATCACCGGCGACAACCCCGAGGGCAAGCGCGAGCTGGACAACTTCATCGACCCGGAGAAGACCTACCCGGTGATCGCCACCACGTCCAAGCTGATGAGCACCGGCGTCGACGCGCAGACCTGCAAGCTGATCGTGCTGGACCAGAACATCAAGTCGATGACCCTGTTCAAGCAGATCATCGGCCGAGGCACCCGGCTGCGCGAAGACCTGGGCAAGAGCTGGTTCACGATCCTCGACTTCAAGCGCGCCACCGAGCTGTTCGCCGACCCCGCCTTCGACGGCGACCCGGTTCAGATCTACGTACCCGGCCCCGGCGAGCCGGTCGATCCTCCCGTTCCGCCCGAGGGCGAACCGGGCGCGCAGCTTGGCCAACCGCCTGGACAAGATGCACCCGCCGGGTCTGGTTCGACAGTTGGCGGAAGCGCCGACGACCCACAACCTCGGCGCTATGTAGTTGGCGGCAGCGTCAACGTGGCCGTGGCGCGCGAACGCGTGCAGTACCTCAACGCCGACGGCAAGCTCATCACCGAAAGCCTGCGCGACTACACCCGGATCAACCTGGGCAAGGCCTACGAATCGCTCGACCAGTTTCTGCAGGCATGGAACAGCGCCGACCGCAAGGCGGCCCTGATTGAGGAGCTGGAACGCCAGGGCGTGTTTCTAGAGGCCCTGGCCGACGAGGTCGGAAAAGATCTGGACCCGTTCGACCTGTTGCTGCATGTCGCCTACGATCAGCCGCCACTGACCCGGCGCGAGCGTGCCCAACGAGTGAAGAAGCGCAACGTCTTCACCCAATACGGCCCGGTTGCCCGAAAAGTACTCGATACGATGCTGGACAAGTACGCGGACGAAGGCATCACCACCATCGAGGCCGACAACCTGCTCAGCGTGCCGCCTTTCACCGACCTGGGTCGACCGGCCGAACTTGTCAAGAGTTTCGGCGGGCGCCCGCAGTACCTCCACGCCCTGCGCACGCTGGAGCGTGAGCTCTACGCGCCGGTCGCCAACTGATCTTCAACCGACTCTCATGTCCACCCTTTCTCCCGTCATCAAGTCACTGCAGGATGTCATGCGCCAGGACGCCGGCATCAACGGCGACGCGCAGCGCATCGAGCAGATGGTCTGGCTGCTGTTTCTCAAGGTCTTCGACGCGCTGGAAGAAGAACTCGAGTTGACCCGCGACGACTACAAAAGCCCGATCCCCGAGCGCCTGCGCTGGCGCAACTGGGCCACCGACGCAGAAGGCATCACGGGCGACGAGCTGCTGACCTTCGTCAACGGCGACCTGTTCACGACGCTGAAAAATCTGCCGGCCGACCCGAAACGCAACCCGCGCGGCTATGTGGTGCGCAGCGTATTCGAGGACGCCAACAACTTCATGAAGAGCGGCCAGTTGCTGCGACAGGTGGTGAACAAGCTCGGTGCCATCGACTTCAATCGCCAGGATGAACGGCACCAGTTCAACGACCTGTACGAGAAGATTCTGCGCGACCTGCAGAGCGCCGGCAATGCGGGCGAGTTCTATACCCCGCGCGCCGTCACGCAGTTCATGGTCGACATGGTGAACCCGCGACTGGGCGAACGCGTGCTGGACCCGGCCACCGGAACCGGCGGCTTTCTGGTCTGCGCCATCGAGCACCTGCGCAAGCAGGTCAAGAACACCGAGCAGGAGGCGTTGCTGCAGAACAGCATCCACGGAGTCGAGAAGAAGCAGTTGCCGCACATGTTGTGCGTCACCAACCTGTTGCTGCACGGCGTGGAGGTGCCCAGCAACATCCGCCACGACAACACCCTGGCGCGACCGCTGCGCGAGGTGACGCAGGCCGACCGCGTGGACGTGGTGCTGACCAACCCACCCTTCGGCGGCATCGAGGAGCCCGGCATCGATGCCGGCTTTCCGGCCGACGTGCGCACCAAGGAAACGGCCGACCTGTTCCTGGTGCTGATCAAGCACATCCTGAAAGCCAACGGCCGTGCTGCGCTGGTGCTGCCCGACGGAACGCTGTTCGGCGAGGGCGTGAAGACGCGCATCAAGGAACAGCTGCTGGCCGAGTGCAACCTGCACACCATCGTGCGGCTGCCCAACGGCGTGTTCGCGCCCTACACAGGCATCAAGACCAACCTGCTGTTCTTCACCAAGGGCCGGCCCACTTCGGCCATCTGGTACTACGAGCACCCGTACCCGGCCGGCGTGAAGAGCTACAACAAGACCAAGCCGATCCGCATCGAGGAATTCGACGCCGAGAAGGCCTGGTGGGGCAGCGAGGCGGACGGCTTTGCGGCGCGGGTGGAGAACGAGCGCGCCTGGAGGGCGGACATCGCGGCCATCAAGGCGGCGGGCTACAACCTCGACCAGAAGAACCCGCACACGCCCGATGCGGTGAGCCACGACCCGGATGAACTGCTGCGCGACTATGAGCGGTTGCAGGCCGAGGCGCAGGGACTTCGCGTCCAGCTCAAGCGGTTGCTTGGGACCGCGCTGGCGAGACAATGACGGCCGCGCAAGCCGAACCGACCATGCCTCTCATCAGCAGCTTTTACGGCGTCCTGATCTACATGTACTGGCTGGATACGCGCCAGCACCACCTGCCGCACATTCACGCGATGTACGCTGGCGACGAAGCCGTGTTCGGCATTGAATCCGGCGACGTCATCGATGGCCAGTTGCCGCGCCGGCAGACGCGGTTCGTTCAGGCTTGGATCGAGCTGCGGCGTGACGAGCTGCTGGCCGACTGGTCGCTGGCGGTCAAGGGCCAGCCAGTCTTCCCCATCGACCCCTTGAAGTGAAAGGTCCGCACCATGAACCCCCGAGTGACCGCCGCCGTGGCGCTGGACGAGCAGCATCTGCACCTGCGCTTCAGCAACGGCGAAGAGCGCCGACTGGACCTTCGCCCGTATCTGGCCTACCCGGTCTTTGAGCGCCTGCGCGAGCCGTCGTTCTTCGCCTTGGTGCAACCTGACCACGGCACCGTCAGCTGGCCGGGCGGCATCGATCTCGATCCGGACTCGGTCTATCTGGAAAGCGTACCGATCGTGTCCACTGCATCGGCGTGAGCGCGGACGAGGCGGCGCTGCTTGCGCGGGAGCCGGCTGCGCGATATCTGCAGGCCGTCGAGCCGGCGCTGGTGCGGCAGTTCGAGCTGCTGGCGACGGCGCCGGCCGGGGTGGCGCGGCTGCGGGAGTTGATCTTGACGCTGGCGGTGCAGGGAAAGCTTGTGCCGCAGGTTCCCGGCGATGGGCATGCAGCGCACTTATTGCGTCAGGTCGAGAGCACGAAGGAGCAGTTGGTCTCGGCTGGTGTGATGAAGCGCCCCAAGGCACAGGCGCCCATCGCCGAAGAAGAGCTACCTTTCGCCGCCCCAACAGGGTGGCAGTGGGTTCGGCTAGGCACGCTATTGCAGAAGATCGGAGCAGGGAGCACACCGCTCGGCGGCAAGCAGGTTTATGTCAACACGGGCGTGAAGTTCCTTCGTTCTCAGAACGTTTGGAACGACGGTTTGCGCCTTGAGGGCGTGGCGTTTATCAGCTCGGCAACCCACGCCAAGATGGCTGGAACGGTCGTTGTCGCCAATGACCTGCTGTTCAACATCACGGGGGCTTCGATTGGCAGATGTGCAGCCGTGCCAGCCAATTTCGATAAGGCGAATGTCAGCCAACATGTAACCATCATTCGCCCAGTTCTGCCCTCACTGAACGCATTCCTGCACACGGTCCTGATCTCGCGACTTGTGCAGCAAGCGGTGATGGATGTGCAGGTCGGCGTTTCTCGTGAAGGGTTGAGCATCGCCAAGCTCGGCAACTTCCTAGTTCCCATTCCGCCACTCCAAGAGCAAGCCCGCATCGTCGCCCGCGTCGACGAACTGATGCGCCTGTGCGATGCCCTCGAAGCCCAGGGCCGACTCGAAGCGGAGCAGCACGCCCGCCTGCGCGGCACCCTGCTGGGCACGCTGACCGACAGCAGCACGCCCGAGGAACTCGCGGCCAACTGGCAGCGCGTCGCCGCCCACTTCGACCTGCTGCTCGACCGCCCCGAGGCCGTGGATGCGCTGGAGCAGGCCATCCTGCAACTGGCCGTGCGCGGCTTGTTGGTGCCGCAGGATCTGAGTGACGAGCACGCGAATGCGCTAGTGCAGAGAGTTCGCTTCGCGCGGGAGGCCAGCATTGTGTCTGGCGGTGCCAAACGCGGGAAGTCGTCACCATCGCAAGCAACATTTGATGAGCCTTTCGCTTTGCCAGCCGGCTGGACATGGTCGACGCTACCCGATCTGTGCGCGATCACTGGTGGCTCGACACCATCAAAGGCAGTCGCGAGCAATTGGATCGGCGACATTCCATGGGTCAGCCCCAAGGACATGAAAGTTGCGGTGATTGAAGATGCCCAGGATCACGTTTCGTCGGCCGCGCTTGCCGGAAGCCTGTCGCTCATTGCGCCCGGTAGTCTCTTGATGGTGGTTCGGGGGATGATCTTGGCGCACTCGTTTCCCGTGGCCGTGACCCGAGTTCCGGTCACCATCAATCAGGATATGAAGGCGCTGACGCCATTCGACCCCAAGCTTTTGCCCTTCCTGATGTTGCTCTGCGAAGGGATGAAGACCGAAGTTCTCGGCTTGGTAAACCGGTCGACACACGGTACCTGCAAGCTCGAATCACCCAAGATCTTCGGTCTTCCGATTCCGTTACCACCCCTTGCGGAACAAGTCCGTATCGCCACCCTCGTCACCGAACTCCGCCGCCTCTGCGCCGACCTCCGCCAGCGCCTGACCGCCAGCCAGACCACCAAGTCCCATCTGGCCGAGGCCCTGGTCGACTCCGCGATCGCCTGAACGCCCACACCGCGATGGACGTGACCGACCTGCCCTCGTCACTCGCCGGCACGCTGCTGCGCCAACTGCTGCCCCGCGGCGAGTCGCGCCGGCTGGAGTTCAAGCGCGTCAGCGGCAATGGTCGGCAAGGCGCTGGAGACGGTCTGCGCCTTCGCCAACACCCAGGGCGGCACGCTGGTGCTGGGCATGGCCGACCTGAAGGAGCACCAGGGCCCTGCCCGGCTGTTCGGCGTGGAAGAGAACCCCGAGGCCGTGGACGAGCTGCGGCGCAAGCTGCTGAGCGAGTTTCAGCCTGCCATCGACGGTCTGCGGCTGCAGCGCATCGCCAGCCCGCCGCACAACGGCCCGGCCAATGGCAGGGCCGGCAGCCTGCTGCTGCTACAGGTGCCGCGCAGCCCGCGGGTGCATTCCATCGTCCACGGCGGCACCTACACCCGGCTGGACGCGGGCAACCGCATGTTGAGCGCGGGTGAGGTCACGGCGCTGTCGTACCAGCGCGGCGAGCGCAGCGCCACCAGCGAGCCGGTGGCGGTGCCGCTGGCCCGGCTGCAGACCGGCGCCTGGCAGCGCTTTGCCGCCCATCGCGGCCCGCTGACCGGTGCCTTCGGCGACCAGTTGTTGCGCATCGGTCTAGCAGACGAGGTGGACGGGTCGGTGTTGCCACGGCGTGCCGCCGTGCTGCTGTTCGCCGACGAGCCGGGTAGCCTGCTGGCGGCCTTCGACAGCCGGGCCGACCTCCGCGTGATGGCGTACGACGGCAAGCACGCCGTGGCCGGCGCCACGCCCAACCTGCGCAATCCAGCCAAGACCGTGCGCGGCCCGTTGGTCGACCAGATCGACGCCGCCGTGCGCTTGGTGCTGGACGAGCTGGCCCAGGGGCTCACGCTCAGCAGCAGCGGCTTTCGCACCGTGCATGCCTACCCGGCGCGGGTGGTGAAGGAAGCCCTCGTCAACGCCGTGATCCACCGCGACTACCGGCTCAACCGCGACATTTTCGTGCGCATCTTCGACGACCGCATCGAGGTCGAAAGCCCGGGTCTGCTGCCCGGCACCATCACGGCGGCGACGATCGCGCGGGCCGGCTCGAAAGCTCGCAACCCGCTGATCGCGGCCAACCTGCGCGAGTTTCCAGACCCGCCCAACATCGACGCAGGCGAGGGCGTGCCGATGATGTTCGCCGAGATGGCGCGCTCCGAGCTCTACCCGCCGCAGTACCGGCAGAACACGGGTGCCGAGGTGGAGAGCGTTACCGTTACGCTGATCAACCTGAAACGGCCCAGCGCCTGGGACGAGGTGAGCGACTGGATTGACCGCGAGGGGGCTATCGCCAACGCCGACGTGGTGCGCATCGCCGATGTCGACACGCTCAAGGCGTCGAAGATGCTGATCAACTGGCGCGAGCAGGGACTGTTGGTAGCACTGCCCGGGCGGGCGAAGCGGAATATGGCTTACACCAAGCCAAGCGCAGCGGACAATCCAATCTCTTTGTTATCTCCACTGGAAGATAACAATGGTGATGAAAGATAAAATGCTTTATAAATCAACAACTTAGATGGATTATTGTTTTCTGGCCGGCAATCAATGGGTGAGGCCTGAGCGCATTTCGAACACCCCAACCGAAACTCCGCGCCGCAGCCTCAGGCCGCCCCCCGCCAGCGCTGCACCGCCAGCGCCAACGCCCCGGCCACCACACCCCAGAATGCCGATCCGACGCCCCACAGCACCAGTCCGCTGAGCGTGACCAGGAAGGTGATCAGCGCCGCCTCGCGGCTGCGATCGTCCTGCACCGCCACGGCCAGGCCCGAGCCGATGGTGCCGAGCAGTGCGAAGCCGGCGACCGCCAGCACCAGCGCTTTCGGGAAGGCTGCGATCAGGCCGACCACCGCGCCGCCGAGCAGTGCCAGCACGATATAGAACACGCCCGC
>JANNNE010000351.1:0-19193 GCA_031398385.1 Ideonella sp.
ACCCGGGCCGAGCTCGAGTATCCGTTTCCTGCGCCCCCCGAGCGCGGCCAGATGATCGAGGTGGCACGCGGGGTGTTCTGGATCCGCATGCCGCTGCCCTACACCTTGAACCACATCAACCTGTGGGCATTGGACGACGCAGCGGGCTGGGCGGTTGTCGATACCGGCGTGCGCAATGACGAAACCGCGCAGGTGTGGCGCGAGTTGTTTGCCACCGCGTCGGCTGGTGGCGACCAGCGCAGTCTGAGCCGCGTCATCGTGACCCACATGCACCCGGACCATGTCGGCATGGCCGGCTGGCTGACCCGCAAGTTCGGAGTCCGGCTGTGGATGACCCGGCTCGAATACCTGAGCTGCCGGGCCATGGTGTCGGATTCCGGTCGCGACGCACCCGATGACGCGATTCGGTTCTACCACGAAGCAGGCTGGAGCGAGACCGCGCTGGAAAACTACCAGGCCCGCTTCGGCAACTTCGGCAAACACATCCATCCGTTGCCCGACAGCATCAACCGCCTCAGCGATGGCGACGAACTGCAGATCGGCGCGAACATCTGGCGGGTGGTGGTCGGCAACGGCCATTCGCCGGAACATGCCTGTCTGTATTGCCCCGAGCTGGAACTCCTGATCTCGGGCGACCAGGTGTTGCCACGGATCTCGTCGAATGTGTCGGTCTATCCGATCGAACCCGATGCCGATCCGATGAGCGACTGGCTGAACTCGCTCGACAAGCTGCAGCGCGAAGTGCCGAACGATGTGCTGGTGCTGCCGTCGCATAACGAATGTTTTCGCGGCCTGCACCAGCGCCTCGATTCGCTGCGCGATGGACAGCAGCGGGCGCTGACGCGGCTGCGCGGCGCGTTGAGCGAACCCAGGCGCGCGGTCGACGTTTTCAGTGCGCTGTTCAACCGGCCGATCAGCGAAGCGGACACGCCCTTGCTCGGCATGGCCACTGGCGAAAGTCTGGCGTGCCTGAACCACCTGCATCAACGCGGCGAGGTGTCCCGGGAGCAGGATGAGCATGGCGTGGCGTGGTACCGCCTGAAAGACGCGACTACCGCGTGATTCCGCGTGAGCCGCCAGCCTGACGCCTCAGGCCGGCGCCGCGCTGGGCTTGGTTCGCCGCCGAGTCGTGGCGGTCTTTCTGGCTGCCTTGTTCGCCGCTGCCGGCGCCGTGGTGGATTTTCTGGCGCTGGTTCGGGCGCGCTTTGCTGCAGGCTTTGAAGCGGACTTTGCAGCGGGCTTCGCAGCTGGCTGCAGCGCGCTCTCGAGTTCGGCCAACGCGTCTGCTGCGTACACGGCCAGCCGCTGCATGCTCGGCACCGAGGTGTGGCACGCGGTGAAGCCGAAATTCATCTGGCCCGCATAACTTTCGCAGGTGATGTTCAGCGCCTGCCCATGCGTGATGATCGACGCCGGGTAGATCGACAACAGCTCGGCACCGCGGAAATACAGCGGCTTGTCCGGACCGGGCACGTTGGAGATCGTGATGTTGAACATCGGCGGGGTTCTGCCGCCGATACCGGTCAGCAGCGTGATCAGGGTCGGCGCCATCAGCATCACGGTGTACTGGAGCATCGCCTGGCGCGGCAGGCTTTGCACGTGCGCCTTGGCGTGTTGCACCGAGCGTCGGATCGACTGCAGGCGTTCGGCCGGGTCTTCGATATCGGTGCCCAGCGTGGCGACGATGAAGGTGATCGCGTTACCGGTGCCTTCGTCGTCCTTCGGCCGTACCGAAACCGGAATGCCGGCTGTCAGCGATGCGTCGGGCAGGGCGTCCAGTTCGGTCAGAAAGCGTCGCAGCGCGCCGCCGCATACCGCCAGAACCACATCGTTGATGGTGCTGCCGGCAACGTCGGCAACCGCGCGCAGGCGCGTCAGCGGAAACTGCTGGGTGGCAAAGCGCCGCTTCTCGCGCACCCGGCCGTTCAGCATCGAGCGGGGTGAATCGAAGGGCACCGCCATGCCTTCGCCCGGATCGCCGATGCGCTTGATGATCTTGCCGAACGCGGCCGCCAGCTGCGGCAGCGATTTCGCCTGCGCGCTCAGGCCCTCGATGGCGGCGGCGGTGGCATTGGCCATCGTCGGCGCCGCGCGGTGGCGCTCGGGTTTGCCCGATGGCTTCGACGGACCGGTCCAGAACGGCGGCAGTGTCTTGCTCTTCTGAGCGTCGGTCGCCAGCGCACGTTCCATCAGCCGCATGCCGCTGATGCCGTCGATCAGCGAATGGTGCATCTTGACGAACAACGCGAAGCGGTTGTGGGACAGCCCTTCGATGATGGTGCATTCCCACGGCGGGCGGGTCAGGTCGAGCGGTGTGCTCTGCAGTCGGCCGACCAGTTCACCGAGTTCGCGCTCCCCGCCCGGCCAGGGCAGCGCAGCGTGGCGCACGTGATATTCAAGGTCGATCTGGTCGTCGACGACCCAGGCCGGCATCGGGTGCATGCTGAAGGCGGATTTCAGGCGCCGGTTCCAGGGCGGCGCAAACTCGCGACTGGCGCGAAAATCGAGCATCAGGTCGCGCAGGTAGTGGTTCGATGCGTCTTCGGGCAGGCGGAACTGCAGCAGGCCACCGACATGGTTCGGCGTGGCCCGCGTTTCGGTGAACAGCCAGGCGGTGTCGAGCAGATTGAGGCGGATGGCGTCACTCATGCTGGCCTTTCAGCTCAAGCCGCCGGTGCGCGACGGGTGCGGGGCTTGCTGGTCGCAGCCTGGGCCGCGAGCTTGTCGACGGCCGGTTTGGCGGGCGTCTTGCGCGGCGCCTTGCTCGCTGCTCTGGTGACCGGCTTGTCGGCGCTCTTGGCGACTGGCCTGGCAGCGGCCTTGCGGGCGGTACCGGCTGCCTTCTTGGACGGTACACGCTTGACGGTCGGTGCCTTGGTAGCGACCAACTTCTTTGCTGCGGGCTTGCGCGCCGGCTTCTTGGCATCGCCGCCGTTCCAGGTCTTGCGGGCCTCTTTCGCCAGTGCGACCACCTTGGCAATGTCGTCGTCGCTGTAGACACCCTTGACGCCCGAAATGGCCGCCAGTTTCATGCCGTGGCGCAGGCCGAGCTTGTAGATTTCCTTGACCTTTTCCCACTCGGTGTCACGGCCGACCGTGAACACCTCGAACCGGCCTTCCAGCGACAACACGATGGTTTCGGCCAGGCAGGCGTAGACCACGTTTGGCGGCAGTCCGATGCTTTTCAGTCCCTTGACCTTGGTCGGCAGGTCGATTTCGCCGGATTCGATCACCAGCACGTCGGGCCGTTTGGCCACCTCCGACGGTGGCAGGTCGAGCGGGCGTGCGACATCGGTGATCACGCAGCCGGGCTTGACCTTGGTGATGTCGAGAATCTTCTTGCCCGCACCCGAGGTCGAGGTGACGATCATGTCCATCTCGCCGAGCAGCGACTCGAAGTCGGTGGAGCAGATCACATCGGCGTCGGGCGTATCTTCGAGGATCGACGCTTTGAGCTGCTCGAGCTTGCCCATGTCGCGCCCGCCGATCACGACTTGGTCGAACGCCATTGCCAGCAGCCGCGCGCTGACCGAGCCGATCGACCCCGAAGCGCCGATCACCATCGTTTTGGCGGCGATCCGAGTACCCTCCTTGGCCGGCTTCACCAGGCCCATGCGCTTCATCGCGTCGGCTGCAGCCCACAAGGCGCCGGAGGCGGAATAGCTGTTGCCGGTGGTGATCGGCAGCCGCGAACGTTGCGCCACCGTGACACCGGCATCGCCTACCACCTTGGTGAACGCACCCAGGCCCATGATCTGTGCCCCCATCCGTTCGGCCATCTTCGACGCGGCGAGCAGGCGGCGGTAGGTGAACTCGGGGCTGCGCGACAACATTTCCTTGGGCGTGCCGCCGACGCTGATCAACCAGCCTTCGGCCTCGGCACCGGTCGGCGAAACGATGTTCTCCATCTTGCAATACACCATCGGTGGCATGTAGGCGGCCAGTGTCTCGACCTTGTCCATCACGAAGTCGGGTGTGCCTTTGGGGATGGGGAATCCCTTCTTGATGTACTCCTGGCTCAGCGGATGGATCACGAAGGCGAAGCGCCGAATGTTGCGGAAATGCCCGGTCGGGTGAAGCAGGCGCGGCTGCACATCGAGTTCGTCCAGGATCTCGTTGAAGTCGTCGTCCGACAGTTCTTCGGACGGCTTGCCGATCGCGGCAAGCACCATCGCCTCGATCACGTTGATGCCGACCACCTGCTCGAACAGCTTGGGCGACACATCGATCACCAGGTTGACCTTGCAGTGCGTGAAGAACGCCAGCCGCTCGTCGTCGACCGCCGAAGTGATGATGGTCTTGCCGGCCAGGTTGGCCGGGCTGCCAACCAGTTTCAGCTCGTGATAGGTGCCGACGATCAGGTGCGACTTGGCGACCGCGGCCGCGATGCGGCTGTTCTTGAAGCCGGTCAAAGCGCCTTCGAGCCATTCGCCGGATTTGCCGCCGAGCGCCCATTCGCTGCCGGTGGCATACATCTCGAGCTGCGTCAGCGACGTCAGCAGCGCGGGTGCGCCGGTCTGCGCCAGCGCGTCGGCGAAATTCAGATTGGGCGTGTAATCGGCCAGCGCAACCGCCATGTCGTAGTTGCGCATGCCGTTGAGAAACAACACGATGTTGTTGTCGAAATAATTGCCGAGCTGCTTCTGCACCTTGCGCACCGCGCGCACCTGCAGCAGGCGGCGCAGGTTGGCGCCGGTCGTGACCGGAACCCGCGTGACCACATTCAACAGGCGTTTGGTTTCCTTGTTGATGACGTTGCTCTGGCCGACCTGCCAGTGGTCGCCGATCTCGCCCAGCCCGATCGCATCGGCCGATACCTGATGCCGGCGCATCAGCTCCCAGGCCTTGGTGGTGTCATCGTCAGCGCCCAGGCGCTTGACCTGGAAACGGTGGCCGAGGAAATCGGTCTCGAAGCTGAAATCCTGCTTCGACGAGCCGAGCGAAATGGTGACGACCTTTTTCATTGTTTGTCTCCGTGGGCGGTTCAGGCTTTGGCCGAGGGCTTGCGGCGAGCCCTGGCGGCGCTGCCAGTGGTTGTAGTCGTGGTGCTTTTGCGGGTTGCTGTGGAACTGGTCTTGCGCGCTCGGCTGGCGGGCTTCTCGGACCGGGCTGACGGTGCCTGCGGCTCAGGCGGCAACAGGCGGGCGATGATCTCTTCACATTGCGCCTGCGTCATGTAGCGTGGCACCGGGTAGCCGGTATGCGCCTCGTGGATCGCGGCCTTGGCCAGGGCCGGGATATCGGCCTTGCGCAAGGTCTGAAGGTGGGTCGGAATGTCGAGGTCGCGGTTGAGTTCGTCGACGCCGTCGAGAAACTTCTGCGCCAGCACATCGTCGTCTTCGCCGTCGGCACCGAGGCCGGCACGGATCGCCAGGCGTGCCAGGCGGTCGATGACGGCTGGCGCCGAATAGCGCAACACATGCGGCAGCACGATGGCATTGGCCAGCCCGTGCGGGGTGTGGTATTTGCCGCCGAACTGGTGCGCGATGGCGTGTACGTAACCGACGTTGGCACGGGTGAACGCGATGCCGGCATAGGTGGATGCCAGCGACATGTTCTCGCGCGCCTGCAGGTCGCTGCCCTTGCGGTAGGCGGTGCGCAGGTTCTCGAAGATCAGGCTGACCGCCGACAGCGCCATGCCGTCGGTGGTGGCGGTGCTCCAGTTGCCGAGGTAGGCCTCGACCGCGTGGGTCAGCGCATCGATGCCGGTGGCCGCGGTGACGGCGGGCGGCAGCCCGGTCATCAGCGCCGGGTCGAGCGCCGCCATCTTCGGCACGATCCGGGTATCGACGATGACGATCTTGCTGTGACGATCGGGGTCGGAAATCACCGCCGCCACCGTGACCTCGGAGCCGGTGCCGGCGGTAGTGGGCACCGCATAGATCGGCGCCGGGCTGCGCAGGCCCTTGAAATAGCCGGCCAGCGATCGCAGCGATCGGCCGGGGTTGGCAATCGACACCGCGATGGCCTTGGATGCGTCCATCGACGAGCCGCCGCCGAACGCGATGATGGCGTCGCACCCGTGCTCGCGGTGGAATTCGATGCCGCGCTCGATCAGCGGGATCGGTGCGTCCGGCGTGATTTCGTCGAAGACGACGTAGTCGCATCCGCCGGCTGTCAAGGCATCGGTCAGGTCTTTCAGCAGGCCCAGCTTGGAGATGATCTTGTCGGTGACGATCAGCACCCGGGTATGTCCGAAGCCGGCCACCGATTGGCCGAGCCGGCCGCTTGAACCCGGCCCGACCAGCAGCGTCGGCTGCGGAATCGGCAGGAACCGGGTCACCATGCCGGCGCCTTTCATCAGCACGCCCAGTCCGGTGGCTCGAGTCGACTCAGGGATGAAATCAAGCATGGTCACTGTCTCTTCGTTGTAGGGGCCGCGCCGCGATCGTGAACCCGGCAGGGGCACCATCATGCCAGCCTTGCTCGCTGATTCGACATCTCGGCCGCTCGTTTGGGGCAATTGCCCTAAATGCCGCACTCATGGACGAGGCCCGCTTGCGCCGACCAGGGGCTGTTGTGTCGCCCGGATGCGGCCGATCCGGACGCTGGATCGAGTCGGGTTTGCCCGCTGGCAAGCTTCGCCGCAGACCGATAACGTATGCGTTAATGAGTTCATCCAGTCATGCTGCTGGTGACCCGGATCTCCTGCCGGCGAGATTCCCGATCGGCAATCTTCATACGGTCGGCTCCGGACTGGTTCGCCCCGAATGTGTACTGGCCAATGCATTCGGCGATCTGTTCAGCGCCGATTGGCGAGGTGGCATCGCGCACATCCGGCCTGATGGCAGCCAGACCTTGTATGCCGGCACCGCGCCCGACGGGTTTCGCCTGAAGCCCAACGGCATCGCTCTGTTGCGCGACGGCAGCTTTCTGGCAACCCACCTGGGAGACGAGCAGGGCGGTGTCTTTCGTGTCCAGCGCGACGGGGTCGTGACGCCGTGGCTGCTGCGCGTCGACGGCATCGATCTGCCGCCCACCAATTTCGTCGTTGAAGACCGCCATGGTCGTTTCTGGGTCACGGTCAGCACACGCCTGAAGCCGCGCTCGCTGGGCTATCGGCGCGACTGCAGCGACGGCTTTATCGTGCGAGTCGAGCCGAGCGGCGCGGCGACCATCGTCGCCGACGGCCTGGGTTATACGAACGAGGTCGCGATCGACCCGAGCGGGCGCTGGCTGTATGTGAATGAAACCTTCGGGCGCCGGCTGTCGCGCTTTCCGTTGCGCGAAGACGGCTCGCTGGGCGCCATCGAAGTGGTCACTGAATTCGGCGCCGGTACCTTTCCCGATGGCCTGGCGTTCGATGAGGAAGGCCACGCCTGGGTGGTCAGCATCGTCAGCAACCGCTTGATCCGGGTGGCACCGGATGGCCGTCCGACCGTCTGGCTCGAAGATGCCGATGCGGGGCATCTGCAGCGCGTCGAGCTCGCCTATGAAGCCGGCACGATGGGTCGGCCCGAGCTCGACGGCATCCGCAGCCAGCGGCTTCGCAACATCTCGAGCATCGCCTTCGCAGGTGCCGATCGCCGCACCGCCGTGCTCGGCTGTCTGCTGGGCGACAGCCTCGCCACGCTGCGCCTGCCGGTGGCCGGCCTGGCGCCGGTCCACTGGAACTTCGGATGAGCGCCGCGGCTGCCAATCCCGGTTCGATGGTCGATGCGGCCTATTTGCAGATCCGCCAGCGCATTCTCGACAACATCTGGCCACCCGGGCATCGGGCGCTCGAGCAGGAAGTTGCGCTGGCGCTCGGCATGAGCCGCACGCCGGTGCGCGAGGCGATGGTCAGGCTGTGCAACGACGGGCTGGTCGAGCTGATACCGAGGCACGGCATGCGGGTGCTGCCGATGTCGGCCACCGACCTGCGCGAGATCTACCAGATCCTGACCGCGCTGGAGGGAATGGCGGTCGAGATTCTGGCACGCCGCAAACCATCCGACGCCGAACTGAAGCCGCTGATCATGTCGACGCGCGCGATGGAACGCGCGTTGAAAAGCGACGATCTCGACACCTGGGCCGCCGCCGACGAGCAGTTCCACCGGGCCTTGATCGAGCTGGCGGGCAACCGGCAACTGCAGGCCACGGTACTCAACTACTGGGATCGGGCCCACCGTGCGCGGATGTTGACGTTGAAGCTGCGGCCCGCGCCGACGCATTCGACCCACGAGCACATGCAACTGGTCGAATGCCTGCGGGCCGGCGACGTGCGGGCAGCCGCGCTCGCCAATCGCCAGCACCGCGAACGCGCCAGCCGCGAGCTGCTGGCGATCTTCGAGCGTTTCCGACTCAACCAGCTGTAGCCGAAGGATCATCCCGTGAGCACCAACCCGTCATTCGACATCTGTGTTCTGCCGGGCGACGGTCAGGGCAAGGCCAATCCGACCGCCACCATCCTGTCGGCCGCGCTGATGCTCGACTGGCTCGGCGAACGTCATGAAAACGACGCGTTGACGCAGGCGGCAAGGCGCATCGAGAGGGCGGTGGACGAAGTGTTCAGGTCGGGCCGGGTCTTGCCGTTCGAGTTGGGTGGCAGCGACGGCACCGCGTCGATTGCCGCGGCAGTGGCTTCCAACCTCTGAGGCGGCGACGGTGAATCAGCTGCGGGTGCTCGGCGTCGGTGCGGGCTATTTCAGCCAGTTCCAGTACCTCGGCTGGCGCAATATCGATGCGGCCCGATGTGTGGCGATCGTCAATCGCGATGTCGACAAGGCGCAGGCGCTGGCCGAACGCTTCGGCGTGCCCCAGGTATATGCCAGGCTCGATGAAGCGCTGGACGCCGAGCGGCCGGATCTTGTTGACCTGATCACGCCGCCCACCACGCACCGCGAGTTCGTCGCGAAGGCGCTCGCCCGTGGCATACCGGTGATCTGCCAGAAACCCTTCGGAAGCTCGTATGCCGAAGCGCTGGCGATGACCGAAGACGCCGAGGCTGCCGGTGTACCGCTGATCGTGCATGAAAACGTCCGCTGGACGCCCTGGTACCGCGAAGCGCGGCGTCTGATCGACGACGGCACGCTGGGCACGCTGCATTCGATTGCCTTCCGCCTGCGGCCGGGAGACGGGCAGGGCGCGCGCGCTTATCTCGATCGGCAACCGTATTTCCAGCAGATGCCGCGCCTGCTGGTGCTCGAGACAGCGATCCACTGGATCGACAGCTTTCGCTATCTGATGGGCGAGATCAGCAGTGTCTATGCTCAATTGCGCCGCATCAATCCGGTCATTGCCGGTGAGGACGCGGGCTACATGGTGTTCGAGTTCGAAGGCGCCGCGACCGGGCTGTTCGATGGCAATCGGCTGAACGATCATGTTGCCACCAACCCGCGGCGCACGATGGGCGAGTTGTGGCTGGAGGGCTCATGCGGCGTGCTTCGGCTGGATGGCGATGCACGGCTGTGGTGGAAACCTCATCAGCAGACCGAAATCGAACACTCCTACGACCGGGGGCCGGACGACACCTTTGGGGGCGGCGCATGCGAATGGCTGCAGCGCCATGTGGTGCGTCACTTCACCGAGCAGGGCCCGCTGGAGAATACCGCCCGTGATTACCTGGTGAATCTGAAGGTACAGGAGGCGGTCTATCGCTCGGCGGCGCTCGGCCAGCGCATCGCGATCGAGAAATTCGACCCGCTTCGATCAGCGGTTGTCTGACGGCGAATGGCCGTGGCAGCGCAAGGCAGTTGCGAGATCGATCAGCGCGCCGCGCTGGCGCCGCGGTACGACGCCGCAGCGAACACCCGCGAGCCGGGTATCAGCTCGGCAGATGGATCGATGGCGCTGATCTCGGCCGGTGTCAGCAACTCGGAAAAGCTGACGATTTCGCCGGTGGCCGGATCACGGTAGCGCCAGCGCCATGCCGCCGCCGCAGGCGCAGCGGGCTGGTCGGCCCTGCTGGCGTGGAACGATCGGGCAAAACTTGCGAACATGGCGTCCCCCGTCTGTCTGGCGGCGTGCCTGAGGGCTGCCTCCGAAACTCGAATCCTGTCTGAGCCACGACCTTAGGGCGTCGAGCGCGCGGCGTCATCCCCCGTCGGCGGGACGTCGCGACTACAGTCGTGACATGTGCAACAGATATACCCCGCCCAGACCCGAGGAACTGGCGCAACGCTTCGGGCGCGCCATCGTCAACTACCCGCCGGGGCCGATCTTTCCGCGCGCGCCGGGGCCTTTTGTGCGCCTGGACCGGGAGCGCTCGGTGGAAATCGTGGTCGGCCAGTGGGGCCTTGTTCCGTGGTTCGCCAAGACCTCGCGCCTGGCCTACAGCACCAACAATGCGCGCGCTGAAGAGGTGGCGGTCAAGGCGAGCTACAAGCAACCCTGGGCGCGCGGTCAGCGCTGCCTGATCCCGGCGGCTTCATTCGACGAGCCATGCTGGGAAAGTGGCAAGAACCAGTGGTGGACATTTCGCCGCAGCGATGGCCGGGCGTGGGCACTGGCTGGCTTGTGGAATCGGTGGGTCGATCGCAGCACCGGCGAGGTGGTCGAGAGCTACACCATGCTGACGCTCAACGCCGACGCGCATCCGCTGATGAACCGCATGCACAAGCCCGACCCGCGGCTCGGTCCGGATCAGCAGGACAAGCGCAGCGTGATTCCGGTTGCCGACGCCGATGTCGACGCCTGGCTCGGCGGGACGATCGACGAGGCCAGCCGCCTGGTCAGGCTGACCCCGGCCGACAGCTTCGACGCCGCGCCATCCGAATGAGGTGGCGCGGTCGGGTCGGTGAGTGGGCCCGCCCTCAGTGCTTCGGCGCCTGATCGCCCCACAACTGCTTCAGCCGCTGGTCACGCCCGCAGCTGGTGCGGTAGTAGTTGTAACGCAGCGGGTTCTTCAGGTAGTAGTCCTGGTGATATTCCTCGGCCCGATAAAAGGTGCCGGCGAGCTGGATCTCGGTGACGATCGGCTCCTTGAACGGCTTGGCTTTTTCGACCCGCGCCTTGGAAGCCTGGGCTTCAGCCAGCTGTTCCGGTCCGACCGCGTAGATGGCGGTGCGATAAGGCGAGCCGGCATCGCAGAACTGCCGATCCTTGGTGGTGGGATCGATGGTTCGCCAGAAATGGTCGACAAGCGCCTTGTAGCTGACCTTGCTCGGGTCGTAGACGATCTCGACCGCCTCGGCATGCCCGGTTCGATTGGCTGAAACCTGCTCGTAAGTCGGATTGGCGACCGTGCCACCGATATAGCCAGAGGTGGTCGACAACACGCCGGTTATTTTGTCGAAGTCGGCCTCGACACACCAGAAACAGCCGCCAGCAAGAATGGCCTTCGCGGTCGGGCCACCGGCCGTTGCGGCGCCCGGAGTGGGCTTGACGTCCGCCGGCTTGCCGGCCTGTGCCGACACCGTCGATTGCCATCCGAACACCGCCACCAGACCCGCGGCGGCGGCGACAGCCGCGATCGAGCGGCGCATCATGCCGCGGCCGGCACGAATGCGAGCGCCACGCCGTTGTTGCAATAACGCTTGCCGGTCGGCGCCGGACCATCGCTGAAGATGTGGCCGTGGTGACCACCGCACTTGGCGCAGTGGTATTCAGTGCGCGGAAACAGCAGCTTGTAGTCGGTGCTGGTGCCGAAGGCGTTCGGCAGCGTGCTGAAGTAGCTGGGCCAGCCGGTGCCGCTGTCGAACTTCATCTCGGTGGTGAACAGCGGATGCTTGCAGGCGACGCAGTGAAATTTCCCCGGCCGCTTTTCATTGTTCAGTGCGCTGCTGAACGGGCGCTCGGTGCCTTCCTCGCGCAGCACATGGTATTGGGCCGGCGTCAGCAGCTTCTTCCACTCGGCATCGCTGCGTTTGATTCGCTCGGATGCCGGCAACGGCGATTCATTGTCCTTGGCGGACAAGGTGGCGACGGCGGGCGCGAGGCCCAGCGCCGACAACATGCCCATCCAGGTGCGTCTTGTCATCATCTGATCTCCTGTCATTCGCCGGAACCGTCCGGCTGGTCTGCTGGTGTGTCGATGTTCGAGCCGGAACCTTTCACGACGTTCCCTGGCTGGCGTGTTTATCGGCTTCGGATGTGAAGGCGTCGGCGTAGAACGCCGTCTCGGGCAGCCCGCAGCGGGCCGCGAAATCGCGCTGTGCGGCGTCCACCATCACCGGCGCCCCGCAGGCGTAGACCTCGAAATCCGACAGATCCGGATGATCGGCCATCACCGCCTGGTGGACCAGGCCGGTTCGCCCGCGCCACTCATCCTCCGGCCGGGCGTCAGACAGCACCGGGATGTAGTGCAGTTGCGGAAGCCGTTGCTCGGCAGCCAGCGCCCAGTCGTGCTGGTACAGGTCGATGCGGCTTCTGCAGCCCCAGTACAACAGCATCGGCTGGGTCATCGCCTTGTGCTCCATCTGCTCGATCAAGGCCTTGATCGGCGCGAATCCGGTGCCCGAGGCCAGCAGCACCACCGGCTGGGCATGGTCTTCGCGCAGGAAGAAGCTGCCGAACGGACCTTCGATGCGCAGGATGTCGCGTGCCTTCAGCGCGCTGAACACATGATCGGTGAACTTGCCGCCGGGCATGTGGCGCAGGTGCAATTCGATCGCAGGCTGGTCGTTGCCGATCAGTTCGCGCTGGCGGTGCGGCGCATTGGCGATCGAATAGCTGCGCCGATCACCGTCGCGCAGGATGAATTCGACATACTGGCCGGCCTTGTACATGAACTGATCATTGGCCGGCAATTGCATCACCAGCACCGTCACGTCGGGCGCCGGCCGATCGATGCGGCTGACGCGTGTCGGCAGCTTGCGCACTGGAAACTCGCCGAGTCCGGGCACCGTGCGCGCCTCGATCACCAGATCGGTCTGTGCCGCCGCTCGGCATGTCAGCATCAGGCCGGCTTCTTCCTCCGCCTCGCTCAGCGCCTTGGCCTGGTGGGTGCCATGGATCACGCGGCCTTCCAGCAGCCGGCATTTGCACGAACCGCAGGCGCCGTCCTTGCACCCATAGGGCAGGCCGATGCCCTGGCGGATCGCTGCCAACAGCACCGGCTCGTCGCGGTCTACCTCGAAGATCCGACCGCTGGGTTGAACTGTCACCGAAAAACTCATTCGCCTTCTTTCGCGCTGGGCCGGTCAGCAGGCCGGTCGGTCGCATTGCATAAACTCGCGCTGTGAATTCTGCCCGCTGTGGGCAGCGTCGCCTGAAAGCAACCGTGCTGGCATGGCTTGCCGCGCGGGTGCCGGGTGATCCAGGGTCGACTGTCCGGCCTTGGCGCAGTTCCGTGATCGCCCACTCTGCCCGCCATTGCGCCGATGCCACTTGCCACCAACCCCCGCTTGCGACGCCCGACGGTCTTGATCGTCGGCTGCGGCGATATCGGCCTGCGCGTCTTGCGGCTGCTGGCCGGCCGCTGTCGGATGTTGGTGCTGAGTTCGAGCCCGCGGCGCTTCCAGATGTTGCGAGACGCTGGCGCGGTGGTACTGCCAGGCAACCTGGACCAACCGGAGACACTCGGCCGACTGGGCGGTCTCGCCGATGCGTTGCTGCACCTGGCGCCGCCACCGGGCCAGGGGATCGAAGACCCGCGAACCCGCCACCTGTTGCAGGCCCTGGCGCGCCGGCCCGGCCTTCGCCGCATCGTCTACGGCAGTACCAGCGGCGTCTACGGCGATGCGGCGGGCGACTTCTTCGACGAAACCCGCACGGTCGCGCCGTGCAGCGACCGAGCACTGCGCCGTGTCGATGCGGAGCAGCAGTTGCGGCGCTTCGGCCTTCGTTTCGGGGTTGCGGTCTCGTTGCTGCGCATTCCAGGGATCTATGCGCGCGATCGGGCCGGCGGGCACCCGCGCGAGCGGCTGTTGCGGGGATCGCCGGTGCTTCGCGCCGACGAGGACGTGTATACCAACCACATCCACGCCGACGACCTGGCGCGCGCCTGCGTCGCGGCGCTGCGGCACGCCATGCCGATGCGGGCGGTCAATGTCTGCGACGACAGCCAGATGCTGATGGGCGATTATTTCGATCTGGCGGCGGATCTGTGCGGCCTTCCACGCCCACCCCGAGTCGGCCGCGCGGAGATGGGGTCGATGGTGTCGCCGATGGCGCTGAGTTTCATCAGCGAATCGCGCCGCCTGGATAACTCGAGGCTGAAGGTCGAACTGGGCCTCAGGCTGCTTCATCCCACCGTTCATTCGGGCCTGTGAGGGGCGGCGAGCGCCCGTTCAGATCCCCCGGGCGTGGCGCAGGCTGTTGATTCGATCGGTGGCCTGAACCCGGAAGGTCTGCAGTTTGCCGGCCCGACTGACCTCGACACTGACCTCGCGATTCGGCGTGCTGCCCTGCCAGAGTCGTTGGTAGAAGCCCAGCAGATTGCTCACCGGTACCGAGTCGATGGCGACGATCTGGTCGCCCGGCAGCAGGCCCGCCGCGTCAGCCGGCCCATCGGCGGTGACCCGCGTGACCCGTACCTTGCCGTCGGATTCCTGACAGTTGACGCCGAGCCAGGCCCGCTGGCTGGCCGCCGAGCGGCCGTTCTCGCGCAACTCGGCCAGGATCGGCCGCAGCAGGTCGACCGGAACGAACATGTTGCCTGGGGCCGGCGGTTGATCCGGGCCGCGCGCGTCACGCACCACCAGCGCACCGATGCCGAGCAGTTCGCCGGCAGCGTTGAACAGGCCGGCACCGGAGTGGTCGGGGCGCGGCGGCACCGTGAACAGGGCGTTGTCGATGTGGTATTCCCAGTAGCCGGTGAACGGGCGTTGCGATGCCAGATAAGCGACGCTGAGGTCGCCGTCGGCACCACCACTGACGACCATCATCGGTTCGTTGAGCGCCACCGCCGCCGAATTGCCGAGGGTGGTTGCCGGCCGGGGCAACGGCGCCAGCGACTTGACCAGACCGAATCCGGAGGCCGGATCGTAGGCGGCGACGCGAGCCGGAAAGACGCGCCCGTCGTCGAGCTCGATTTCGATCTGTTCGGCTTCCATGATCAGGTAGCCGATGGTCAGAATCAAACTGCCTTCGTCGTCGATCAACACGCCGGAACCCTGGCGCTTGCGGCCGAGCGTGCGGTTCGACACCGCATCGTCGACCGCGATGCTGCGCAGCCCGACGACGGTCGAGGAAGCCCGCGCCAGTGCGCGCGTCTGTTGCTGCAGGGCGTCTGCGGCATCCGCAGCAGGTTCGGCCGCGGATTGGCCGGCACTGCCCGCAGCCACCGTCTGCGCGCTGGCCCAGACCGGGAGCAGCAGCGCTGCCCAGACCGCAGCGACCGCGAGGCTGCCTACGCCACTTCTTCTGCTCATCTCAAACTCCCGAGTCCCAGCCGGAACGCTTCAGTGAGCATGCAGCAAGGTGTGTGCCGACAGGCGCGAAGGGGTTTTGCGTGGCGTGTTCAGCGCCGACCGAACGGCGCCTGGCCGCGCCAATACCGGATCATCAGATAGCCGCCCAGCATCCCGCCGAGGTGGGCGAAGTGGGCGACGCCCGACTGGGTGCCGGTGACGCCGAAGAACAGCTCCAGCCCGCCGTAGATCGCGACGAATACCTTGGCCTTCATCGGGATCGGCGGAATCAGCGGCACGATCATGCGGTTCGGAAACATCATCCCGAACGCCAGCAGCAAGCCGAACAGGCCGCCCGACGCACCTACCGTGGGATAGATCGACCCGGTGAAGGCCGTCATCGCAAGCTGCGAAAAGGCGGCGGCCAGCACGCTGGCGAAATAGAACTGCAGATAACGCCGCTGACCCCAGACCCGCTCGAGCTCCGAGCCGAACATCCACAGCCCGAGCATGTTGAAGAACAGGTGGCCCAGGCTGCCGTGCAGGAACGAGTAGCTCACGACCTGCCAGGGCATGAAACCGGCGCCGAACGGCCACAGCGCCAGCAGGCGGATCAGCCAGTTGCCAACGAAATAGTCGAGGCAGAACATGGCCACGTTGGCCAGCAGCAGGGCTTGGGTGATGGGAGGCAACTGCGGCATTCGCGAATCCGGGGCGTTGGTGAGGGTGGTGTTTGGAACCTGGGCGCGAAGCGTACCTGCAAACGCGTCATTGCCGTTTCGGGCGGGGTCCGCCAGCCATGGCATACTTGGCGGCTCGGGGCCTCTGTGGCGAAATTGGTAGACGCGCGGGACTCAAAATCCCGTTCCGCAAGGAGTGTCGGTTCGATTCCGACCGGAGGCACCAACCCCCCGGCTTTCCCGTGTTGTTGCAGCGCACCTGATCCGACATCCATGGCCAAGCGCCTGCCAGCCAAGCCCGCCTACTCCACGATCGAAGACGTCATCGGCCACACGCCGATGGTGAGACTGGTGCGCCTGCCGGGCGAATCGAATTCGACACGCGGCAACGTGATCCTCGGCAAGCTCGAGGGCAACAATCCGGCCGGCTCGGTGAAGGATCGCCCGGCCATCAGCATGATCAAGCGCGCCGAAGAGCGCGGCGAGATCAAGCCCGGCGACACCTTGATCGAAGCCACGTCCGGCAACACCGGCATCGCATTGGCGATGGCGGCGGCGATCCGCGGCTACCGCATGCTGCTGATCATGCCGGAGGATCTGTCGATCGAGCGCGCGCAGACCATGAAGGCCTTCGGCGCCGAACTGCTTCTGACGCCACGCTCCGGCGGCATGGAATACGCCCGTGATCTGGCCGAGCAGATGGCGCGCGAAGGCAAGGGCCGCGTGCTCGACCAATTTGCCAACCTCGACAATCCGCGCATCCATTTCGAGACCACCGGTCCCGAGATCTGGGACGACACGGCGGGGCAGGTGACCCATTTCGTCAGCGCGATGGGCACCACCGGCACCATCACCGGCGTCAGCCAGTATCTGAAGCAGTGCAACCCGGCCGTCCGCATCGTCGGCGCGCAACCGCAGGACGGTTCGCGCATTCCGGGCATCCGCAAATGGCCCGAGGCCTATCTGCCGAAGATCTACGACGCCTCTCATGTCGACGAACTGGTCTACGTCAGCCAGGCCGACGCCGAGGAGATGGCCCGCCGCATGGCCGCCGAAGAAGGCATCTTCGCCGGCATCTCGGCCGCCGGTGCCTGCTGGGTGGCGCTGCAGATCGCGCAGACGGTCGAGAACGCCACCATCGTCTTCATCGTCTGCGACCGCGGCGATCGTTATCTGTCGACCGGCGTCTTCCCGGCATGAACGGCTACAAGTTCTGTCCCCAATGCGCCGGGCCGCTGGCGATGCTTGAGCGCGAGGAGGACGGCGGACCGAAATCGCGCCTGCGCTGCGGCGGCTGCGAATGGACCTTCTGGAACAACCCGACCCCGGTGCTGGCCGCGGTGATCGAAAAGGCCGATGAAGGCGGACAGATCCTGCTGGCGCGCAACGCCGCCTGGACCGGCCGCATCTTCGCGCTGATCACCGGTTTCATGGAAGCCGGTGAAACCGCACCCGACGGCATCGCGCGTGAGGTGATGGAAGAAACCGCGCTGCAGGCGGACGAGATCAAGCTGATCGGCGTCTACGACTTCCAGCGCATGAACCAGCTGATCATCGCCTACCACGTGGTGGCGCGCGGCGAGGTTCGTTTGTCACCCGAGCTGCTCGAATACAAGTTGTTCCCGCCTGCCGAGGTGTTGTGCTGGCCGGCCGGCACCGGGTATGCACTCGCCGATTGGCTGACCGCCCGCGGTTACACGCCACAATGGCGCGAGGCGATGGTTCGACCGCCCGGCCCTACCGCCTGAGCACCGCCGACAGCGTCAATCGACAAGCAGAGGATCACGACATGGAAGCGCAAAAAGAGATCGATACCCGCGGGCTGAATTGCCCGCTACCCATCCTGAAAGCGAAGAAGGCGCTGGCCGACATGAACAGCGGCGACGTGTTGAAGGTGGTGGCCACCGACCCGGGTTCGATGCGCGATTTCCAGGCATTCGCGCGCCAGACCGGCAACGAGCTGGTCGAGCAGAGCAACGTGAGCGACGAATTCATCCACTATCTGCGGCGTCGCTGAACCGACCCCGCTGACGGCCGTGACCACCTGCCGGGGCAAGCCCGGAATCGGATCTCAGAGGGCAAGTCGTTTCAGGTAGGCCCTGAAGCCTGCGCCGAGTTCGGGGTGGGCCAGCGCCAGCTCCACGTTGGCTTCCAGGAAGCCTTCCTTGCTGCCGCAGTCGTAGCGCTGGCCTTCGTAGCGATACGCGTAGACCTTCTCCTTCTTCATCAGCGACGCGATGCCGTCGGTCAGCTGGATCTCCCCGCCGACGCCGCGCGGCACATTGGCGATTTCCTGGAAGACGCCAGGCGTCAGGATGTAGCGTCCGGCCACGCCCAGATTCGACGGTGCCTTCTCCGGCGCCGGTTTCTCGACGAACTGGCTCATGTCCATCAAGCGGTCGTTGACCATGGTGCCGGCCACCATGCCGTAGCGGCGCGTGTGCTCGGGTGGCACTTCCTGTACCGCAACGATCGACGCCTGCAGTTCCTCGAACTGCGCCACCATCTGCGCCAGCACCGGCGGCGTGCCAACCATCAGGTCGTCGGCCAGCAACACAGCAAACGGCTCGTTTACCACCACGCACTGCCCGCACAGGACCGCATGCCCGAGCCCCAGAGCCTTCGGCTGGCGGATATAGATGCAGTCCATGTCGTCCGGCTTGATCGACTGGACCATCGCCAGCAACTCGTGCTTCTCGGACGCCAGCAACTCGGCCTCGAGTTCATAGCCGGTGTCGAAGTGATCCGGAATCGCCCGCTTGTTGCGTCCGTTGACGAAGATCATCTGCCGGATGCCGGCCGCGTAGGCTTCTTCGACCGCGTACTGGATCAGCGGCTTGTCGACAACCGGCAACATTTCCTTGGGCTGCGCCTTGGTTGCAGGCAGAAACCGGGTCCCGAGCCCGGCGACGGGAAAAATGGCTTTGTTGACGCGCATTGGTTTCGGTTTGGCAGAAATGATTGAGAGCGATGCATTCTGGCATGCGAAAAAAGGCAACATTGAAGACCGCGCACCGGAGGCATTGGTTCCCTAGGCAATCCAAGGCCCCAATCGTTCCCAGCTGTTCGGCGGCTTGAGCAAGGCCGAGGCCGGCGGGTGGCCGGATGGCTGCGTGTCCCCCGCCGCCGCCCTGGGGGCGTCGTCTCCTCCTTTCCCCCCGCCATCCGGCCACCCACCGACCTCGGCCCAGGCGCCGCCTGTTGACTGCGCGAATGGCCCGCAAACATCGGTGGTGCCGCGCGGCGGGGTGGGCTGCCCTGTTCTGCGGAAGTAAAGGAAGGAGACGCGGGCCCCCCGGGC
>JANNNE010000074.1:0-25274 GCA_031398385.1 Ideonella sp.
TGATCCAGGCGTCGATCACGTCGCAGGGTCGACCGTCGACCTGTTCGATAGCGTCGCTGCGCAGGCTCTGGCTCCGGCCGATCAGCCACAGCGGCTACCTGCCTTGGGACGATGTCACCAGGCAGTTGCTGGGGCCGGCAGCGGGTTCATCGTTCTGCGAATGGAAGGGACCGGCGCGTTACTGGACGCTGGTCGATGGCGGGCGTCGCCTGGACCGGGTTGCCTGGAGCTACCCGCAGCCTCTGGCCGGTGCCGAAGCGCTGGCAGACTGCGTCGCCTTCTATCCGGTGGATCTGGTCTGCACGGTGGCGGACATGATCGTGCGACCGCAGCCCGGCGGCTTCTATGGCGGCTGAATCACGCCAGAGTTGACCGGACCGTTCAAGGGTGATGCCGGCAGCTCGGGCTGGTGATCGGCGCCTGGCCGGACCTGCCCGCAACCACCGCTGGCGTGAGCCTGCTCGGTCTCGCGATTTGCTCGGCGCGTCATGCAGGACGCGCCCTTGATCGCGCCTGACCTCCCCCGTTCTGGGGGTGAAGGTTTCTTTAAGCTTCTGTGACTGAAGTCTTAACAGCGCGAACGGAACATCGTTTCTACAGTGGCGGCCTGTCGACGGTCGATTGACCGACGACCCCACCTTCAGGAGAAACCAGATGACCGACCTCACGATCGAAGCGAACCACACCACCACCTCAGCGCGCGACGGCAACCCGGCCGGCGCCGGCCGCATGGACATGTATGCCGGGATCCACAAGGCCTTGCGCCTGATGATGACGCGCACCATGTGCGAAGTCGGCAGCACCGATCCGCACGATGCCGACGCCGTGCGAGCCACCCTCGGCTTGGTCGATCGCCTGCTCTCGTTGTGCGAGCTGCATCTGAAGGACGAGAACGATTTCGTGCATCCGGCGCTCGAACGCGCCCGGCCCGGCAGCGCTGCCCGCATTGCCGCCGAACACGTGCACCACGCCGAGGAGATTGCCGACCTGCGCGATCTGGCCGGCCTGGTGACCGACTGTCGCGACGAGATCCGCGCTGCCGCGCTGGACCGCCTGTATCGGAGCCTGGCGCTGTTCGTCGCCGACAACCTGCAGCACATGGACTACGAGCAGACCGCTCACAACGCGTTGCTGTGGAGCCATTACAGCGACGCGCAGCTGCTCGATATCGAACGCGCGCTGGTGGCGTCGATTCCGCCCGCCGCGATGATGGAGTGCCTGCGCTGGTTCCTGCCGGCACTGAACGCCCCCGAGCGGGTCGGCATGTTGTCGGGCATGCAGCAAGGCATGCCGCCCGAGGCGTTCGGCGCGGTGCTCGAAATTGCCGCGCGAACGCTCAGCGCCGCAGACAACGCCGCGCTGCGCCTGGCACTCGGTCTGCCGCGCGCCTGAGCAAGCGAGGCGTCACCGCGGGTGGTTGATCAGCACCAGCGGGCGCGTCAGACGCAAGCTGAAGCGCCCGCGTCCGGTTTTCTCGAGGCGCACGCTGGCATTGCGATCGATCAGTCGGCGCGTCAGCAGCACCAGGCGTGCCTCGAGGTTGTCGCCGACGTCGGGCAGTCCGATGTCGGGATCGAGCCGCAACTCCCGGTTACTGAATTCGCTGCGGCCGTCGCGCACGTGCTCACGCACCAGCTTCCACAGGATGGCCCCTGCGACGCCCTTGATCAGGTAGTCGTCATCCAGGAAGACGCTGCCATCGGCTTCGAAATGGCGCACCCGCAACGGTGCTGCCGGTGACAGGTCCGGCGCGGCGACGGGTCCGGTGTCGACGGCGGCCTCGTCGGGCTGGTCGGCGGCGGCCACGAAGCCGCGTGCGAGTGCGGCCACCTGCGCGGCCAGCGCCACCAAGGCATCCTCGTCGTCCCAGCTGAAGTGCATGTCGTCCGGACTTTCGACGAACAGCACCCCCAGCACCTGGCCACCGCAGCTCAGTGGCACCGCCAGCTGGCTGCCGGGGTCGGCCAGGCCCGGCAGCGCAATCTCGCGCTCCAGAACCGGGTCGATCATGACCTCGCGGATGCCGCGCACATAGGCATATTCGAGGGTCGCATGGTTGATCCGAATCGGCGTGTCCATGCGCGCGGCGACGCCGATGACGCCTTCGCCGAGCGGGATTTCGGCCCCGGCGCCAGAGCCATCGTAGCCGCGGCTGCTGACCGTATACAGGCGCTGACCGGCCGCATCGAGCATCAGCAACATCGCGTGGTTGATGCCGAAGTGTTCCACCACCCCGTCCAGCGTGCACTCGACCAGGCTGTCCAGGTCGCGGCTGCCGGCCACCTGCTGGACGCAGCGGCGCAGGGCCGACAGCCGGTTCAGCCCGGTCGGCACCGGCGCATGGCTGGCCGCAGCGACCGGTATCACCTGGTCGAGCCGGTAGATATCGGCACCGCGCAAGCTGAAGACCGCGCTCATGCCGGTGTGCGAGGCAATGCCGGCGAGCTTGGCTTTCATGCGCTCGAACAGCGGCCCTGCGGTCTCGGTGCGCAGATAGTGCGCGGTAATGCGGAAGATCGAGCCATCGGCGGGGTGGATCACCAGCAACTCGACCTGCGGATTGACCAGGACGTTGCTGCGGGTCTTGTTGAAGAACTGGAATGACAGCGCCAGGTGCCGGGCATCGACATATTCGACCTGCGACACATAACTCACGTTCGGACTGCCATCGCGGTCGCAGGTGGCGATTACGCCGGGAATCGCGCCTTCCAGGCACGGGCGGATCGCGTCGAGGTCGAGCGGCATCGCTTCAATCCGACGCCGGCAGCGTCTGGCCGGCTTGTGGGCCTGGGGTCTGTTCGAACGCCGAGGCGATGGTGAACGTGATCGCCACCAGATCGTCTTGGTGCGCCAGGATATTTCGGGCCACCGGAGCCGCAAACCCGAGCTGGCTGATTTCCTCGATGAACGATCGCAGATAGTGTTGCGACAGCCCTTCGTCGGCAGCACTACACGAGGCAATCGACGCGTCGTTGCCTTTCAGCTGTAGTGCCCGGTTGCTGGAAGGCTGCGTGAAGACGACCGCGATCGAGGCGTTGTCGCGCAGGTCGTCGATCACATCGGTGGCGCTGTGCGCTGCCATCAGCACCGTGACCCGGCGCCGGTCCGGCGCCACCCGACAGCCGAGGCCGCGCATGAGGTGCGGATGGAGGTGCGCGTTGCGACTGCCGACAATGATCGAGACGCTGCCCTGAATCCAGTCCGCCTGCGAGGCGCCGAGCCGTGGAGCTAGGGTGTCCGTCATCGGCGCCAAGTGTATGAGGGCTGCTGGCCTGATTCCAGTCAGGTTTGCATCGGCTCAAGCCGCGAATACGCGGGATGTGGCGGATCCCACGTTTCAGCGTGCCGCCCGGATGTTCTGTTTGATCTCGTGTTCGGCAACCGTCATGGTGGTGGGTGCATCGATAGACGTTTGTTCGACCGAAACCAGCGCCTTGACCGGCCGTTGTCGGGCCTGAATCGGATCCTGCATGTCGGTGGTCGGGCAGGCAATCCCGGGCTTGCCGCTGATGGCCGGCTCGAGCAGGGGCGCCATCAGCTTGACGATCTGCACCGGCAGCGCGCTGGTGAAGCGGAATTTTTCGGCGTCCGGTCCCGGCACATACGCCGTGATGGTGCCGAAATGGCGCTCACCGAGGTAGAACACGAAGGTGGCGGTGCGGTTCAGCACCCGCGAGCCGGTCTGGTGACCCTTGGCGCTGTAGGTGTTGAGGCGGTTGTCGCCGGTGCCGGTCTTGCCGCCGATCGGCAGCGGCGCGCCGTCCTGGCCCACGATGGCGGCGTCGAGCCGGCGCGCCGTGCCCTTTTCGACCACCAGCCGCAGGGCTTTGCGAAGGGTAGTGGCCACTTCGGGCGCCATCACGCGTTCGGCCCCCAGGGCGTTGCGCCGGGTACGGGTCTCATACGGGGTCGCTTCGGCCAGTCGGAGCGAACGGATCTGCACCGTCGGCTGTCGAATGCCTTCGTTGACGATGATGCCCATCAGCTCGGCCAACGCCGCCGGCCGATCGCCGGAGCTGCCGATGGCGGTGGCGTACGACGGCACCAGACGCTCGAACGGGTAGCCCACGCGCTGCCAGGCACGCTGGATCTCGGCAAACGCATCGATCTCGAGCAGAGACAGGATGCGCCGGTTCTGCGCGGCCTTGGCGCGGGTCCGGAACAGCCAGCCATAGACCTCCTGGCGCTGCGGCTCGCCGGCACCCAGCACCTCGGACATCATGGCCTGCTGGTTCACATGCAGCTGCGCCGCCACCCACAGCTCGAGCGGGTGGATGCGCGCCAGATACCCGCGATCGGGCAGCGAGAACTGGTCGATCGCGTATTTGTCGTAGAGCTTCTTCATGTCGTCGTCGTCGAGCTTGGACGACGGCAGGTTCGCGCTGACAAAGCGGGTAAATTCGTCCAGCGATGCCGACGGGCGCACCGAACGGAAGATCACCGCCAGGCGCAGCGGGGTCGGCTGGATGCCCGACACCAGCGTCGTCAGCTGTTGATCGGCGGTCTTGCCGGCCAGGCGACGGTAGAAATTGCGCGTGAACTGCGCGCCTTCGCGTTCGGCGAAGCGCATCAGCAGGCCCTCACGCTCCGGGTGGTTGCTGTCCTCGAGAATGCGCGCCGCCGATCCGGGTTCACGGTACAGGTGGTGATAGACGATGTCGCGCATCAGCCGGATGAACACCAGGTTGACCGAATCGCGCAAGGCTTCGCGCAGATTCGGCAGCTTGCCGTCGTCGGAGCGGTCGAAATTGTCGAAGGTGTGCGCACCACCGCCGGTAAAGAAGGTTTCGCCGGGGCTGGCCGAATAGCGCCGGTCCATCGCCGCTTCGAGCATCGCGGCGAGCGATTTGTCTGGCGCGTCGCGCAAGTGGGTGACCGCCCAGCGGGTCAAGCGGTCCTTCTTGGCGACATCGTGCGCATCGAGCGCCTTCTTGTCGAGTCCGGCCAGTTCGCCGTGCAGCTTGGCGATGATTTCCAGGTAGGTGACGAGTGTTCTCAGCTTGGCGGTCGAGCCGAGTTCGAGCTTGGCGCCGGTATTGATGTCGAAGGGTTGATCGAGGTTGTCGGTCTGAACCCGCACGTGGTTGACGCCAGTGCCGCGCTCGTACAGCGTGAAGCTGTAGAACATCTTGCCGGGATCGCCGTGTTCGAGGAGTTGCCGGCCGATCAACCCCTGCTCCTTGGCGACACCCGGTCGGCGCAAGCTGGCCAGCAGTTCGGAGATCTGCGATTGCAGCTTCACATCGATGCTGCTGTCGACGCTCAGATCGAGTCGATCCAAGTCGTAGAAGCTGCCGACATCGAGCAACGAGCCCAGTTCGCTGCGTACCAGCGTGGCGGCCTTGCGGTCACGGATGTCGGCCGCCGCGTCGCCTTCGGCTTCGGTGTCGTAGGTCTGGCGTATCTTCAACGGCGCTTTCAGCGTCGCCTCGGCGAGCCTGGCGTCGATCAGGCCACCGTCTTTCAGCAATCGGACATAGGAATCGGTCAGCCCGGTCAGCTTCGACTGGCCGCTGGCGAAAAAATGACCGGGCCGGCGCTGCGCGATGAACAGGCTCAGCACGCGTCGGAACGCCAGCGCCTGATCGGCCAGCGCATCCGGATCGGCGGCGACTTCCGCTGGCGTGAGCCTCAGCACCCGGTTGCTGGCCTCGACGTCGGCGCCATACCAGGCGTGCAGGCCGTCCAGCACGCCGTTGATTTCGCCGAAGCCGCGAACAGCCCCGAGCGGCAGCCCGTTCAAATAGTCGAGCAGGATCCGGCTGCGCGCGGCATCGGTATTTTCGCCGTCGCGGTAGGCCCTCACGCTGGCTGACACCAGTTGCAGGTATTTGTCGCGGATCTCGGCGGTCCGGCCTTCCGGAGAGTGGCGGAATTTTTCGAGCTGGGTCGCCAGCGTGCTGCCGCCTGCCGCCGGATGCTCGGGCTCGACCACCGATTGCAACTGGTCGACCACCGCCCGGCCAAGGCGGTCCCACTCGACGGCGGGGTTGTGAGTCGGGGCGGGCGAGGCCAGCAATTCGCGGTTCTCGATGAACGCCAGCGAGCGGGCGATCAGCGGCGGAATCGACGCCGCGTCCGGGTAGGCGAACAAGGGATGGCTGGCGACGTACAGGTTGTCGGCGCGACAACCGACGATCCGCAGCCCGGCCTGGTTCTTCTCTTCAAACGGCGGGAAAAAACCCCGGCGCATGTAGTCGATCAGGCCGGCAGACTGGCGGGCCTGCGCGACCACCGGCTGATTGCGTGCCGTCAGCCGTTCGACGAAGTTCGGGATGCGTGTGTAACCCAGCCGTTCGTCGTAGGGGCCGGCTTGCGGGTATTGGTTGTCCGGGCTGCTGCCAGGCTGCAGATCGAAGTCGAGTCGGCTGGCCCATTGCGACATGTAATGCGCTTGCAGCGTCGAATGCTGCATTTCCCAGCGGGCCGCCAGCACCGCGGCGCCCACCAGCGTGCCCAGCACCAGCGTGCCGATCAGCCAGCGACGCCAGCGCTTGCGGCGTGGTGACGGCCCTGACGCGCCGGCCGCCGGCGTGGCAGACGGGGTTTCGAAGGCAGGGTCGACTCGGGAAACCATGAAAAATCCGCGGGGAAAGCAGCGATTCAGCTTCGCTGACGGAGCGTCTTCTGACGGGAAATAGCGTTCTTGCAGGCAGCCGTCTGCTTATAGCATTTGCCGCCGTCGGTCCGATTCCGCTGTCGCGCAATGGCGACAGGATCGGGGGTATCGGACGGTAACGGCGTGTGCTGTCACACGGATTGCGACGGCAGGCGCTTATCCCGGGCTGGCTCTCAGCGAGCGCGACAACAACAGCACCGGTGCCAGGCCGACCAGCACGATCGCCAGCGACGGCAGCGCTGCCTCGGCCAGCCGCTCGTCGCGGGCCAGCTGGTAGGCAACAACTGCCAGCGTATCGCTGTTGAACGGACGCAGCACCAGGGTCGCCGGCAACTCCTTCATGACGTCGACAAAGACCAGCAGCATCGCGCTGAAAGCGGCACGCTTGAGCAAGGGCGCGTGCAGGTGGGTGAAGACCCGCCGCCGCGAGCAGCCGAGCATGCGGGCCGTTTCGTCCACATGCCGGCTGAGCCGCGAATAGCCGGCATCGACCGACTGCAGCGCCACCGAGCTGAAGCGCACCAGATAGGCGTACATCACGCCGAACAGCGAGCCGGTGACCAGCGCGGTGGTGCCGGCCTCCGGCCACTGGCGCTGCAGCCACGCCACCGGCAGCAGGATGCCGACCGCGATCACCGCCCCGGGAACCGCATAACCGAGCGAAACGATGCGGGCTCCGAACAGCAGCGCCGAACGCCCGAAGCTCGCGCTGCGGCTGCGATGCTGCGCCGCGCGGCCCGCGCCGCCCGGCGGCAGCCTGAGGCTGAACGCCAACAGCAATGCCAGCGCGGTGGCCAGCACCGCGGCAATTCCGGCGAGCTTGAAGCTGGTCCACGCCCAGGGTCCGAAGCGGGCCCAGGGCAGGCCGCCGAGCAGGCCCGAATCGCTGGCGCGCGCTTCCTGCCAGAGCAGGCCGAGCAGCACCAGCACCGGCAGCACGAAGCCGAACAACACCGGCAAGGCGCAGCAGGTGATCGCCAGCGCCGCCGACCAGCCGCGCAAGCGCAGTGCCTGGGCTTCGTCGCCATGCTGCGCGCTGCGCCGGCTCGATGCGAAGCTGAGCCGGCTCTGGGCACGCCGCTCGAGCCACATCAGGACCGCGACGATCAGCAGCAGCACCGATGCCAGCTGGGCGGCCGCCTCGGCGTCATCCATCACCAGCCAGGCTTTGTAGATGCCGGTGGTGAAGGTCTGCAGGCCGAAATACGAGGTCACGCCGTAATCGGCCAGGGTTTCCATCAGGGCCAGAGCGACGCCGGCCGCGATCGCCGGCCGCGCCAGCGGAATGGCCACCGCGCGCACCCGCCGCACAGTGCCTGCGCCGAGCATGCGGGCGGCTTCCATCAGGTGCACGCCGCGCTCGCCGAGCGCAGCCCGGGCCAGCAGATAGACGTAGGGATACAGACACAGGCTGAACATCAGCGCGGCGCCCCACAGGCTGCGTACGTCGGGCCACAAGGCGCCGCTGGCACCGGTCAGCTGGCGCAGCGCGACCTGCAAGGCGCCGCTGTAACCCAGGAAATCGGTCGCCGCATACGCCAGCACATAGGCGGGCATCGCCAGTGGCAGCAGCAGCGCCCACTCGAACAATCGGCGGGCCGGGAAATCGAACAAGGTCACCAGGGCCGCAGTCACGCTGCCGATCGAGGCCACACCGATCGCCACCAGCACCGTCAGCACCAGTGAACTGCCGGCGTAGGCGGGCAACACCGTCGCCAGTTGATGCTGCAGGATGTCCATGCTGCCGGCCGCGGGCGCCAGCCACGAGCCGAATACGCTCAGGACCGGCAGCGCGAGCAGCAAACACGAAACGATCACCAATCTGGTCATGCGCGGGTGCGACGAGCGTTTTCGACGGTGGATAAGGCGGCGAGCGGGCGGAAAAACTTCTGGCAAACGAATGGGCCGTGCCCAAGGCCCGCGGAATTAGCCTGGCCGCTCCTTCGAAAGGTCCGAATGCGAACCATGCGCATTCGGATTTCGATCGCTATGATAGGTCGATGTTTCTCGACATCGAACAGGCCAGTGTCGACTACCGCAAAGGCGCGGCGCGTTCCGACACCAACGGGCACCCCGCCGTCGAGTCGGTGACAATGGCGCTGTCACCCGGCCAGATCGGCGTTCTGATCGGGCCTTCGGGCTGTGGCAAGACCTCGTTGTTGAGGGCGGTGGCGGGGCTGGAGCATTTGAGTGCCGGGCGAATCGCGATCGATGGCCAAATCCTCAGCGAACGCGCGAGCCGGATCCATCTGGCACCCGAGGCGCGTCGCATCGGCATGGTGTTTCAGGACTACGCCTTGTTTCCGCACCTCGATGTCGGCGACAACGTCGCGTTCGGCATTCATCATCTGGCGCCGGAAGAACGACGCACCCGCACCCGTCAGATGCTCGATCTGGTGGGGCTGTCCGATGCGGCCCGGCGCGCACCGCACCAACTGTCGGGCGGCCAGCAGCAGCGTGTCGCGTTGGCGCGTGCATTGGCGCCGCAGCCGCGGCTGATGTTGCTCGACGAGCCGTTTTCGAGTCTGGACGTCGATCTGCGCGAACGCCTCGCGCACGAGCTGCGCGCGATCCTGAAGGCCGCCGGCACGACTGCGTTGTTCGTCACCCATGATCAGCTCGAGGCCTTTGCGGTCGGTGACCGGATCGGGGTCATGAACGAAGGGCGCCTCGAGCAATGGGACGACGCCTACACGCTGTACCACCGACCGCTGACCCGTTTCGTCGCCGACTTCATCGGTCATGGCGTGTTCGCGCCGGCGCGCATCGTCGCCCGGCCCGTGCTGGCCGGCGGGGCGGCGGGTCATGCAGTGGTTGTCAGCACCGCGCTCGGCGATCTGGTCGATGTGGCGGAATGCCCGCTTCCCGATGCCTACCCGGATGGCCTCTGCGAGGTGCTGCTGCGCGCAGACGATATCGTGCACGACGACGCGGCGCCGGTGAAGGCCCGCATCGAGAGGAAGGCCTTTCGCGGCTCCGAGTTTCTGTATACGCTGCGGCTGGCAAATGGCGAATTGGTGATGGCGCACGTGCCGTCCCATCACGACCATCAAATCGGCGAATGGATCGGCATCCGCGCCGAAGTCGATCACGTCGTGACATTTGCCCGTGAAACATGAGGTCGTGCAGATGGGGGGGAGGCGCAGTCGAAAATTGCCCCGAAAAGTGGCGTCGACGGCATCGACATCTCGTATCGGGCCCGTTTCCGCACCAGCCATGTTAAGCATGGAAAAGCCCTGAACTAATGTTGTTGGTTGACGCTCCTATACCATGGGAGCGGTTCTATACTGGTATATCACCGCGGCTTCATTGTCGAAGCCGCGATTTCTGAGGCGAATGGCGGCGCATATGGGTGCAAAACTGAAGGTGGCGGGATGGGTCATGGTCGGAGCGGTTGCCGGCGCGCTGGCGAGCATGCAGTTCCAGGCCATTGCGCGCAGTCCGGTTTCGCAGCTCCCACTCGAGGAGTTGCAACAGCTGGCGTCGGTGTTCAGCATGGTCAAGAGCGACTATGTCGAGGCGGTCGACGAGAAGAAGCTGATCACCGATGCCATCGGCGGCATGGTGGCGGGCCTCGACCCACACAGTCAATACTTCGACAAGAAGACCTTCAAGGAATTCCGTGAAGGCACGACCGGCCGCTTCGTCGGGGTCGGCATCGAGATGAGCATGGAAGACGGGCTGGTCAAGGTCGTCTCGCCGATCGAGGGGTCGCCGGCATTCCGGGCCGGCCTCAAGAGCGGCGATCTGATCACGCGCATCGACGATACGCCGGTCAAGGGCCTGACGGTCGACCAGGCGGTCAAGAAGATGCGTGGCGAACCCAACACCAAGGTGATGCTGACCGTTTTCCGCAAGGTGGAAAGCCGCAGTTTCCCGGTGACCATCGTGCGCGAAGAGATCCGCCAGCAAAGCGTGCGTTCGAAGATCGTCGAGCCCGGCTATGCCTGGATCCGTGTCAGCCAGTTCCAGGATCGCACAGTCGAGGATTTCGCGCGCAAGCTCGAAGAGGCCTACAAGCAGGATCCGAATCTGAAGGGCATCGTGCTCGACCTGCGCAACGACCCGGGTGGCCTGCTCGAGGCGTCGGTTGCCGTGTCGGCCGCGTTCCTGCCGCGTGAAGCGGTGGTCGTGACGACCGACGGGCAGATCGCCGAATCCAAGTCGGTCTTCAAGGCCGCTCCGGAGTACTACATGCGCCGCGGTGGCTCCGATGCGCTGCGCCGCATCCCCGAAGCCGCGAAGAGTGTTCCGCTGGTGGTGCTGGTCAATGAAGGTTCGGCTTCCGCGAGCGAAATCGTCGCCGGCGCGCTGCAGGATCACAAACGCGCCATCATCATGGGCGCGCAGACCTTCGGCAAGGGATCGGTGCAGACGGTGCGCCAGTTGTCGCCCGAAACCGCGTTGAAGATCACCACGGCGCGTTATTTCACGCCCAGCGGCAAGTCGATCCAGGCCAAGGGCATCGTTCCCGACGTGATGCTCGACGAAACGGCGGAAGGCAACCTGTTTGCCGCGCTGCGTCCGCGTGAAGCCGATCTCGAAAAACACCTCGAGAGCGGTCAGGGTGCGGAAACCAAGGATCCGGCCCGCGTCAAGGCGCGTGAAGAAGCGCGCAAGCGCCTCGAGGAAGAAGCGCTCAAGCGCACCAACGAGCCGCCGAAGCCGCTGCCCGAGTTCGGCAGCACCGAAGATTTCCAGCTCACCCAGGCAATCAACCGCCTGAAAGGCAAGCCGGTGCTGGTCAGCAAGACCGCCGTGGAGCGCAAGGCGGAAACGACCGAGGCGAATTGACCTTTTCCGCGCCGGTCGCCGCGGCTCCCGTGGGGGGTTGTAGTCACCGGCCGGCAAAGCCGCTCATGTTGCCGCTGAATCGGGGATGATGCTTGCTTGATCAACGATCATGAACATCATCCTGATAGCTGCCCGAACGCCCGCAATCAGCGGGCGTTTGTATTTTGACTGTCAGCGATGAATGACGATCAGTTGCTGCGGTATTCGCGGCACATCCTGCTGGACGAGATCGGGATCGAAGGGCAGACCCGGATTCTCGATGCGCATGCGCTGGTAATCGGGGCCGGCGGTCTGGGCTCGCCGGTGCTGATGTATCTGGCAACCGCCGGTGTCGGACGGATCACGGTGGTCGACGACGATGTGGTCGATCTGACCAACCTGCAGCGCCAGATTGCCCACGCCCACGACCGGGTCGGCCAGCCGAAGGTGGATTCGGCGGCGCAGGCCATGGCTGCGCTGAATGCCGGGGTCGTGGTTCATGCCCTGCGTGAACGGGTCGATGCGGCCCGACTGTCGCTGTTGATCGAGCAAGCCGACGTGGTGATCGATTGCAGCGACAACTTCAAGACCCGGCATGCCGTCAACGCAGTCTGCACGGACCAGCGCAAGCCCCTGGTTTCCGGCGCGGCGATCGGATTCGACGGCCAGGTATCGGTCTACGATCCCCGTCAGCCCGAGTCACCGTGTTACGCCTGCCTGTTTCCGTCCGACGCGAGCCTGGAGGACGTGCGGTGTGCGACCATGGGCGTGTTCGCACCACTGGTGGGCATCATCGGCAGCGTGCAGGCCGCCGAGGCCTTGAAGTTGCTCTCCGGCGTCGGCACCTCCCTGGCAGGCCGCTTGCAGATGCTCGATGCCCGGGACATGAGCTGGACTGAAATTCGAGTCGGCCGACAAGCCGATTGCCCGGTTTGCAACGGGCGCGGCGCGTCCGCCTGACAGCAGCCGCAGACGCCGCTCCGAGCTCGCCCCCGGGCGGGGCAGCGTCGAATCCGATCACCAGGTAACGATTTCAATGGACAAACGAAACGAACTCAGAGCACGCAACTTCCCGAGTGCCCAGGAGGATGCGGAGGCTGCCTTGCCGGCAGCCCGGTATCAGGGGCCCGAGAGCGCCTACCGGCTTGCGTTCACCGACCAGGATTTCCTGCTTCGCGACGAATTGCGGCCGGTGCGCATGCAGCTCGAGCTGCTCAAGCCCGAAATTCAGCAGCGCGAACTCGGCATCGAATCGACGATCGTGATTTTCGGCAGCGCCCGGATCCTGGCGCCCGAGCTGGCGCAGGCCGCACTCGAACTCGCGCAGGCCGCCGATGATGCGCGGGCGATCAGTCTGGCCAGGCGACAGCTCGAGATGTCGGACTACTACGCCCAGGCGCAGCGCTTGTCGGCCATGGTGACCAGCCGCACCGCAAAATTGTCCACACCGGTCTATGTCGTGACCGGTGGCGGGCCCGGCATCATGGAAGCCGGCAATCGCGGCGCCTTTGACGTCGGCGGCCGCAGCATCGGCCTGAATATCGTGCTGCCGCATGAGCAGGAGCCGAACGCCTACATCACGCCCGAGTTGTGTTTCCAGTTTCACTATTTCGCGCTGCGGAAAATGCACTTCCTGATGCGCAGCATCGCGCTGGTGTGTTTCCCCGGTGGCTTCGGAACGCTCGACGAGTTGTTCGAAACCATGACGCTGATGCAGACCGGAAAATGTCGGAAACGACCCATTCTGTTGTTCGGCCGTGATTTCTGGACCCGCTTGATCAATTTCGAATGGTTGGTCGAAACCGGCATGATCTCACCCGGCGACGTGGACCTGTTCAAATTTGTCGAGACCGCCGACGAGGCCTGGGATATTCTCAGCGCCGAGTATGGTTTCAGCGACATGCCGAATGTCTCCGGCAGCAATCTCGACGCCGCCTGAGCGCAGCATGAAAACCGACCCACAGGAGCCTTGAGCATGAACAACGCGATCAGCCTGATCGGTGCCCCGACCGATATCGGTGCCGGTACACGCGGTGCCAGCATGGGCCCGGAAGCCCTCCGCGTGGCCGATATCGGCGCGACGCTGGAGTCCCACGGGCTCGAAGTCGTCGATCGCGGCAACCTGACCGGCCCGCCGAATCCCTGGCAGGCGCCGGTCGAGGGCTATCGTCACCTGGATGCGGTGGTGGCCTGGAACCGGCTGGTCCACGACGCCGTGTTTGCCGAACTGGTGCTCGGCCGGCTGCCGATCCTGCTCGGCGGTGACCATTGCCTGGGCGTCGGCAGCATCAGTGCCGTGGCGCGTCATTGCCGCGACACCGGCAAGAAGCTGCGCGTGTTGTGGCTGGACGCCCATGCCGACTTCAATACCAATCAGCTGACTCCCAGCGGCAACATCCACGGCATGCCGGTGGCCTGCCTGTGCGGGAATGGTCCGCAGGCCCTGATCGAGATCGGCGGCACGGTGCCGGCGATCAGTCCGAAGTCCGTCAAGCAGATCGGGATCCGCAGTGTCGACCCGGGCGAGAAGCGGCTGGTGCACGAAGCCGGGCTGGAAGTGTTCGACATGCGCTACATCGACGAAATGGGCATGCGTCACACGATGGAACTGGCACTTGCCACCCTGGACAGCAACACGCACCTGCACGTCAGCTTCGATGTCGACTTTCTCGATTCGGAGATCGCCCCCGGCGTCGGGACCACGGTACCCGGCGGCCCGACCTATCGGGAGGCGCAGCTGTGCATGGAGATGATCGCGGACAGCGGCCGCCTGGCCAGCCTGGACGTGATGGAACTGAATCCAGCGCTCGACGTGCGCAACCGCACGGCCGAACTGGCGGTCGATCTGATCGAGAGTCTTTTCGGGAAAAGTACGCTGATGCGCAAATGAATGCGCAATTCAAGTGGGCAAATCCCGGCATCAAGGAGATGCCCAAGGAAAAATGGCCGCAAACCCCGTTGTCCGGGACTGCGACCATGATTCGCCGGGGGTGATTCTCAGAACTTCAGGTAGGTATTGGTTCTGAAGACATCGCTCGGGGGCGGGGGAGCGATATAGATCTTGGTCTGGGCGGTGATGATGCCTGGATCCTCCGGACGCCACGGCGCCTTGCTGCGTGGGCCGCCAGACGACTGGCTGCGGCTCTTCGTCATGCGGCTGGTGGAATACGCGGCCGCGAGTTTCTCGTTGGCAAAATATCGAACGCGGCGCGCCGACAGTTTGGCCCGGACAATCTGGCCCGCGGCAACCAGTGCTTCGGCCGAACGGCGGACCTGCTCCGGAGAGTATCCGCTGACTTCGCTGACTGCAAAGCCCTCGCTCGATTCCGACAGGGTAATGAGATTGGTATGAAGTACGGTATTATTGGCGGGTTTTTTCATTCCATTATTATAACATTTGCTAAAACACTTGTCACCCCTTATTTTCATAGACCAAGCCGATTGCTGAGTCTTGGCGCCGCGGCGCTCGTTCGGCGCGTGATTCAGCCCACCCAGCCAGCCCGGATCGCCCACCAGACTGCGCCGACCAGCAGCACCAACCAGACCGCGACCACCAGCACCGCTCCCCACATCAGCCTGGGCAGCTTGTCACCGCTCGCCTCGGCTTCTTCCAGCCGCGCCTGCCAGAGTTCGGTCGGCGTCAGGCGCATCGCCAGCGCAATTCCAAGGGGCAGCAGGATCACGTCATCCAGCAATCCCAATATCGGAATGAAGTCCGGAATCAGGTCGATCGGGCTCAGTGCGTAAAGCAAGACCAACAGCGCCACCAGTTTGGGCGCACGTGGCGTCTGCGGGTGCTTCATCAGCTTCCACAGCGCGAGCAGATAGATGCCGAGCCGGGCCCGATTGGCGGCGCCGAGTGCGGTTCGCAATTTCATGCCGCTGATCTTCGCAGTTTCGCCCGGCCGACGCTCGCTATGCGCTGATGATCCAGCCTTCCAGCGGGTCGGCAGCGGCTGGCAACCCATAGCCGACTCGCCCCACCGCCCAGGCGGTCTGCATCAGGCACAAGACCGCGTCGATCGAGTCGCCGCTCGCATCGGCGCGCAGGATTTCGCGCCAATCTTCAGATACCTGCAGCCGCAGACCGAGGCGGCTGCGGCCCTGCTCCAGCGCTTCCAGCAACTCGTCGCGCGACGCTTGACGCGCGGGTGTCTGCTTGGCGAGCGAATCGCTCTTGTACGAGCACCGGCCGATCAATTCGCGCGCCAGCAGTCCGGGGTAGGCCTCGAGCGCCACGCGCTGGCGGTCACCGTCGTGAAGGCCGGGCAGATGCACCGCGGCATCCATCAACAGCGAAACGCCGGCGTGCATCATGTAGGCCACCGGCGGGTTGACCCATTTCATCGAGGGCGACGAACCGGCCGGCCGGTCGCAGCCGCGGTGCGCGAACTTGCCACCGACCGGCCGGCTGGCGCAGAAGCCGGCGAACGTTGCCCTGATTTCGTTGCGCGACAGTGCGGTGTAGTGACGCATCAGCGGCAACCACTGGCGGGGCCAGCCCAGCTGCTCGACCAGTTCGCGTGGCAGACCGAACGGCAGGTCGAAGCCGCCCGTCCAGGGACCGTTGGACGGCTCGGCCAGCCAGGCGCCAAAGCCGTCGAGCGACTCGAAGCGTTGCAGATCGTGCAGCGATACGAGATCGTCGCGTCGTTCGCCGTGCGCGACGACGATCGGTTTGCGCCGGCTGGGTCGGCTGGAAAAATCAACGCCCAGCAGGTGGCGCTGCGAATCTGGCATGGGGCATTGTCGGTGGCCGATCGACCCGACAACGCAAAGCGGCCACGTTTGTAGGCTATGCTGGTCTTCAGTGGTGTCTGCGCCGATACCGGCGTGCCGCTGGTTCAACCTTCAAGAAAGTCACCCTCATGTCAGACGACAACAGCGAAAAGCCGAAGAAATCGGCAGCCGCAGCCCCGCTGCCCCGCACCACCAAGCCGACCGGGCAGCGCCGCAGCCTGGAGCGCGGCAAATCGACCCGCAAGAAGAACCCTGGCAAACGCGCCCGCAGCGGCGGAAGCTGAAGCGCAGCGCGATCAGCGCAGCCCGGCGCGGCGCAGCTTGGCGCGCAGCTGCTCGATTTCTGCGAGCAACTCGAGGACCAGCGCGGCGCCCGATGGCCCGAGTTCCAGGCCATGATCCAGACGCAGCGCGACCCGCGCGGTGCGTAGCGACGGGCCGCTGAAGCGCCAGTCGTCGGGTGAATTGCCACTCGGTTCGAGTACCCCTTCCTGAACCAGTTCGAGCACATGACCCCGCTCGGCGCCGCAGGCGTGGCACAGATCGACAAAGCTGAATTCGATCTCTTCCTCGACGACGACCGCATCCAGCGCAACAGGTGGTCTAGAAGCCATGATCAGTGTGCCTCCTCAGGGACGGCGCGGGTCGAAACCCGGGAATGCCTGGGCCAGTGCCTGATAGGCGTCCTGGCCACCCGGCAGATCGGCTGACGGCAGCGTCAGTTCGATCACCACATACAGGTCACCGGCCGGATTGCCCGGCAGGCCGCGTCCGCGCAGCCGCAGTTTTCGGCCCTGTCGGGAGCCGACCGGTATCGTCATCTGCACCTCGCCTTCGGGTGTGGGCGCGGCGATGCTGGCGCCCAGGGCAGCCTCCCACGGGGCGACCGGCAGGTCGACGTAGATGTCGCGTCCATCGACCCGGAAGCGGGGATGCGGGTTGAAGGCAATTTCGAGATAGAGGTCGCCGGGCGAACCGCCGCCGATGCCCGCCGCCCCCTGGCCACTCAGGCGCAGGTGCTGGCCTTCGCGAACGCCCTTGGGGATGTTGACGTCGAGCTGGCGCTGCTGCATCGACACTTGCCCGCTCGCATCCTGAACCGGCATGCGCAGCGAGATCGTGCGCCGAGCCCCGCGAAAGGCATCTTCCAGGTTGATGGCGATTCGCGCATGGTGATCGTTGCCTTGGGCATTCATTCCATGGTGCCCAGGTTGCCGACCAGCCGCGCGGCCGAAGATCGATTCGAAGAAGTCGCTGAAATCGGCTGCGCCTTCGAAGCCGCCGCCGCGGCCGCTGAATTCGAACCCGCCTCCCATGCCCGAGGTGGCCGGGTCGAATTCCTGCCCGCGCTGATGGCGGCGGCTGATGTCGTCGTAGGCGGCTCGGCGTTCGGGGTCGCTCAGTGCCTCGTTGGCCTCCGCAACGTCCTTGAAGCGCGCTTCGGCGTCCGCCTCCTTGCTGACATCGGGGTGGTATTTGCGCGCCAGCTTGCGGAAGGCGCGCTTGATCTCGTCCTGGCTGGCGGTCTTCTCGACGCCGAGCGTGGCGTAATAGTCCTTGAATTCCATTCGGGTGTCCGAAGGCTGGCGATCTGCTGATCCTGCCACATCGCCATCACCTCAGCCCAAAGCGAGCCCCGCAACCCCGGCGGCGATGCAGCCGGCACCGGCGATTCTCCAGCCGCGGTCACCTTCGCCGAGCAACCGGCCGCCGAGGATTGCGGCAAACAGCATCGAGACTTCGCGCGCCGGTGCCACGTGGCTCAGCGGGGCCAGGCGCACCGCATACAAGACCATCACATACGCCATCGGACTGATCACGGCCACTGCCAGTGCGTGGCGCCATTGCTGCTGCCAGGCCAGCAGGCAGGCCGAGCGGTCGCGCAATGCACCACGCAGCATGAACGGGATTCGCAGCAGGTTGCCGAAATAATCGACCAGGATCGGCGCAATCAGTGCCACCTTCACCGCGTAGCCGTCGATCAACGTGTAGCCGGCGATCAGGACCCCCGTCGCGGCGCCATAACCCAGGCCGAGGCGCACCCGCTTCGCCTGGGCCGGGTCGTGCACTTTGGCCCACAGGCCGGGGCCACCGGCGATCAGAAATACGCCACCAGTCACCGCCAGCACACCGGCGACCCCGATCAAACCCATGTGTTCGTCGAGCAGCAGCACCGCACCGAAGGCGCTGATCAACGGCCCGCTTCCGCGGGCGACCGGATACACCACGGTCAGGTCGGACAAGCGGTAGCCGCGCAGCAGCACGTTGAAATACACCAGGTGCGTCAGGCCGCTGGCCAGCAGCAGGCCCCATTCGAACCAGCCCCAGCCCGGCAGCACGCCCCACGCGAACCAGATTCCGACGGGGCTCCACACCACGGCGACGAACAACGCGGTGAGCAGCACGAATGCGCTGCCGCCGGCCGCCTTCTTGGCGATGATGTTCCAGCTCGCATGCAGCAAGGCAGCGATCAGGACCAGTGACAATGCGAGCGGCGACATGCACACCGATTGTCATTCGCCCTTCAACCCCTGCGAGTTGCCCGAGGCGACCGCTGCTATCAGAACATCCCATGAATCCGATCCTGGTAGAGGTCTTGCGCGGCAACACGGTCGAATCGGTGCACCGCGGCTCGCTGGTGGCTCTTGACGCCGATGGCGGCGTCGTTGTTGCGCTCGGCGACATCGATCGCCCGATCTTCCCGCGCAGCGCGGTCAAGGCGCTGCAGGCGCTGCCGCTGGTCGAGAGCGGCGCCGCCGATCAGCTGAAGCTCGGCGACGCCGAACTGGCGATTGCGTGTGCCTCCCACAACGGTGAGCCCGAACACGTGCGCACCGCTGCCGGCATGCTGGCCAAGGCCGGCGTCGGCGAAGGCGTGCTCGAATGTGGTCCGCAGTGGCCCAACGAAGGCTTCGGCCGCGCGCTGGCGACGTCTGGTTTGCCGGCTGGTGCCCTGCACAACAACTGCTCCGGCAAACATGCCGGATTCGTCTGCCTGGGATGCGTGATGGCCGCAAGCGCCGGCCACAGTGACGATCTGGCCGGCTTCCTGAGCGGCTACGTGGCACCCGACCATCCGGTCATGCGCGAGGTGACGGCGGCGCTGCAAAGCACCACCGGCTTCGATCCGGCCAGCGCACCGCGCGGCACCGACGGCTGTTCGATCCCGACCTTCGGCATCGAGTTGCGCCGCCTGGCGCGGGCGTTCGCGCGCTTCGGCAGCGGCGTCGGGCTGCGCGACGGCCACCAGCGTGCCGCTCGGCGACTGCGCAGCGCCGTCGCAGCCGCGCCGTTCATGGTCTCAGGCACCGGACGCTTCGATACCCAGGTGATGCAGCGCTTCGGCGAGCGCGTGTTCTGCAAGGTCGGCGCCGAGGGTGTCTATTGCGCGGCACTGCCCGAACGTGGGCTCGGCGTCGCGATCAAGATCGACGACGGCCAGGCACGCGCCGCCGAGGTGGCGATGGCGGCGGTGATCGCCGCGCTGGTCGAGATGAACGCGGACGAAGGCCGGTTGATCGAATCACTCGCCCGGCCGCCACTGTTCAACCGCAATGGCATCGCCGTCGGCGGGCTGCGACCCGCCGAAACGCTGCAGCGCGCCGGGGGCTGAGCGGGCACGGGGCCGCCAATACTCGTTGTGTCGCCCGGTCGTCCTGTCACCCGTAAGCGGATCTCAGACCGGAACCGCCGCCTCGACCATCATCTGGATGCGTTGGCGGCCGTTGTATTCGTCGAGGTTGATCCGGTAGGCGAGACGGACCCGGGCCGGCAACGGATCGCTGTGACCGAACCAGATCGCATCGCGCAGCGCGCCGGCGTGACGCACCGACAGCTTCAGGTGTTTGTCGCCGACCAGGCGTTGCGACACGATGTCGACCACGTCGCAGAATACCGGTGCCTCGAAGGCCTGGCCCCAGACCTGTTCGTCCAGCGCGGTGACGGTCGCCACGTTGAAAAATTCGGCGCCTAGCGGGCCGTCGCTCAAGACCGTTCGTGACAGCAGGTCGGGGGTCAGCCACTCGGAGGCGATCAGCGCGAATCCGTCGCGAAAGGTGGGTAATTCGGACTCCGCGAGCGTGCAGCCGGCCGCCATCGCGTGGCCGCCGAATTTGCGCAACACGCCGGGGTGGCGCTTGCTGAGCAGATCGAGCGCATCACGCAGGTGAAAGCCGGCAATCGAGCGGCCCGATCCCTTCAGCAAGCCATCCTGGCCGCGCGCGAAGACGAAGCTCGGCCGGTTCAGGCGGTCCTTCATCCGCGACGCGACGATGCCGACCACACCTTCGTGGAAGCCGGGGTCGTACAGCGTCAGCGCCGGCAACTCGTCGTCGGCGGGCAGCAAGGCCTCGAGCAGCCCCTCGGCCTGCTCGCGCATGCCGGCCTCGACGTCGCGCCGCTCACGATTGATCGCATCCAGGCGGGCCGCCAGTTCAGCGGCGCGTGAGGGATCGTCGCAGAGCAGGCATTCGATGCCGAGCGACATGTCGGACAGGCGTCCCGCGGCATTGATCCGCGGGCCGAGCGCGAAGCCGAACTCGAAGGCGCTGGCGCGGCCGGGATCACGCGACGCAACCGCGAACAGCGCGGCGACACCCGCATTCAGTCGCCCGCTGCGGATTCGCTTCAAGCCCTGCGCGACCAGCCGCCGGTTGTTGGCATCGAGCCGAACCACGTCGGCGACCGTGCCCAGCGCGACCAGATCGAGCAGGCTGTCCAGGCGCGGCTGCTTCTGCGCATCGAAGCGGCCGCGATCTCGCAACTCGCTGCGCAACGCCAGCAACACGTAGAACATCACGCCGACGCCGGCCAGCTGCTTGCTCGCGAAGTGGCAATCGGGCTGATTCGGGTTGACGATCACGTCGGCGTCCGGCAGCACGGTCTGGCCGTCGATCAGTGCCGGCAGGTGGTGATCGGTGACGATCACACCCAGCCCCTGCGCGCGCGCATGGGCCACGCCGTCGATACTGGCGATGCCGTTGTCGACTGTGATCAGCAGTTTTGGGCGTGGCAACAACTGCAGCGCCAGATCGACGATGGTCGGCGTCAAACCGTAGCCGTGGACGGCTCGATCGGGCACCACGTGGCGCACCTGACCCGGCTGTGCGCCGAGCAGCTTCAGGCCGCGCACCGCCACCGCACAGGCGGTTGCGCCGTCACAGTCGTAGTCGGCCACCACGACGATCGGCTCGGCGTTTTCCAGCGCATCGGCGAGCCGGGCGGCCGCGGCCGCTGCGCCGAGCAAGTCGCCCGGCGGGATCAGGCGCGCCAGAGCGTCGTCGAGTTCTTCGGCCAGCCGCACCCCGCGGCCGGCGAACAGGCGCGCCAGCAGCGGTGTCAGCCCGGCCTGTTCGAGCGCCCAGGCGGCGCGCGGTGGTACGTCGCGCAAGGCAATCGTGGCGGCCTTCACAGCGCCTCCAGCCATTGGGCGGCATCGACCGGCTGCCAATGGCGTTGCACCCGCTGCCAGAGGCTGCGCGGTGCGCTGGTCAGGCTGCGTGCAAGGCGTTCACCACACAAGGTCAGTCTGACGGCTTCGCCGCGGCTCGATGCCGCCAATGCAGTGGCGATCGAACCGGCGTCCAGCGCCTGCCAGGCCTGGCGCCAGGCCTCCCAGTCGTCGGCGAGCAACGGCCCGCGCAGGCGGTCGTCGACCAATGGCGCCTCGGTACCGGCATCGGCACGACTGGACGCGACCTGCGTCCGGCCGCAACCGCTGAGCCAGAAACTGTTGATCGGCAGCAGCCCACGCGCCTCGCGCTGGTCGGTCAGCGGATCGGTATACAGCAGCATCTGGACCTCGTTTTGCAGCCGGCGGATCAGCCTGGCCTGCGGAAAGCGCAGGGTATCGGTCTGCAGCCAGAGGTCGACATTGCGCCCGATCACCCGGTCGATCGACGCACACGGCAGGCCGTCGAGGCTGTCGTGCGCGGCATACCAGCGCAGCGGCGCGCCCCAGGCCATTCGAAATCCTTCGCTTTCGAACAGTTCGCGAACCCGATCGAACAAGGCGCGCGATTCATCTGCGTCCAGCGCGACACGGGCCGGATCGATCAGCGTGACGAATTCGCGGCCGACCTGCCAATGCACCGGTGTCAGCAGGCCCCAGGCGTCGTCGCCGATGTCGATTCCGTCGGCCTGGGCGGCGCGGGCGGCCCATGGCACCGCACCGTCCTCGCCGTTCAGTCCGAATGCGGCTGCAAGCGCCTGTTCGTGGGGTGGACTGAGTCGATATTCGTCGCTGCCGAGGGTCTGCAACGGGTCGAGCCGGCCCAGCAGGCTGGTTAGATTTGGCAATGGCAGGTCGGACAGGGTCTGGGCACAGGCCGGCGACAGCGCACTGGCATGTGGGATCAACAGGTGCATGGGCTGATTATCCGGTGCCGAAGGGGGAACGACGCCTCAGGTAGCATCCGCCGCCATGAACTGGCCCTATGAGTTGCAGATTGGTTGGCGCTACACGCGCTCCGGCCGTGCCGGACGCAAGAACGGATTCATCTCCTTCATTTCGGGCGTCTCGATGCTCGGCATCGCGCTCGGCGTGGCGGCGCTGATCATCGTGTTGTCGGTGATGAACGGATTCCAGAAAGAGGTGCGCGACCGCATGTTGTCGGTGGTGGCGCATGTCGAGGTCTACGAGGCCAGCGGCCAGGCCTTCGACGACTGGCAGGCGACGGCGGCCAAGGCGCGCAGCAACCCGCAGGTGATCGGCGCCGCGCCGTTCATCGCCGCGCAGGCGCTGATCGCTCGTGGCGACGACATGCGCGGTGCGATCGTGCGCGGCATCTCGCCGAACGAAGAGGCCACCGTGACCGATCTGGCGGCTCGCCTGCGCGACACGACGCTGGCCAGACTGGTGCCGGGCGGCTGGGGCGTCGTGCTCGGTATCGAGCTGGCTCGATCACTCGGCGTGCGCGAAGGCGATTCGGTCACCATCGTTGCGCCCGGCGGCCAGGTCACGCCTGCCGGCATCGTGCCGCGGCTGAAGCAGGTCACGGTGGTCGGCACCTTCAACGCCGGGCACTTCGAATACGACAACGGCCTGGTGCTGCTCCACATTGACGACGCGGCCAAGCTGTTCCGGGTTGCCGGGCCGACCGGCGTGCAACTCAAGCTGGCCGACCTGCATCAGGCGCGAACGGTCGGCGACGAATTGCAGCGAAGCTTCGGTGCCGCGGTCGAGGTGCGCGACTGGACCCGCACCAACCGCAACTGGTTCGATGCGGTGCAGGTCGAGAAACGCCTGATGTTCATCATCCTGACGCTGATCGTCGCGGTGGCCGCGTTCAACCTGGTCTCGACACTGGTGATGACGGTGACCGACAAACGCGCCGATATCGCGATCCTGCGCACCTTGGGCGCAAGTCCGCGCTCGATCATGGGCATCTTCATCGTGCAGGGCGCGACCTCGGGAATCATCGGCACCGTGCTGGGGGTCGGCATGGGGCTGCTGATCGCGCTCAACATCGATATCATCGTGCCGGCGATCGAGAGCGTCCTGCAGGTCAGTTTTCTGCCGAGCAGCATCTACCTGATCAGCAGCATGCCGAGCGATCCGCAACAGGCCGACATCGTGCCGATCGCGGTGATTTCACTGGTACTGGCGTTTCTGGCGACCCTGTATCCGAGCTGGCGTGCCAGCCGGGTACAGCCGGCCGAGGCCCTGCGTTATGAATGATGTCGGCAGCGAGATCAAGGCCGGAACCGCCAGACCAGCCGGCGAGACCACGCTGCGCGCGAGCGGCCTGACCAAACGCTACCAGGAGGGCGGACTCGACGTACAGGTTCTGCGCGGTGTCGATCTGACGGTGCAACGCGGCGCGACACTGGCCATCGTCGGCGCATCGGGTTCGGGCAAGAGCACGTTGCTGCATCTGCTGGGCGGGCTCGAGGCGCCGACATCGGGCAGCGTCACGCTGATGGGCCGGGATTTCGCGTCGATGCCCGCCGCCGAGCAGGGCGACTGGCGCAACCAGCACCTCGGTTTCGTCTATCAGTTCCACCACCTGTTGCCCGAGTTCACCGCGCTCGACAATGTCGCGATGCCGTTGCGCATCCGGCGTATGCCGACGCCTCAGGCGCGCGAGCGGGCGCGGCTCGTTTTGGGGCAGGTCGGGCTGCACGACCGGGTCGGCCATCGGCCGTCGCAACTGTCGGGTGGCGAACGGCAGCGGGTTGCGATCGCACGCGCGCTGGTCGGCTCGCCCGCCTGTGTGCTGGCCGATGAGCCGACCGGCAACCTCGACCGCGGCACGGCCGACGGCGTATTTGCGCTGATGATCGAATTGGCGCGGCAGCAGCAGACCGCCTTCGTGATGGTCAGCCACGATCCTGCACTGGCGCAGCGCTGCGATCAGGTCATGTTCATGGACGCGGGTCGGCTGCGGGCGGACTGACCGGCGCGCCCGCGGCGGCGCAACTCGGGCAGATGCAGGCTCGGTCCCGCTCCATCGGCGGGATCCGCGCCAGCGTGGCAGGCGCTATCGTCACCCGGCTGCACCAGCAGTCGACATCGAAGCGGCCACAGCCCGCCGGTACGCAGTGGTTGGCCTGCCCGCACAGCGGGCACGACAAATTGCGCAACGGGGTTTCTGGTACCGGCACGGATTCGATCACAGCGTGGCCAGGTCATCGATCAGCAATTTTCGATCGCCTTCATCGGTGATCTGTGCCGCCAGTTCGAGCGCGCGCTGCTTGTACTCGGCCGCCGGCAGCAGGCGGTTGGCGAGCGACTGTGCACGCGCCATCGCCTCGTTGGCATATCCCAGATAGAACGGCGTCAAGTCGGCGCTGAGTGCAAGGCAAACCTCGGCCTGGCGCAGTGCGTCGTCGGCATGATCGAGCAGAGCCTGGATCCGCGAGGCCTGCCAGTAGCCGACCGAGAGGTGGCGCGGCTCGCAGTCGGGGCGTTGTTGCCAATGAAAGATCGACGCCTGGTTCAGTGCCACCATCAGGCGTTCCTGCTCGCTGGTGCGCTGCTCGAGGTCCATCAGCTCCCAGGCCCGGTTGAAGCAGTCGGCGGCAAAGAACCGGTGCGCCGCGGCCAGGTCGAAATCGGCTTGCTTGGTCATCGCTGCTCCTGTCTGGTCGAACCGCTGCCAACCGCCGCATGCGCCTGGCCGATGGGTGCAGCATAGCGGGC
>JANNNE010000382.1:0-9872 GCA_031398385.1 Ideonella sp.
GCGGCACATTTCGCGGTGGCCGATGGCAGCGGCGATCACGGCTTCATCTACCTGCAGTTGCGCATGGCCACCGGCCGCAGCGCGGGCATTCACCAGGCGGTCGGCGAGACCTTGTCAGCCACCGCCCGCTCGCACTTCGCATCCCTGCTCAAACGGCGCAAGGTCGGCGTGACCCTGCAGATCGACGAGGGTCACGAAGTCTTCGACGCCAAGATCGGCAACCTGCACGCCGTCTTCCAGAAGGCCTGACGGTCAGGCGTCGCGCTGACCGCTTCCATCGGCTGCGGGATCAGGCCGCATTCGCGGCGATCCATTCATCGATCTGCGTGGTCAACACATCCAGCGGCAAGCCCCCCTGGTCGATCACCGCATTGTTGAAGCGACGCGCGTCGAAGCGCGCGCCCAGGGCCTGGCGGGCCTTGTGCCGCTGCGCGGCGATGTGCTGCTTGCCGACCATGTAGGACAGCGCCTGGGCCGGGTTCGACAGGTAACGGTCGACCTCGGACTCGATGAAAACCGGGCTCTCGGCGACATCGGTCACCATGCTGTCGATCGCCTGCTGGCGCGACCAGCCGAGCGCATGCAGGCCGGTGTCGACAACCAGCCGCGAGGCGCGAAACGCCTGCGCCTGCAGGTGGCCGTAGCGCTCCTCGGGCGTGTCGTAGAAGCCGATTTCGTCGCACAGGGCCTCGGCGTAGAGGGCCCAGCCCTCGCCGAAGGCGGTATAGAAGCCGTTGCGGCGAAACGCCGGCAGCCCCGGCAATTCGTTGCTGCGTGCGCTCTGCAGATGATGGCCCGGTACCGTCTCGTGGGCAACCAGCGTTGCCAGGGCCCAGCGCGGGCGGCGTTTGAAGGCCAGCACGTTGGCGTTGTACCAGCCCGGGGCGCTGCCATCGTCCGGCGGGCGGTTGTAGTTGTCGGCCGCACCTGGCCCGAGGTGAGCGGCCATCGGACGGATGCCGTAGCTGGCGCGCGGCAGCTCGGCAAACAGGCGAGGCATCTCGGGATCGAGCCGCTTCGCCATCACCCGATAGCCATCGAGCATGGCGTCCGCACTCGGGAAAAAATTCGACGGCTGGCGCAGATGCGCGGCAAAGCCGGCCAGGCTGCCGCTGAATTTCATCTCGCGCATCACCTGGTCGATCTCGCCGCGCAGGCGGCTCAGTTCGTCGCGGCCCATCTGGTGGATCTGGGCTGGGCTCAGGTCGGTGGTCGTCTGGTCCTGCACCCGAGCCGCATAGACCGCTTCGCCACCCGGATAACGCAGCAGCCCGCCGGCCGCGGGCGCTGCCGGCAGATAGCGATCGACGATGAAGGCGCGCAGCCCCCGCATCGCCGGCAGCACGCGGCGGTTCAGCAGCTGATCGGCTTGTGTGCGAAGCGCGTCGCGTCGCGCTTCCGGAATCGTGCGGCCGATCCGGCGCAGGGGTTCGAACAACGGTCCGGTCTTCAGGTCGGCATTCAGCTGGCCATCGAGTTGCAGCAGGGCCCGCTCGAGAACCGGGCGGGCGGGTACCCAGCCCAGCGGGATGCCAGTCGCCATCCAGTCGATTTCCTGCTGCAGCTGCACCGGATAGCGGTCGAGCCGTTGCAACAGTTGCTCGACCTGCTCCTCGTTGTCGACCGGCACCGCCTGCAACAGATTGGCCAGCGAGGTCTGGGTGCCACGCAAGGAGCCGATGCGCATCGTTCGCCAGCCGACGAAGCCGGCTTCGCGTATTTCGCGCTCGCGGTCGTGGATGAACATCTCGCGGGATCGGCGATCGGTGGCCGACAGACCCTGCGGCGCTACCGCGCGCGCTTCTTCGAGCCAGCGTGCGATCTGCCGGTCGCGCCGCTGGATGCCGGCCGGTGACAGATCGGCCAAGCGGTCGCCGAAGCGGTGGTCGCCGCGGAAGGTGGCCCACTCCGGCCTGAAGCGGGCGGTCTGGTCCCAGTAGCGGGTGAACAGTTCGTCCAGGGCGCGCGCTTCGGGCGAGGCGACCGGCGCGGCGCCGGCGTTTTGAGCGGCTGCGGGCTGGGCGGCGAGCAGCGGCAGGCTGCCTCCGGTTGCCAGCGTGCTCGCCAGCAGATTGCGTCGGGAGATTGTCATGAAGAACGATGCTACTTGCGAATTCAAATCGCGTTGTTGCTGCAGCCAATGCAGGAAAAGACGTAGGAGAGATTGGCTGACAACGCTACATTGCTTGATTGTGCTTTCGAGAAAAGCGGACTGAGTGGTGATGACATGACTGTTGAGGAGGTTCGCGTGCTTATCGTCGATGATGATTTCGACACCTGCCAGACGCTCAAGATGCTGCTCGAACTGGACGGCTATTCCGCCTGGACCGCAGTCGACGGGTCGGCCGCGCTGGCGCTGGTGGACGAGGTTCATCCGCTGTGTGTGTTGATCGATCTGCAGATGCCCGGAATGACGGGGGCGGAGCTGGTACGCCGCGTCCGTTCGACGCACGGCGACGACATCGTGCTGGTTGCGATCACCGGCACGCGTGAAGGCGCGAAGCTGGACGAGGCCGATGACGCCGGCATCGACCACATCCTGGCCAAACCGGTCAACGTCGACCAGCTGCGACGAATTCTGCCGAGTCTTCGCTGATTTGAAAGTCCGGTGAGCGAGAACAACGCGGCGGAGATCACCGATGCGGTGGCATCGTCCCGCATGCACTGCGGTTTCCTGCGCGTGCCGGTGTCGCAGCCGAAGGGCTTCTCAGTCAGGACCACCAACTGATTTGTCAAGCGATTGCAGGCGCATGAAGAGATGGGAAAAGCGACTTGTTTCAAGCCCGATCGATCACGAAATCGATCGGCTTGAAGGCACCGTTGTTCGACTGTTCGGCTGAACACGACGTCAGCGCGCACAACAGATCCATCTCGGCCCTCAGTTCGATGCATTGACCCGCCTTCGAAGTTGGCGGCTCGACCGACACCTTGCCTTGCGGGTCGACCCGCACGTTCATGAAGATATTGAAGGTGGTGGAGATCTGCTCGGGCCTGATGCCGAATGGCTCGAATGCGGTGTAGAGATTCTCGAAACAGCTCGGGTGGTGACCACGGTGCTTGTACAAGATCTCGAACATTTCCTGGCTGCAGGGAGTCAGCAAGAAGTCGTGGCGCCCGACCTGATCGCGAACGATGGTGTACATGGGACGGCTGTCGTTCGAATACAGCGTGTCGCCCGTGGACAAGTAGATCTTGGACGCATAGTCAATGCTGCGGCCCGAAGACAGGCTGCACGCGAAATCATCGCGCTTGAAAGCGAACAGATCGGAGACCTGCTCGCCCATCGGGTCGATGACCCGCAGCACATCACCGGTCCGCAGTTCGAATGCGATGCCCCTTTGCGGCGGAATGCGTATGGTGTGACCATCACACATGCCGTGTGCTCCGGGCCGCAAATGGGCAGGCCCAAGTGGGCTCCACCGCCCGGCCTGAATACTGGCGCGCTTCGGAGGCTTCACCAAAGCGTGCCAGTACCGGGTTGATGGAGCCCTGCAGGGCCGTATCACGGGCGCGGATCGCCTCTTGCATGCTGGCGTATTTTCCCGATTCCTTGAGCAGGGTGAATTGCTCGTGGAAGTTGAAGACCAGCGTCGGCAGCGGGGCGCGCCGCGCGATTCGCGATGCCGTTGGAAACATGCCGACGACGAAGAACGCGCGACCAGCCACACTCATCGAAAACTCGGGATCGTCGGGTTCGGCGCTGACCGAGGCGTCCCATGGCGAATAGATGCGATCCACATCATGAAGCTGCTGCAGCTGCAGCCACAACAGGCGCTCGAATTCATGTTCGTTGCCGATCTCGCTGTCGAAGGTCGCGACAAAACTGACGGGCGTAGTGCCTGGATCAGGAAACTCCGCAGCGAACGCCGCCAGTTCGTCGCGGAGCGGCAGCGCCGCAGTGGCGTCACCGAGCGTATTGAAATGGGCGAAGCGCAGACGGTCGCGATTCAGCGCGGAACGTGCACCTACGCAGGGAAAATCTGCACCGCGGACGAATGCCTTGAAATCGGTGCGGGCAGACTGTCGGGCGCGGAGCCGAGACGAAATATTCGGACTGGAATACGGACACATATCTGGTTGTTCGGGCTGTTGGACTTGATACAGCCAACGGTAAATTGCCGGAAGACCGGTACGTGCCGGGGTGACGATCAAATGATGGTGGGACGCTTGCCCAAAATGCTGTAGGGCGATTCGCTGCAGGGGTCGAGGCGGTCGAAGTCGCGGCTCGATGCAGCAATTCAGTGTCGCGAAGAACGGGGCTTCGCCGGTCACTTCTCACCGTTTGCGGTCGCCGGGGGATGCCTTCCAAAAGCATCCCCCGGTTCTTCTGTGCGTCACTTCCGCGACGGAGCCTCCCGCCGGTGGCGGCGTCGGCCCGCGCGATCGCGACTCGGCCCCTTCGAAGGGCCTGTGTCTTATTTGCCGTCGCGGTCCGAGTCTCCGGGAATTGCGCGCTCGACGGTGTCGCTTACCCGTTGCCAGGCATCACGCGATGCATGTTTGGCGCGGCCCCAGTCGAGATTGGAGTTGCCGCGTCGGCTGTTCCAGTCGCGGCTGAGTTCTGGCTCGAGATCATCGAAGCTGCGCCCGGGATAACGGGTGTAGGCATCGACGCCGTAACCGCAGGCCGGCCGGTATTCGTCGAAGGTCGAGCCGTTTGCGTATGAGCGGGTCGAGTGGTTATCGCGCCAGTAGGCGTCGTGAGCATCGGGGTCGACGTTCTTCGCGACGCTTTTGCCGGCGACCGCACCGGCAACCGCCCCGACCAACGCGCCAACCGCCGCGCCAGCCGGTCCCGTCATGCCGCCTATTGCCGCGCCGGCAGCTGCACCGCCCGCCACACCGCCGGCTGCACCACCCACCACTGCACCCACTCCGGTGGCAACGGGATGGTCCTTGTCATCGATCCTGTCTTTCCTGATGTCGTTCATGAATATCTCCTTGGTTGGCTGCAAGTGCGCCGGTCACCGGGGTCGGTGGTCAACGCGTGCAGGGGAGCCAAGGGTATGAAGTAGCGCCGCCAAGCGGGTTCATCCGGCATGCGGTTTTGTGATCGGAATCCCGACATTGGCACGGTAGGTCGGATCCTACGGTTGGGCTTCGCTCATGCCACGACCCCGAGGCTGGTTTTTGATGACGCGCCTCGCGTCATGCGTTGCCCGGCACATCGATGCAAGGCGGCATTTTCCAGACCGCGCTAACCACGATCAAGCTCGAACATGCGGCCGACGCGGCCACGGCCCGTGCAAAGATCAATCCTCCAAAGCTTCAGTAAGAACAACCCGTACCGACGGCACGGTCGGAAAACTTTTCCGATTCGGCATCTGCTGCCCACGCCGCTGTTACGTCTGTCCTGCCCGGGCACACTACTTGCCTAACTCCTGCGCAAAGATTTTCGGCGGCTCCGGGCTGCGGCGTGAGATCACCCTGCACCGATCGGCCAGCGACCACTTCTGATCGGCGAGAAGCGACGGCCGGCGGCGCGCTCGCCGTGGCTCGCCTTCGGACGCGCAGTTTTCCAACCATCCAACCAGGACTTCTCTCATGGCTTCATCCAAGAACCCGACAGGCGCAGGCAAAAAGGCCGTCAAGGCGGCTGCACGGAACCCCGACAGCGGCCCGGCCAAACTCGGCGCGCCCCCGGCAGACGATCTTCCAGCGCAGCAAAAGGCCCAGACCCAGAACCTGGTTGCGGCGATGCCTGTCAATACCAACAAGGCACTGGAGCATGGCGAGGACAACGCGTTGTCGCCACCGCAGGGCTTGACGGCCCGACCCGAGTCGCGCTTGCCGACCGGCAGCACGCTAAGTGAGTCGAACAGCTCCGACAAGCTGGGAACTTTCGCACCAGCTGGCGTCAATGCCACCAACGGATCACTCGACCGGGTCCGGGTCGATTCGTCAGGGCGGGTGTTGACCACCAACCAGGGTGTGGCGATTGCCGACAACCAGAACTCGCTGAAAGCCGGGCCGCGCGGGCCGGCGCTGCTGGAAGATTTCATCCTGCGCGAGAAGCTGACCCACTTCGACCACGAGCGAATCCCCGAGAGGATCGTCCACGCACGCGGGTCGGGAGCCCATGGGTTCTTCGAATGCTACGAAGCGCAGACTGAACTGACCAAGGCCGCACCGTTTCGCGAAGCCGGCAAGATCACCCCGGTGTTCGTGCGCTTCTCGACGGTGGCCGGCGAGCGCGGCTCGAAGGACACCGCGCGCGATGTACGCGGCTTTGCGGTCAAGTTCTATACCGATGAAGGCAACTGGGATCTGGTCGGCAACAACATGCCGGTGTTCTTCATCCAGGATGCGATGAAGTTTCCCGACCTGGTCCACGCGGTCAAGCCCGAACCGCACAACCAGATGCCGCAAGCGGCGTCGGCGCACGACACCTTCTGGGACTTCGTCTCGCTGATGCCCGAATCCGCGCACATGTTGATGTGGCAGATGTCCGACCGCGCGATTCCGCGCAGCTACCGGATGATGCAGGGCTTCGGCGTCCACACGTTCCGGCTCGTCAACGACGCTGGCGAGAGTGTCTTCGTCAAGTTCCACTGGCAGCCCAAGCTCGGCACCCATTCAATGGTATGGGACGAGGCGGTCAAGATTTCCGGCGCCGACCCGGACTTTCACCGCCGCGACCTGTGGGAAGCGATCGAGGCCGGGGAATATCCGGAGTGGCAGCTTGGCCTGCAGGTGTTCAGCGAAGAGCAGGCCGAGTCGTTCAGCTTCGACATCCTCGATGCAACCAAGCTGGTGCCCGAAGAGCTGGTGCCGGTCAAGATCGTCGGACGCATGGTGCTGAACCGCAACCCGGACAACTTCTTTGCTGAAACCGAGCAGGTGGCGTTCTGCACGGCGCACATCGTGCCGGGCATCGACTTCACCAACGATCCGCTGCTGGCCGGTCGCATTCACTCGTATGTGGATACGCAGATCTCGCGGCTCGGCGGACCGAACTTCCACGAGCTGCCAATCAATGCGCCGCTGGCGCAGGTTCACAACAACCAGCGCGACGGCATGCACCGCCAGGCCATCAACCGCGGTCGGGTCGCCTACGAGCCGAACTCGCTGGCCGGCGGCTGTCCGTTTCAGGCCGGCGCAGCCGGGCAGGGCTTCGTCAGCGTGGCGCGCCGAATCGACGCGAAGGAAAGCGCCGACAAGGTGCGCATCAAGCCCGAAAAGTTTGCCGACCACTACACCCAGGCCACCCTGTTCTTCGAGAGCCAGACCCCGGTCGAGCAGGCGCACATCGCGGGCGGCTTCCGCTTCGAGCTGTCAAAGGTAACGGTGCCGGCAATCCGCGAACGGGTTGTCGCGCTGTTGCGCAATGCCTCGGAACCACTTGCACAACAGGTGGCCGACGGGCTGGGCATGAAAGAGATGCCCGACGCGTTGCCGAAGGCGCTGCAGACCGAAGTCACGCCCGAGGTGACGAAGTCACCGATGTTGTCGCTGCTGGCGCGTCCGGGCGATGGTGGCATCCGTACCCGCAAGGTGGCGATCCTGGTGGCCGACGGGGTCGACGACGAGGCCGTCACCGCCGTGCATGGCGCCTTGCTGGACGCCGGCGCCGTACCACGGCTGGTCGGCCCGCGAATCGGCGCGTTCACGACGGCCGGCGGCGTCGAGATGCAAGCCGATGCATCGATGGAAAACGAACCGGACTTCCTGTTCGATGGTCTGGTGGTGCCCGACGGCGCGGATGCGGTGCAGACACTGGCCAACGACGGACACACCGGCGAGTTCATGCGGAATCAGTACCGCCATTGCAAGACGATCATGACCATCGGCGAAGCGGCCGGGTTGTTGGGCATGTTCGACATTCCGACTACGCTGCCTGATGGTGATCCGGATCCGGGACTGATCAGCGCGTCCGGGTCCGAAGAACTGGATGCAGCCATCGATTCCTTCATTGCGGCCCTCGGCGCTCACAAGCACCTGGCCCGCGAACAGGATCCGCCTGCGGTGTAGAGGTAACGCGCAACCAGCCTTCGCAAGCGCGCGCGGCGAGGGGCTGGTTTCGATTCGCTGCGAGGCCGTCAATGCAGGGCGACCGGGGAAGCCAGAGGACACGCGCGGTGCGAAGCCGTTGCCCGCCCGGACAGGTTGCGCTTGTGACCGTGACGTGTGGCTACCGCTCCAGATCCTCGATCAGCGCTTGCATCTCGGCGATTTCCTTTTTCTGCGTCGCGATGATGTTGTCGGCCAGCTCGCGCACCCCCGGATCGGTGAGGTTTGCGGGATCGCTGGTCAGGCTCGCGATGGAAGGCACCTCGGCACCACCGACCGATTGTGTTCAGGAGGCGGCCCGTGGCCGTGGGGCCCGTCCCAGCAACAGTCTCATGGCCGCTCCCAACACCAGCAGCGCCAGCACGGGATCGAAGGCGCCCAGGCGTTGGCCGCTGGCAGGCTGTGGCAACGCGGTCGAGCAACCGCCTGATGAACCGGCCTCGGGTACGGGTACAGGTGTCGGAGCCGGCGCGGGCTGGGGAAGCGGCGACGGAACCGGAGAGGGTGGAGGGGAAGGCGCGGGTGGGGGCGAAGGTGCGGGCGCGGGCGCAGCGGTCGCCTGGCCTGCCAACAGCAGGTTGCCCGGACTGCGTCCGTCGCTGCGCCATTGCAAACCGGCTTGCGCTGAGCCCGCGCGTTCGGGCTGGTAGATCACCCGGTGTTCACAGGCACTGCCGGCCGCCAGAACCAAGCCGGGCGTGCACTGGCCTTCCACTGCGAACAGCGCGCGGTCGGGGCCGCTCAGCGTCGAAAGGCCCAGCGTGACCGCGGCGTCACCGACATTGCGCAAGCTCAGGGTCTTCTCGATTCGAGCGGGGGCTGGGGTCTCGCCGAAGTCCATCAAGCCGTCGCTGTCGAACGCGAGCTGGCCGACCGGACCACCACGAATCTCGCCGGACAAGCCGACTTGAAGCGGGGCGCCCAGGCTGGTCACGGGCAATGACAGCGCACCTGCCAACACAGTTGTCGCAGCGCCCGGATCCGCATAGCGCAGGGTCAGCACGCATCGACCCCCGGCAGGCAGCGAGGAGCCGCAGTCGTGTTGCAGTTGCACGCCATCGCTGCGCACCATCGGCGCCCCCAGCGCAAGCGGGACGCTGCCGCGGTTGAACAGCACAACGCGATGACGGGGCGACAGCGTCCCGACCGGCAACCTGCCGAATTCAATGTTCACCGGCCAGACCGCAACCGGCGAATCGTCAGCGGCAACGACCAGCACCCGACCCAGGTAAGCGGCGAGATCGGCGATGTCGGCTGGCGACAGGTCCGACTTCAGATAACCCATCGCTGCGACGGTGTTCAGCGCCCGCACCAGTGCCTCTGGCCGGTCGGCTGCCTGCAACAGCTTGTTGCGGTTCTGTGTGGGATCGGGCCCATGGCAGCCGACGCAACTCGTCAGTGCAGGCAGGCGCAGATACAGGCCGGCGCCTCGGGCTGCATCCTGCGCCACAGCTTGTGGTGCCGCCATCGACCAGACCAGACTGACCTGCAGCAGCATCCATTCCCATCGCATGACGGCCACCTGTTGAAGAAGTGTTTCAGGTCGATCGCCGCGTGGATCCGCGGCGTTGCCGGTGTGGCATCGTGGCGAATCCGCGTGGCACCCCACGGTCTCGCTGCGGTCCGGCCCGGTCGACCGATCCATCGGCGGCCTGATGTCGCGCCCGACGATGAAGGCGACCCACGGAGCGATCGAAGCCGATAATCTAGGCGGTGCCGATGACGAATTGGTGACAGCGTGTGGTCTTGGACGACGTACCGGGTCGTCATGGCCCAGCGGCAGGCGGCGTCGTGGCGCCGAGTGGCTGTCTTCCCGCGGTGCCTCAGACCTCGCCGGCCAGGGCGTGGGGGGGGGGGGGGCT